>NZ_JASJDK010000024.1 GCF_030065675.1 Mastigocoleus sp. MO_188.B34 | reverse complement strand
CCGGTGGAGCCACTCGTTTTTCATCATAATCAAAGTTTTGACAAGCTCGATCTAAAACATAGGACCAAGCATTCATCGACCAATGAATTTCCTTGTATAAAAAATGCCTGATCACCCAATGTTCTAACTCAACAGCAACATTATGCCCCAGAAGAACTGCTAATTCTTGTAACGCCGACTTAACTACTCTTTGCCAAGGTAGAGGTTGATTGATTTCTTCAAATATTTCAAGCTCTGGTTGTTTAATTTTAGATCGTCTGTGATATTCAAATTCAATGCTGGGATAAATAGATTTCCATACTTGTAGATTATCCACAAGAACTGTTGGTAAACCCATGTATTTAACTATCGGTTTTGACCAAGATAAAGTAGGTAACTTGAATCCTCGCAGCCACCACAATTCATTACTATCCCAAATTCCTGATAGTGGTATTTTTTCTTGATTCATAGTCCTTTGTGACCGAGAGATGTTAATATCGTTCCACTATCGTTAAGTTAAAACATCATTATTAACTTTTTTGAACTTAATCTCTAAATTTAAAGTTTAAATATCTATTTATGTTTAAATCTTAAGTCACGGTACAGATTTTAGTAGGCAAAATTATTCTTATGGATATAAAAGGTTATTTCTATTTATGGTTTAATTTCTCCTGGATTCAAAGGTTGTTTGGAAGACTTTATTTTTAACATAAAAATATCAAAAACCCAATTTAAAATTCTTCACATATGCGAACATAAATTTTTTTTTACTTTTCATTACCATAAGATTTGAAGAAAAACTCTGAGTATTTTTGGAAGCTTCCAAGTATTTTCTAAGAAACACTAATTATATTTGCTTTTGTTGGGATATCTTAATTAAGAAATCTATCACAGAAAAAAATTATGAAAGGTAAACAAGTTTTACTAACTGGTGGAACTGGTGGACTTGGTCGCGGCGTTACACCGGTAGTTCTTTCCAAAGGTGCAGAAGTCACCATACCCTACCGCAGCGCAAAAGAAGTCGAAAATCTCAAAAGTTTAATTCCACCTGCAGACTTTGCTCGAATTAAGTTCATTGAAACCGATCTAACCCAAGAAAAATCGGTAGAAAATTTAGTCAATAGCATGGAACGAGTGGATGTACTGATCCATTTAGTTGGAGGTTTCTCAATGGGTAAGGTCAATGAATATGAATTTGACTGTTGGAAAAAAGATTTTGATTTAAACTTAAATACTACTTTCCTGGTTTGTAAGCACAGTTTGAGAAGAATGCTGGAAAATGACTATGGACGGATCATTACTATTGGTTCTAGAGGTGCTGTAGAGCCAACAGGGCAACTAGCAGCTTATTGTGCAGCTAAAGCCGGAGTTGTAGCTTTTACCAGAGCGATCGCAGATGAAACAAAAGATAAGAACATTACTGCGAATGTGGTTTTACCCAGCATTATTGATACCCCCAGCAACCGACAAGCAATGGGTACAGAAAATGCAGATAAGTGGGTAAAACCAGAATCTTTAGCTGAAGTTATTTGTTTTTTGGGTTCAGAAATTGCTAAAGATACAAGTGGTGCAGTAATTCCGGTTTATGGTAAGGCGTAATGGGTAATGGGTAATTGGTAATTGGTAACTAATTGATATATTTTCTTATGCGAAACCAATTTATTGCACGAGTAATAGCCTCATTTAAATCTACTTTTGATTGAAAACCCAATTCTTTTTGTGCTTTAGAACCATCTAAAAATTGACCAGATGCCATGACTGCGATCGCAGATGAACTGATTTTGGGTAATTTTCCACCAAAAAGTTGATATTTAGTTTCTTGAAATTTAGATATCGTTTTAGCTATTGGTAAAGGAATGGGGATTTTAGGTGGGGAAACCCCAGCAAGTTCTGCTATTCGTTTGACCAATTCATCCATTGAAATATTGGTACCAGTAAACAAATATCTTTCTCCTGGTTTACCTCCTTCGCAAGCGAGCATAAGTCCTTTACCTGCATCTCCTGTATAGATAACGTTGCGATCGCCCCTGATATAACCAGGAATCGTACCGTTAGCGATTTCCACAATTAATCTACCTGTGGATGGAGCATAATCAAATTCGCCAAAGCACATGGAAGGAATAGCAATAACTACTGGTAAGCCATTTTTAGCTTTTTGTTTTGCTAAACGATCCATTTCCCACTTGACTTGCAGGTAGGGATTTTTATTTTGTGGTGTACGAACATACTCTAATTCTTCCGTAGCAGGTAAATTTTGGGGATGTTTTGGTAATGCGATCGCAGCTCCTAAGTAAACAATTTTTTGTATATCTGCTTGGGAACAAGCTTGGTAGAAATTTTCCATTTGTGAAACCGCGGTTTTAACTTCTGCTTGCAAAGAACGCGGTTTTGTTGGATAGTAAGCTGCACAGTTAACTACTGCATCTAAGTCTTTTAATGCTTGGAGCAGAGATGCTCTATCGTTTAGATCGCCGATTCTGGAGCTAAAGATTCTGGAATTAAAAGAAAGGTCTTTAATTGATTCCAAATTAGAAGATGCTCGGTGAATTACTACTAGTTCGTGACCATTTTCTAAAACAGCATTAGCGGTATGATGACCGATCGCACCAGTTGCACCCAATATACCTATTTTCATTTTTGTTTTATTCGTCAATCGCTTTCAAAATAATCTCAATGGTGCGTTACGACGCGATTAAGTTTTGACTTAAAACAATATTATTGTTGCGCGCCTAACGTGTGTTTTCAAACTACTTATTTGCAATATAATGTGATTTTAAGATCCCCTTAAATCCGTCGCTAAATTGGGGAACTCTGACTATTTCCCCCCTTTTCAAGGAGAGTTAGGGGGGATCTCATATAGATTAAGTTAATCTGTGTCAAGCTCTTGCTCAACTATCTGATATACCCAACGGATGTTGCTTTTTGCTGTCGCCCAGGTCAATCTATTGTTATGGAATGACGGTAATATTTTTCGATGCCATTGGGATAAGTCTATGGTGTTGATCGCTTGTTCAATACTCAATCCTTGTTTATAAGCATTGCCAACACTTTGATATAGATATTCTAAATAATCTGCATATTGTTGTAAGTCTGTAGCCGTAGCGATGGAACCATGACCCGGGATAAATTTGGCGTCGGGATATTTTTGAGCTATTTCACGGATAGCTGTTATGGTTTGGGGAATTGCAACTCCACCTTCACCCAAATCAAAAAATGGATAATAGGTATGAAATAAAAGGTCACCTGTAGCAATTATATTTTCTTTTGGTAAGTAAGCCCAAAGGTCGCCGTGGGTATGAGCGATACCTGGATATGTCAAAATAATTTCTTGATTTTGGAGCTTTAATGTATCGGTTTTATTAACTAGATTATCGGTTTGGGGAATATATTCTTGATGATGTTTCCACCAGTTTCCATCCCGAAGCATCATTAGTGGAGGAACTTGACGATGGGCAAATATTTGGGCTGATGGATAGAGAATATTACCTTGGGTATGGTCGTAATGATAGTGAGTGTTAACGATTTTAGTAACATTGCGATCCGGTAAATTTTGAGAAATCCAACGACGCAAGCTTTGGGCTCCTGGGGGAAATTTGGGATCGAGTACAAGTATTTCTTTACCATCTTCCACTACCAAAGAGTTACCCCCACCACCTAAAACTGCGTAGACTCCGGGAGCCATTTCCACCGTTTGTTGTTGTACGTAAGATAAGTAAAACCAGGTTGCAAAACTTCCACTACCTAAAACAATTAGAAGTAAAATTAAAGATAGAAAAAACTTCCAGTTCTTTTTTGATTGCCATTTATTTGATTGCAAGTATTCGCGATCCAAAGACTCATGCTGAGAATAAACTTTTTCGAGATGCTTTGCTCCTTTTAAAGAAAAATTTTTAACAAAAGTAAAGTGAGCCAGCCAAAATCCCTTGAGGAGTCGAAAATTCCAGCCCATTGCTTTTTCCCAAGAACCAAAGCGAGTGTAACCATTACCCAAGTCTTTCATATAGTAGGTATGACGAGCATAAAAACCAGGGAGGATTGTTACTTCCCAAGTGACTTTATGCTGTGGTTCAAGTTCGACAATAGTTGCGATCGCAGGCATTTTGTATAAAAACCACCAGCGTATTGGTTCAAAGACCCAAATCAGTTGTTTTCCTAGTTTTAGTTCACTGTTGAAAGCCCAAAAAAAACACTTATTCCAAACATTCCAGGTATTTGGATGGTTAAAAGTTTCCCAAAGAACATCAATGGGAATTTTTAAATCCACATATCCATCAATTGGCGTCATGTCTTCCGACAAAGCTAAGATTTCTGCTTTGCTTTTATCTGCTGTGGCTCTATTAGTTTTCATGATAGATTGGTAGACGACTAATTCGTAATACCAATTTCTTTTAAAATTGCTACGATTTCTTTATGTAGGGAAATAGGGAACGGATTCAATATGTAGCAGTTTTTTGAAATTGATATAAGCTTTTTCGTTAACTGATACTCCTTACCGTTATCGTCTATTGAATAGGACTAAAGCCCAACTACAAACCTCAAAACTTAAAGTGTTTCTTCTAATTGCTGCAAAATCAATGGATAGACATCATTAACAGCATTTTTACCAAAAATACAATCAATGTGACCATAGCTGGGAATTACGTAACGCTTATATAATTGCTTCCCATTAACGTCAGATAATAGTTTGTAAGTATACTCGGTACTTTCAGGTAACCAACAATTATTTTCTTCTCCATGAATAAAGGTCATCGGGATTGCTAGCTTTTCTAGTTTTCCTGCATAAATTTCTGAACTGTCAGCGCTGACTAAGTGACATTTACGAACCAATAGAGCGAGATGCTCAAAAGTACTGATATTGGCGATTCCAAATAGTTCATGCAAGTTTTTATATGTTACATCATTTAGTTGCTCCAGGTTATAAAGCTGTCCGTAGAGGAAAGAAATGCGATGACTGACAGGATTAGTATCTGCTTTTCCTGCTTTGACGGGATATAATTTTAAGACTGTATCAATAATTCGATTGACGTAGTTAGCGTCGCTATCTGAATAGGCGGTAAGGGATTTAAAACCCAATTTCTTCAGTAATGAAGGTAATCGCAAATAGGAATTTATCTTTATTATCATTGGCGATCGCATGTGAGTTGCAACTTGAGAAATAACCGCCGAACCTACCCCTTCAAGTCCTGCTAACATTGACATAAAAAAGGTTGTAGCCCCGAAGCAGTGGGCGACTACTTGAATATTTTTTGCCCCAGTAAGACTGCGAATTTTGTCAACAGCAGCAGGAAAATCATTGAGAGCAACATCATCACCATTTGACTGAGTGCTAGATATGGGTAATTCAATACTGACTCGATAATCTAACAACCAAATATCATATCCATGGTCAAATAAATATTCTACTAAGTTAGTTCCAATGGTATCGATAGAGAAAATCGAACTTGATACTCCAAAACCATGCACCAGCATTACTGGACCTTTATTTCCACCATGATAGTGGGTTAGTCTCAATTGTACGCCATCACGAGCTTCAAAGTAATGGATTTGGGGTGTATCAACTCTTAGCTTACGTTTTTGACGAGGTGGTGCATCAGGATTAAAGACTGTTGGTTTAGTAAAAATCTTACCGTAAATATCGAATAGTTCTCCAGCAAAAAATCTTCCAAAACTAGTTGTAATTTGTAAGTATTGTTTGATATTTTTGGCGTTAGTAATTCGCAATGTAGATATCTGACGAAGGAAGTCCTGGGGATAAATATTCAAAACCCCTTTACCCACCAATGAACGCTTAAAGGTGTCGCATTCGTAGATACTGATATATAAAGTAGTTGTATCAGACCAAAGGTCAAAACCTCCGTCATCGTGTATTATTTTGTAACCCTCTGAATTATAGATTTTGCCACTTTCCGCGATCACTTTGAGAAAATATTCCATTCGCTTCGTTTTTACCGAATCATTGGGATTGACTACAAACAAGCGAAAATCCCCATCTCTAACTGTGAGTGGTTTAGCTTCCAAAGCAGGAGCAATTAAAGTACCTACGACTTTGGCTGAATGATTCTCCCGATTAAGCATTTGCTCTAAGTCGGAGGAGCTAATCGTCAGGGTAAATTCCAGAGATGAATTATTTTCTTTACCTTTTGCTGCTGCAACTTTGTAGTCTTCTTTCTCTTGAGTAGAAAAATAACCGCGCATGGTTTCGGTAAATTTAATTCCAGGACGCTGTAGCGAATCTGCGATCTGATTCTGATTTTTGCTTTCACTCTTAAATATTTTGGAAGGTAAGTTGTAGTTAATATTCCAGCCGTAGTCTTGGACGATTAAAGCTGCACAACGTTCAGCGATCGCAGAGATTGTAAGTAAGGGATTCACGCCTAAAGAGCGGGGAATCACTGAGCCATCGCAGACATATAATCCTTCATAAACTTCTTTACCTTGGGTCTGCGAAAATACTTGTCCTTTATGATTAACAACTCCACAACTAGCATCCTCTCCCATTGGACATCCACCTAAGGGATGAACTGTAATCAAGTCTTTTTGGAACAAGTTACTCCAAATCGGGTTATGAATTTTAGTTCCACCCAAAGCACAGGTAGCTTGTCTAATATAGTCGTCAACGCGTTCAAAGTGGGTTTTTTGACCGATCCCTTTCCACCTGATTCGTACTTTATCTTCTGACAAGAATATCTGACCATTTGCTTCATCGTGACTCATCACTAAAAAAGTCTGAGTATTTTTGAGAGCGCCTGTATATGCTCCTTTAACAAAGCAACTTAACTCTCGTCCTTTTTCTTTGAGAGATTCTACAAGACTATTATCTATATCTTTAGTCAATATTGGAGCAACAGCAGCAAACATTTTTGGTATAAAACCCGAAAGCGCGCCAGGGATCGAACCTTCTTGAATAATTATACTATTATCTAGACGGGGCTGCGATCGCATATCAATAATACCGGTGATACAAGGACCAACAGCTTCCATTTCCTGTGGTGGAAAATAACCGAAACCTACACCGTTAATTTCTTCTTCATTATTGTAACCAAATGCTAGTACATCACCGTTACCGCTAAAACCATGACCTAACTTCTTAGATAGGGTTAAACCACGGGATGCAGAACGGAGTAAAATTTCCGTCGAGCCCAAAGTACCAGCGGCTAAAATGACAATATCTGCACTAATAAACATTGTCGGAGCATCAAATTTCTCTCTTCCATTTTCCAGCAATTGATAATGAATCAACCAAAGACTATCTTGCTTTTGAATCCAACGTACAGATACTTGGGTATAGATTTCAGCTCCATGATTTTTAGCATCTGGTAAATAGTTCATTGCAACAGTATTTTTGGCTTTATGGTTGCAACCAGATACACAATCTCCACAGAGGTTACAAGCTTTTTGCTCCACACCTACGTGGTTTATTCCTTCTTCAAAATTGACATTAATTGGTGATCGTTCAAACGGTTGATTTAAGTACTCTGCTGATTTTTTTAAAGCTTCTAATTTTTTTAAGGGTGGATAATTTCCTGGGTAGGGGGTGGGTTTAAGCATTTCCTCTGCTCGATTATAACCCTCTGCAAGTAAGCTACTAACGTCATTACGAAATTCTTGGGGAAAGCATTTATCTTTAAACACCCGGTCTTCAGGACGTAAGGAAACATTAGCATTAATTAAAGAGGTTCCACCCAAGCCACAACCAACGAACACATTAATATCTTCATTAATGCGAAAATCATATAAACCAGTAGATGAACCAATATGTTGTCCTTCTAGGTCTATCTGCATTTCTTTAAATGCTGTTCTGGTATTATTCGGGAATTCACCTGCTTGAATTTCTTTACCCCGTTCTAAAATACAAACCTGTTGTCCGGCTCGAGCGAGACGCGATGCGGTAATTCCACCACCATATCCAGATCCAACAACTACTATTTTATAATGATTTTGAATCTTTTCTATAGGGCTTGATAAGCGGGCCATAATATCAACCTTTACAGTAGAGAAGCACACCTAATAACCCTGAAGGTAAAAGGTGTTTTGGATGTTTTTCATCAACTTATGAGAACTTCAAGGGTCAATAGCGCCATTCCGTAAAATTCAGATGCTTAATTGGGTGCTAATAGCAGAATATTTTGTTTAATCGGACTTATTTTGTATATATAATTGAGTCTTAATTTTATTTTTATTTCTATCTATAATTAAATAGCGTTACCTTTAAAGGTATAAAGTCGAACAAAGTATTTTGAAGAATGTATTTACAAATAATCTAATTTTTCATCAGCTATTTTCAAATTATTTTGAGGAAAATATCATGAGATTTATATCTCCACTTGTTGCCATAATATTGTTGAGTGTTGCTTTAACCTCTACAACCATAGCAAAACAAGAAAACTTAAGCTCCGCAAATTCCGTTGAATACCTAACTTCAGATGAAACAACATCTCTGAATCTACCTTTTTCAGAAGCTGTGCGTGTTGGAAATATACTTTACCTTTCTGGCGCTATTGGTAATATACCTGGAAAAAAAAAGCTTGTCAGTGGGGGTATCAAAGCAGAAACTAAGCAAGTAATGGAAAATATCAGCCGTATTCTCCAGAGAAATGAATCTTCTCTAGATCGAGTAGTTAAATGTACGGTAATGCTTGCTGATATCAAAGAATGGAGTGCAATGAATCAAGTTTATGTCACCTATTTTTCAAAGAAACGTTTGCCAGCACGCAGCGCTTTTGGTACGAGTGGTTTAGCTCTAGGTGCAAGGGTAGAAATTGGCTGTATTGCCACAATTGATGACTGAGATAATTAAGATTTAATAATTGCAGCTTTTAACATAATGGCTCTGACGCGGTCTCTCCTGTTAGTGCAGTGTTAGCAGTAGCAAGGCGTTAGCACATGCGCGACCTAGCGTAAGCATACTGTAGGTATTGCACATAATTCAGCTATAAGTCTTTGAATTAGGGCATTTTTGGTTTCTGTTCCCTATTTTCTTGGAATCAATTTTTATTGAGATAAATTTATAGTCAAACTCCCAAAGTCTATTTTACGACATTCAAAGTTACAATTTATTAAGATTAGGAATTTATTGAAATAAAATACTCTCTCGACTGTATAACCTCAAGATAGTCATCCCTATGTATTCATTGGTCACACGTAAAATCAAGAATCCGATCCTACTTAGTATCAATTATTGAGATATGGAATAATTGTAGAATTTCAACACTATGAAATAAACAATGTGAAGATGAGAAAAGTTCTAACTATAGCAATAAAGCTCAATCCTATTTTGATTTAGTAGCATTTTAGGCTCTATTCAATAGTATTCAGTTGATTTTCTGAATTTGACTTAGCAGAAGAAAGAATTTATCCAAAAATCACCTAATTCATATTTCCAAACACCTAAGCTCTGGAAACTCTTCTAAGTACTCATACATTCCCTTGGAATATTCTCTCTTTAAATTGGTGCAAAGAAAAAATAAGGAACATTAATTCATGTATTTTAACAATAATATAAATAATACGGTAAATAACGAGACTATAAAATCAGTCAAGCATTCTGCAACCATGGGTTCTAAACCAAATTTTAACTGGCAAGAATGTTGGTATCCTGTTTGCTTCGTGCGAGATTTATCCGTTAACACGACCCATAGCTTTTCCTTGCATAACGAACCTTTTGTCTTATTTAAAACTCAAGATGGCGAGCTTGCATGTTTATTAGATCGTTGCTCCCACCGTGCTGCAAAATTGTCAGATGGACGAATAGTTGACGGTAAAATAGAGTGTTCCTATCATCGTTGGCAGTTTGGTACAGATGGTCAATGTCTAAATATTCCTCAGTTACCAGGAAATGCTAAGATTCCTGGTAATGCTTGCGTGAAATCTTTTCCTGTTGTGGAATCCCAAGGTGTCATTTGGATGTGGCCTGGTAAACCAACACTAGCAGATCGAAATTCTATACCTACCGTCCCCGATTTAGACAAACCTAATTGTGTGACAGTAGAGTACATGGCTGATGCTTCTTATAACCAATGTTATTTTGTAGAAAACATTGTAGACTTCGGTCATATTGATTCTATCCATAATGGAACTTTAGGTAATGACAAAAATGTTCAAGCCTTGGAAATGGAAGTTACTGAAACCTCAATTGAGGGATTTCGCGGTAGGTTCCGTTATACGCGCCAACCTGATGCTCCTTGGTTAGATATGAGCTTTATTGCTCCTAACTTTATTACTTACAGTTGTAATGTCAATTCAGAAAAAGATTGGACTTGGGGAGTAGTTTGTTATTCTATGCCTTTAAGTCAGGATAGATGCCGAATTTTGATCCGGAATTATAGAAACTTCATGAATTTATCAATGAAGCTAAAACCTCGTTGGTTAGATCATATGTTTCAAAACAAAATATTTGAAGAAGATTTGCAAGTCATCATAGGACAGCAGACACAAATGAAACTGCTAAAAGAAAACTGGAGAAAACACTATTTACCTTTGAAGACAGCCGATCTTTTTATCCTGGAGTATCGTAAGTGGCTTGATAAAGTTGGTTTATCTTTCCCCCCTGACGGAAATGCTTTAGTTTCTCAGAATACCAATACGCAAAGCAGTAGTGCAGATATAAGTAAGTCTGACCTAAAAGTTAATTATTTAGATAGATTATCAAGACATACACTGATGTGTAGCTCCTGTAAGAGCACTTATCAAAAAATAAAATGCTTTCAACAGATCTGTCTGGTGCTGGCGATCGCTATTTTGGTTGATGCAGTAACTGTAGAAGCATTAGATAGTCGGATAGCAATACTGTGTTTTATTTTTGCTATTGCTCTAGCTGCTCTTTCCCATCAAATCAAAACAAAATTTGAAGTTTCTCATACTCCAAGTCAAAACAATTGGTTACATTGGAGTTTTTCACAAAAAATCAGAAACAACCCTAAAACTTAATTTCAAAATCCTGTGTTTGTATTGGAGCAAGGAACTAGCTATGATTTTCTAGCTACGATTCTCTAGTAAAACTTTTGCTCTTTCCCCAAACACAGTTTTAAAGCCGTCACAGTCTGTCAACTTGTGGGCTTATCTGGAAGCTCAGGGGCTTTTAGCTATAGGTCATTGACTTTTGAACTGCATAAATTCCATAGAATTACTTCTATTGATATATGAGTACATCCAAGTCATCCCTATTGATAATATTTGAAATGCATGAATAACTTATCTATACAATCACAGCATAACAAATCACAGAATATCGCCAAAGATAAGAATCTTTACATAATTGTTGGCGTGACTTTGACAGCAATTATGGGTGGATTAACGATTGCACCTATACAACCAGCTTTAGCCGAAGAATTCAATCTTTCAAGTGCTGCGTTGGTAATGACAGTTTTTATGATTCCAGTTGGAATTGCAACCCCTATATTAGGAATATTAGCCGATCGTATTGGTATTAAAAAGGTTTTGGTACCTTCACTGATACTGTTTGCAATTGCTGGAGGTTGTGCCTCTTTTTCCTCAAATTTCAATACACTTTTAGGGTGGAGATTTTTACAAGGTTTAGGTGCTGCACCCCTGGACTCTTTAGCGCTCACCATGATTGGGAATATATATACTGGCAGAGCTATTGCTACAGTAATGGCAATCAACGCTAGCGTAATTGGTATTTCTTCAGCTATTTATCCTTTAATCGGTGGAGCTTTGGGAGAAATAGATTGGCGATATCCATTTTTACTTGCAGTTTTTGCTTTTCCTCTTGTCATGTTGGTGCTTATGGTTCTGAAATTACCTAAAAGACCAAGTGACATTCCCAAACAAAACCTCAGATCCTATTTAAAAAATACTTGGAAAAGCGTTAATAATCGTTCTGTTATCGGACTTTTGTTTGCAATTGGTTCTACATTTATGATTCAATTTGGAGCCATTATTACTTTTATTCCTACTTTAGCGGGAAATTCTTTTGGTTCCTCTGAGTTTACTAATGGTATTATTCTTTGCACATCTTCATTTGTTTTAGCTTTGACTGCTTCGCAGTTGGGAAAATTATCGCAATTAACTTCAGAAATTAATTTAATTAAAATTTCTTTTCTTATTAGTGCTTTAGCATTATTTATTACTCCATTACTTCCTAGCTTGTGGCTGCTTTTAATTCCCAATGTTCTGTTTGGTATATCCTTAGCTTTTGCATTACCATCAAGTCTGGCGCTGTTAACAGGACTTTCCCGACAAGATTCCCGAGGTGGATTTATGGCTGTTAACGCCAGCATTCAATCTATGGGACAAGCATTAGGTCCTATGCTGGGAAGTTTTGCTCTTGGTCTATGGGGAATACATGGAGTTTTTTTTAGTGCTGCTACTTTTGCAATCATTTCCTTCCTAGTATTTAGCATTTTATTGACTCCAGTTAGTCAAGGTACTTCAATATCAAAACGAGAAGTTGGTGTTGAAGTTACAGAGCAACTTGTAAATCCTCCATCTTTTGCATCTCCGACAGTTTTACAAACACCAGTTCCACAACTATTTCACCTAGAGACTAATAAGATAATTGAATTACCAGAAAATTTCCCAATCATAACAATTGGTAAGTTAAGTAAAAGTGAAGTTCCAGATATCAATTTATCTGAATTTCCCCATGCTGAATTTGTTTCACGCAAACATGCCCAAATTCATTTTGATGGGAAAAACTACTTTATTCAAGATATGGGTAGTGCTAACGGTACTTATATTAATAAATATCCAATGCTTCCTGGAATTTGGTACAAGATAGCTCCACAGGTTCGTATTGGTTTTGGGAAAAGGGATATAGTATCTTTTGTCTTCCAAATATCCTAAAAATAATAAATTATAGTTTTTTATTTATTTACTAATAATTAAATTTAAGTTTAACTTTATCCTATCTAACTCTTCGTGAAACAATAGCACAGAGAATATTTTTCATTGTGGTATGCAATGTCAAACTTTATTTACTGAGTTAATTATGTAATCAATCTATGATGCTATTTTTCTATAAAAATGATAGATATTATGGTTTTTGTACTATGTAAAAAAATGCATAAATTAGTTTATCTGTCCCCTACAAAAAATTAGCTATCTAATCCAATATTAATCGATATAAATTGTGGCATTAAATTTCAGTTTTAGAGTTTTAGACCATATAATTTTTATAAATTTGAGTCACATAAAATTAATATTTACTAAACAAAAATAATGAGTACATCATCAACACATTTTCATTCTAAAGCAAAAGGTAATATCTACCAAGATAAAAATATTTTTATTGTTGTCAGTATCACCATGATAGCGATTTTACCTTTGTTTAGTGTTAGTCCAATGCTACCGAGTATTGCTGAAGCATTCAACGTGTCGCGAGATCGCATGGGGTTAATAATGGCAGCTTTTTTAATCCCAGTAGCACTTGGAACTCCAATTTTTGGAATTTTGGCAGATCGTTTTGGTTTTAAACGAATTCTAATTCCTTCATTACTAGTATTTGCCCTTGGAGGCGTTTTATGTGCTTTTGCACCAAACTTTCGTAGTCTTATAGAATGTCGAATTTTACAGGGTCTTGGTGCTGCAAGCTTGGAGTCTCTAGTTCTCTCAATTATAGGTGGTTTATATACCGGGAAAAAACTAACTGCAGCTATGGCTGTCAATGCTACTGCAATTGGTGTCGGTTCTACATTCTATCCTTTTTTAGGAGGTGCGTTAGCTGCAGTTAATTGGCGATACACTTTTGGACTATCATTATTAGCAGTTCCCGTTGCACTATTGGTGTTGCTAGCACTTAAATTACCAAAAAAGCAAAATAGCGATCAGGAATTTGAACTCAAAAGGTATATCATCAATATCGGTAAGAGTATTAAAAATCGTCAAGTTTTGGGACTATTTTTAGTAATTATTGCGCTATTCATGATTGAATTTGGAGCATTTTACACTTTTACTCCAATAATGGCTGGAGATATATTAGGTGCTTCAAGTATAGAAATTGGAATAATATTTACTACTAATTCCATATCTCTGACAGTTTTTGCTTTCTTTCTGGGATTATTTGTTCGTAGAGTTTCTGAAACTAGATTAATCCAAATCTCCTTGGTAATTTTTTCTGTAGCTTTGTGCATCATTCCTACAGTTACCTCAATCAAAATGCTAGTGATTCCTTGTATTTTAATTGGGATAGTTGAAGCACTTGCTTTCCCATCACTTCAAGCATCTTTAGCTAAGTTAGCTCCAAAAGAATATAGGGCTGGTTTTATGTCACTTAATGTTACATTTCAATCGATTGGAAGGGCTACAGGTCCGATTTTAGCTGGGATAATATTTGGAGTTTCGGGAATACAAGGAGTTTGTTATATTGGTAGTGCAATGATTATATTTTCCTTGATATTATTTAGCTTTTTAGTGAATTCTAAACCCCAAAGTATTTCAAGAGTCTGAGCTTAATAAATCTGAAGTTCATAAACTTGTAAACTTGAATTCAATAATTTGAATATCAAGAAGTAAAAATTCAAGAAGTTAAGAATTAATCAAATTGCTCATAACGTGTAAAGATATTACCAATTATTTATTACGAATTGCAAATAAGTAAAATGTTTAGAAAAATTGAGAAAATATTTCGAAGTTTAAGTTTAGCTAGAAAATTAACTATTTTACTCATAGTTATATTTTTAGGAGGAATCATATTTAGTGGTATAGCTTTCACTAAAATCCTCAATTACAAGGCTCAAGAAGAAATTACTTCTAATACTAAATTACTTTTTAATACTTTAAATTCTGTTCGCTCTTACACGAGTGTTGAAACAACACCTGAACTACAAGAAAGGTTAGAAAAAGAGGAATTTTTACCTCAGATAGTTCCTTCTTATGCATCTCGGAAAGTCTTTGAAAAATTACGTCAAGATGAATATAAGGATTTTCTGTATAAAGAAGCGATGCTAAATCCGACTAATCTAAAAGATAAAGCTGATGAGTTTGAAACTAAAATTATTGAAAAATTTCGTAAAACTGCCGATTTAAATGCTGAGATATCAGGGTTTAGAAATTTTGGTAATGAGAAATATTTTTACATAGCTCGCCCCTTAGCAATCACTGAATCTAGTTGTTTGGAATGTCATAGTACGCCAGATGTTGCACCCAAAGCCATGATTGAAATGTATGGCGATAAAAATGGATTTGGCTGGCAATTAAATAAACCATTAGGTACTCAAATTCTTTCTATTCCAACTAGTGAAGTTTTGCAAAAAGCAAATACATCGTTTGCCATTGTTATGAGTATTGTAACTGTAATTTTCGCCTTTGCTATTTGCATGACTAATTATTGGGTAAAACGATATGTTGTTCGACCAATAAAGCATGTTGTTAATGTTGCTGAAGCTGTTAGTACTGGTAATATGGAAGCTGAATTTGACAAAAAATTCGGTGGTAAAATTAATAAAGATGAAATAGGTAATCTAGTAGAAGCTTTTACCAGGATGAAGATAAGTTTAGTAATGGCTATTAGAGCTTTAGAAAAATACCGTTTTAATACCAATAGAGGTAAGGATTAATTTTAATATTTAGTAATTATTATTTGGTAAGTATTAACAATAAACTACCACCTTTTAGTCAAGGAATATTGGGGTTTCAATCCCTAATAGGGATTTTAGTGAGTTTCAACCTTACCATATTTACTTTTCAAGGTACGCTTGCGCCAAACTCATCCAAAATACTGTTTCAGCCACAGGAATGTCAAGAGTACAACTCGATAAAATCGCTCAACCCCTTACATAGATAAGTTTTCAAAGATTGCGCCAACCTCAATCATGGTAAAAATTGCTCAAAGCTAGATAGAGTGAGCATTTCAGCTACTAAATCCAACAGATGATTCCAAACACCCACAGGTTAGCGCAAAAGAGCAGCAAATATAAAGCAAACATTGTTATGATTTTATGGGTTTTCATCAGCAGTAAGTTAAATTTTTGGTTGCAAAAGGATTAAAAGCGACTATCAAAACTAATAAAACGTTCTAATCCGGCGCTTGAAATTTTCTGCTCTCTCTGAATCAGGTATTTGTGATATTAGATTTTCGACCAATTCTTCTGGTGTTAGGTCGGGGTTATTATTTAATGTATCGTCAATAATAATACTAGCAAATGGACCGACAAAAGTTGTAAGCTCTCTTCGACAGTTCTCGATGAATTTCGGACTAAAATTAGTTGTTGGATTCAAAAATTTATCATTATCATTGTTATCATCCTCTAATTGAGAAGGATCTGAATAATGGTGTAAATAGTTTTGTAGCCGATTTCTCAATACTTTTGCTTTTTCTGGCTGAGAAATTGCTTTAGTAAGTATTTCTATCAGTTTTTCTGGTGCAATTGCAGGATTACTTTCTAAAATACGTTGCATTAAAACTTTAGCGAATGGACCAACAAAAGAAGTCAGTTCTTGTTGACAATAATTAATAAAAATTTGACTGTCAGCTATGGTTTCTTTAATTTCTAATTGAGAATTTAATTGATTTTCTGTTCTAATTTCTTGTGGATTTTCTGGCGAACTAATATTTTTTTCTAAATATTCTTCCGATACTACATGAGATTGGCGATTGAATTCTAAATTATTAGTTTGTACTGTAGTAGGTAAAATATTTATGCCAGTATTGTAATGCTGTAGTTCTAATAATATTTCTTTCGCTGATTGATAGCGTTGAGTTGGTTTTTCTGCAAGCATTTTCCTTAAAATTTGACTCAAATCATCGCTGAGCCTAACATATGATTCCCAACTCCATTCTAAGGAAGCATCTATGAGCATAAATGGCGCTTGACCTGTTAATAAAACAATAGCACAAACACCCAGCGCGTAGAGGTCACTGCAGGGGTAGTAATAGCCCATACGTAATTGTTCTGGTGGAGAATAACCAATTTTTCCTACAACTGAACCACACATTTGTTGCTGACTAGATTCAACAGCAAAAAACTGAGTAAATTTTTCTTTAACTACTCCAAAATCAATCAAAACAGGTTTGTTTTTTTGCTTACTAAACATGATATTATCAAGTGATATATCACGATGGATAATATGCTGTCCGTGAATATAATCTATAACTGGTAATAATTCTAATAGCAAACTACGAACTTCAGGCTCGCTAAATAACTGTTTTTTTCTTGCCAAGCGTTCGCTTAAAATTTTAGAAAAAGTTTTGCCGTCAATAAATTCTTGAACAATAAATAAACGTTCTTTTTCAGTAAAACAGGCTTTAAATTTTGGGATTTGTGGGTGTTCAATTTGGTATAATACTCTTGCTTCTCTTTGAAAAAAATTTTGGCATCTGCGAAGGATTTCTGGGTTGGAATTTGTAGAGATAAATTCTTTGAGAACGCAGGGTTCGTCAAAACGTCTAGTATCTGATGCTAAATAAGTTCTACCGAAACCTCCCTGTCCCAGAAATTTTTGAATGAGATAGCGGTCATCGACCAGGGTTCCGGGATAAATTTCTGTAAGCATGGTAATTTATTCAGTTTTGATTTATAGGTAATTATTTGCAGATTAGTTATTTTTATTAGCTTTAGGGTTTCAACAACACAACACGCAAACGGATGAAATGGGTAATAAGATTTCCAGTTATACTTAATTAGTACATGATAACCCTAATCAAGGGATAACTAAAAGCGTAAAGAGTTGATAAAATTTGGTAGAAAAACTTGTGCGCGCAACAATCTTCATTGCACTATGAAGAAAATCTGTCTTTAATTTATGACTTTTGATGAATCTTAAGTAAGTAATATTAAATTGTCTAACATCTAAAGGGAAAGATTATCTTCTCATTTATGATTGTTCCCGACATTTAGATAGATGTAATTAGATAGGTGTAATTAGATAGATGTAGAATGGTCTTAACTTATTATGGGCTTAGTTGTGGGCATAACTAGAGCTTAGCGATCGCAAAATTCAACAGCATATCATTTGATTTATTCAAAATTATTTATTTAAAACATCAAAATTTTAAAACATCAAAATTTCCCTTTCAAAATTTTCTGGTAGTGGTTCTACTTCCCAAACCAATCCTTCTTCTGGTTCAGAGAGAGCAACATCTATGTAAAGTCGCTCCACATGAGTTTTTGCTTTTGCTTGGTTCCCAGGAAATGGTTGTAAGTCTTCGGTAAATAGTTTTAATTTAAATCCACTCGGAATCATTGCGTTGGGATTGGTGTTTCGCAATTCAAAACGCCATATCCTATCTTCAATTTTATCTTTGGGTTTTATCCGTAGTTGATATGTTTGGTTATCAATTATTAATTCCCTTACTATCATTTCTAGCCCTGATGCTGTTTGAGCACTCCGAGATCCAAGGTAAGCAGGTCTTATCTGTATACTCCTCCACCCTGCGGATGTAGCTATATTTGATACACCTAACTGCATCCACTGGGGAACTGACCACTGTTTTCTGATCCCTTGACGAAGTTCGTATAAACGTTGTCTCCAACCTCCATGTTCTAACAATGCGCCCCAAGTTACAAATGGCACTTCTAAACGGGGGAAAAGTAATTCTGAATTTCCTAAACGCACTAGTAGATTTTTTATTTGCTTAGATCCTAATTCGGGTAGAGGGTTAACTTCAGCACGGGTAACTTCTTCAGGACAAAGTTGATGTGCTACCCATAAAACACTCAGGTCTGCAATTAAGTTTTCTCTATTTAAACAATAACTGCGATCGCTCACATCTTGGTGAGCTTGTTTTTTTAATTGTGCATGAGTAGTGTAGCCCCAAAACCTTACCCACTCTTCTTCTGGATTAACTTGTACTGCAATATAATAATCAGCCACCCAACCGGGAATATCTACCCATTCTTGGGGAACGCGTAATTCACTTAAGTCGCTCGCATCACTAGGGATCAATACTAAACGCATTCCCTGAAATTTAATTGCGGTACCATTAATAACTTCCCAAAAACTTGGTAATGCAGCAGAATTAGGAAAAATACTTGCATCAGGTGCGTATTCCCGCAACCAGGTAAGGAAAGCATTAACACTTAAGCGATTCAAATAAGCATTCCAACAATTGCTTGCTGTAGAAAAAGATTGACTTTCTTCCCAAGCTTGTTGTTGTTCGGTTTGGGGTATTTCTAACCACAAATGGTTTAATTCCGTCATTGGTGTGACAATCATGGGCTAATTCTCCATTTCAGAGGTCGGAGGGTTAAATTTTAGTTTTAACCATTCCTTCATAAGGGTACTTATATAATCAAGTACCGGTGGATTTAAAGAGATATGCAGCGACTCTTTGCAATAAGCAGCAAGCTTGTAAAGTAAAACTTCCCTTGCTTTACTAATACGACGGGAAATACTATATTGCTTCATTTCCAGGTTTTTGGCAATTTGCTGCTGGCTAAGTTCGGCACCATAATATAACTGGATAATTTGTCTTGATTCTTCATCAAGGTCTTCCACTGCTGCAAGCAAAACATCTCTAATTCTATTTTGCTGAACTTGTCTGGCGAGCTTCTCCTCTTGAATAATAATTTGGGATATTGGTGATTTTTCCTCATCTCCCGGTAAATCATCAATTAGTTCCCTGGAAACTTCACCATTTCCATAGGGTACATTCAATGAAGTATGACTTGGATAAAAATAAGCACGCACAGCTTTTGCGCTAGCTATCATCCACTTTTCAATAATTTCAGCACTGCATTCTGGTGTGCTTGAAGGTAATTGCTTCAAGCGTTGATTATTATAAAGTTCAGCTATTGCTTCCCAGGTTTGTGGGCTTGGTTTTTGCAGTTTGCGGATTCCAGTACGTTGTGTAGGAGTATAGAGCATTTGGTAACATTTCCAAGCTAAGACGTAACGCTCTATAATTTTTGAATTCATTCCAATATTTTCTAAGGATTCTGTCAACCGCTTTTGAGTCAATTTTCGTAACAATCGCCAATTAGTACAGATATCAATTTCCTGCTCTTGACGCAATAATTCTTTGAGTTCGCTACTAAAAATCGCACTCCCATAATTTTTTAGACTGAAACCCATTTCAGGCTTAAATCCCTTTAAGACTTTATCGGTACGAGCGATCGTCATTTGAAAGCAGTCAGATACCGTATATTGTGGAGAATAAATATTTTTAACAGTTTTACTTGCAACCCAATAACACGTTTCTTGCAGATAGGCTAATAAGTGTTCTTTTGCTAGACTTTTTGAATTTTCTTGCCATTGCTTATACCAATAAGTTACCCAAAAATTTTCTGAATTTTCGATTTCTGATGAATATACTTGGGAATTTACTATATTTCGCTTTAACCTCCCATCAGTTACCCAACCAATTGCTTTATCACTATCAAACTGCAAAAAGGTTGTAAATAAACTGATAATGGTTTTGCGTGCTTGCATCATTGATTCCTCATTATTTGCATAGGTACGGCATAGATTTATCTACACAACTAATAAAGCAGAGTACGTAATGAGGGAATTTTTATTTCGAATTTTTATTTTGAATGTTTATTTTTATATTTACCAGTTTATTACAAGGTAAAGTTTTTATAATGATATGTAGTAGTTTTGAGTTTACTTAGAAAACACCATATAGATAGTGAATCTAATATTACCAAGTAATGGTTCGGATTTACAGTTTCTCGTTGGTTGTAATAAGAGTTACTAGTATAATGTTGATGTATCTTTTTTTATAAAAACTATTGGTGTCAAGCCTTGGAGAATCTAGGCTTCGACTATTTAGAAGTGTATATAAAGTGCATTCTTTTGATTTTCAATTTTCTAATATATGTTTATAAAAACATTAATCGTTATTTGAGATTAATTTTTCTTCCCGATTTCTTCTCGATTATCTTTTAATTAGTTAGTTATTGAGATAGGTCTCAACAATATTATTTGTGGTCAAAGCTCGATGATTATCCCTATTTTTTCTTTTCAAAGCTAAAGCTATTAAGATTAAGGAAATTGCTATGTCTCCTATAGGTATTGGTGCTAGTCACTCCACATATACATTAAGAACAGGAGAAGCTAAACTGTGGATTTTATTGGTAGGGGTTAACCAGTACCAGGATGAAAGTTTACCTTCTTTACGTTATCCTGCTTTGGACTGTAAAGGTTTGGGAGATGCTATGACCCAAGCAATTCATAATTTTCCCAACAAGGAAGTTATCGTTCATAACGACTTTACAGAACAACATCCTACCTTAAATCAAGTTCGTAATAGTTTAGGAAAAATAGTCACTCAAGCACAATCCCATGACTCAGTAATGTTGTATTTTTCCGGACATGGAATGTTAGATGAAGATACTCAGCAACCAGTACTGTGTATGGCTGACACTCGTAAAAGTGACTTGCTAAATACTGGTTTAGTGATGCAAGAATTATTGCAAGTACTTGGAAATAGCTCAGCCCATCAGCAACTTTTGTGTTTGGATACCTGTCACAGCGGTAATATGATGTTACTTGGGGGAAACAGAGGTCAATCTAGGGATGCAGGTGCGTCAGAAGCTTTAATTAACTCCACACCAAAGTTTATGGAGTTACTACGACAACGCGCTGCTAAGAGCAAAGGATTTTGTGCTTTATTGTCTTGCGATCGCGGACAGCAATCCTGGGAATTTCCTGAGTTAGGGCATGGAGTTTTTACTTATTATTTAATGCAAGGATTGTTGGGTGGAGCTGCAGATTACCAAGGTATTATTGAAGCAGATGGCTTGTATAAGTACGTTTATCGTCATACGTTGCAATATATCAACAAGTTAAATCAACAGTTACGCCTAATTAATCAACATAAACTACGTCGTGGGGATAGCGAACTTTATCCAGAATATCCACTACAAACTCCAAAACGCATTGTGGAAGGAGTCGGAGAATTAGTTCTGGGTTTCAAGTCTCATTCCGTTCAATCTCGAGTTCAATCTTCAAAACAACGACAAGCTTTTATTGTTGATGGACTGAGAGATACAAAAGCTACCACTAATCTTGTTCGTATTCTAGGTAATTCTGGTGGATTTGAGGTGGAACATTATCTCGAACGTAAAAGTTCTTCAAACTTACGAGCCAGTATTCAAAAATTTGTCCGACAAAAGGGCGGAGTGCAAGCACAAATTAATTCTGGGTATATTAATTCTGGATATGGTGTATCTGGGCATAACATAATTGAAAATACTCCAACTAAGCTGCTATATTTACGCGGGAAAATTGAGGAAATAGAAGAAGGAGAAGCTTGGTTAGTTTTAAATTCTGGAGCCAGATTGAGTCGTTCTTGGTTAAGACAACAGTTGCGTCATTCAGGAATGTGCAAACAAATAATTATCTTGGATTGTCCTGGAGCTAATAGCTTAGAAAACTGGGTTGAAGATTTACAAGTTAACTCCGAGCAAACACAATGCTTAATAGCAGCAGCTTCTCCAATAGAAAGACCAGAATTATTTTGTCAGATTATTCTAGACACTCTTGCGAAATCCGACTCTGTTACGGGTTTATCGGTTGCTGAGTGGATTACTCAGTTGCAAGGTGCTTTTCAAACAATTGGTATTAATGTTTATACCTGGTTATCAGGTACTCGAGGAGTGATTGATATTTTACCGGGTAACATCTCGACCGTTTTTCAAAAATCACAACAGTCTAACGCCCAACGATCAAAATATTTAAGCTCCTATTCAAATTCACATAGTTATCCAACTAATACCGAACCCCCAACAACTATATATAGTGGTACGCCTATACAGCAAAATAATGTTAAGAATTATGGGGTTCAAGCCCACTTATCCAATGATACTTGCGGTAAATCACAAATCGCACCCAAAACCGAAGCATCACTTCCCGAGTTTGAAAAATCTCTTACCAATCCTACTCGCTCGTTTGCCCTAAATGGTAAATACTATACCCAAATAGAAAATCTACTGAAGCAATTTGTTGGACCTGTTGCAGTAACGATCCTAGAAAATGTATTACCACAATCTAGAAATTTTAAAGAATTTGTCGGGATTTTGGCTTCATTTACATTACCCGAACATAGGAATAAATTCACAAAGCAAGCAATAGCGATCTTAAAACATGCGAATTCACAAAGTCTGAATTCAAATAATGTAGATTCAAGTAATATAGATTCAAATAATATAGATTCACAAAATCCAACTTCAGGAAGTGCAAACCAGCCAAATCTATTTTCACCTCATTTAAGTCCGACAAATCCTATATCGAGGACTTCAACATCAAGAAATTCAACATCACACAAATCTAACTATCAGCCTCAAAACACAAATCATAATTTTGGGGGAATAAATACTAAATTTATCCACGAATGTACGCGCGAACTAGCTTATTTAATTGGTCCTTTTGCCAATTTTATAATTAAAAATATACTGACAGAAAATCAAAATATTTCTGCACTGGAATTAGTTAACAAAGTTGCAGAATTAATTCCCGATCCAATGCAAGCTGTAGAGTTTAAAATTAAAATGTTAGAAAAAATCAAATTATTTTAAAAGTTAAAAATAATTTTGGAAACAAATATTATCACTATTTATGATTTTTAACTTTCTATATTTATTTTTTATTGTCGTATTTTTTTATTTAACATATTTACTGCTATTTCTAAACTATATCTCATTCTGTTAAAAGATTCAGCTAATGCTCCAATTTCATCTTTATCCTGCTTATCAAACTTTGCTTCTATGTCGCCGATACTTACTTTCTCTGCAACCTTAGCTATATTTTTGATTCGTCGTAAGATGATTTTTTTCAGAAAAATATTCATAGCTATAGCAATGAAAGCAAAAACGCTAGATAGAACTCCAATAACTAGATAAAAGGAACGACCGACATTATTAAAAATTTCTTGTGCAGGAACATAAATGATTTGAGTCGCGACAATTTCGTTTAGCTTCCAACCAAAACCATTTTTCCTCCCATAAGTCAAAATTTGACTTCTAGGAGCTTTTTCTGGAGTACTATGACAGCGCAAACATGACTCATCTTCTATCTTAAAAGGACGGGCAATATAAAATAGATTTTCTCCATATATATTGCGAAAACCATTTATCGATTTTAAATTCGAACTGTTTTTAAAGTTATTTACAATTTTTGCTTCAAATACATCAGCTTTATCTCTTAGATTTACGGGATTTAATGTAGCATCCTTGTAAAGAAAATTACTGTATTTTTTGTCGGAACGAAAAATTTCAAATACTTCCCTGACGGAATAACTTGGTATTGCTTGGGGTATAAAAACTTCTTTTGTATCAAATTTCGGCTCCAAAATAGGTTCTACCTGAGTGTTTGTATATTTCCGAATTGAGTTAACCATATGCATGATATCCCGTGCATTGCTACTAATCTCATTTTTTGCTTTTTGTTCTAATACTTGTGATAGTGCAAAGCCACTAATTAAAATACCGGATACGAAAACTAAGATTAAAATTATGTTTACTTTCTTGCCAATTTTCATAATTGCTACTAGTTGCAAAGAGATAGTGAATGGGTACATTACCCACACTAAAATCGGTCAAATACGGGAGTATAAGATATAAGTTCATCAATTAAATTTGATGTTAATCTAAATTGTCCATCTTACAGAGCACTTCATCTTCTAACTCAAAATAAGAGACTTGCAAAAATGTAGTAATTCAATGATTAACGCCGAGCTAAGCTAACATCATTGATACGATTCTGTAAAAAAATCAAAACTTTGATTTATTATTAGTAATAACTCTTGTAGAGTTGAAGATTAAAATTATCTTCATAAATCACTGATATAAGTTCGATATCTTGCTGACACAACAACTCAAACAACAAAAATAATTAATATATTACTGGTAGATACCTTCAAGCAAGTACCTTAAATTTTATTACTTCAATTTTACTAAGTATATTCTATTTATAATTTTTTCCACTATACCCCCTAAAATCCAAGCAAGTATATATTACTGCGATCGAATATATTCCTATAATTACCAGTCATATAATAAGTCTAACGTTTTTTCTATTATTGTGAGAAGTATATTAAAACTGTAAAACTGAAATTAGTCTGCACTTATTTACATAGTATAGCTATCAATACTTTTATAGAGTCAGAGTAAAGCGTAAGGTAAAACCTTAATCCCATAGGTATATTGATTGAAAATTTTGCTAAAATGCCGATTGAAGATATCAAAGTAATAGAAGAAGAATTATATTTTTGAACAAATAAAAATATGAATAAATGTAAAACTTGTGAACTTATCAGTTTACGCGATCAAGGTAAAGCTCCACTATGGGATAACATTTATCGTTATCGAAATTGGGATGTGGTTCATAGTTTTAATAGCACTTTACCTGGGTGGCTGGTTTTAGTTGCTCGCAGACATATAGAAGCAATTGATGAACTGACTGAAAATGAATCTATTGAGTTGGGTGTAGCTGTTCGTCGTGTTTCCATTGCTTTGAAACAAGTAACTGGCTGTGTAAAAACTTACGTCATGCAATTCGCCGAATCACCAGAACATCCCCACGTTCATTTCCATATTGTTCCTCGCATGGTAAATCAACCAGAAGATTACAGAAGTACTAAAATCTTCAAGTATCTTGGTGCTTCTGAAGAAGAACGAGTCAATGAGATGAGAATGAATGAAATTGCAGCGCAAGTTCAAGGTATTTTGCTTTCTATGGATTCAGAAAAATCATAGGAGTAATTGAGATTTGCATTTATTTTGTTAATTCCTCAGATTCTCATAATCAATGCGAATAAAACCTCGATCTATTTTATTGACTTCTTCTGGAGCTATTTTTTGAACCTAAAGCTTGCATATTTCAATGGTAATACATTATATTACATGAAGCCGAGATGTAATACAGAAATATAAATAAATCAAAAATCTAAATAAATGAATATTCGAAAAGCCCAAATAGAAGATGTTGAAACCATGTTTGAAATTAGAACTAGCGTGACTGAAAATCATCAGTCTCGGGAGGAAATTGCTGAATTGGGTATTACTCCAGAAACAGTTACTCAAATGTTGCAAACTGATTGTTGTGCATGGGTCGCAGATATTGATGATAAGCCAATTGGTTTTTCGATTGCGAATGCAACAGAGAAAACAATTCTTGGGTTGTTTGTCCTTCCCTCTTTTGAAGGTCGTGGAGCAGGTAAAGCTGTGTTGCAAAAAGCTGAAGAGTGGTTATTTTCCCAAGATATTGACGAAATTTGGTTGTTAACAGGAAACGACCCAAATTTAAGAGCTTATGGTTTTTATCTTCACCTCGGATGGAAACCGGTAGGTGTTATTAAAGATGGTGAAATGGAAGGAGAGATGAAATTTGTGAAAGCTTTATATCGAAACTCACCCACGTAAAGCTTTCGTTTTCATCTAATTTAGATAGGACTTTGCCCATTTATAGCGCTTTGGATCTTTGTTTAGAAGATATTCTATAACTGCTGTGCGTTTATTTTTATCTTTTGTCATTCTGACAATTCTTTCAATTTCATCGTCTGTATCGTTAGCACCCCGCTCTGCAGCCATATCAAACCATTTATCGCCTTCAGTATTCTACCTTGGTCATAACAAATTGCTCCCATTAAAGTGTAAGGCTGGTGGTTATCAGGTTGGGATTCCATTGCTTGCATAGCGCAACTTTCTGCTTCTTCCAATTGCGCTAAATCGCGAAAAGCAGCACCTCTTGTTACCAACAAAGCAGATTTAAGATCAGCTTCTCTTACCTTATTCCAATTTACATTTCCTGTAACTTTTAAGGCTTTTTCTGGTTCATGAGCTTTACGCCAATAACTGCTTGCACTGGGTAAATTCCATCTGTTCCCAGTTCGTTGATACTCTTGTTCGTAAAATATTGCTTCTAATCTGTGGTAGGCGATCGCTATTTTCCACCTTTGGACAGACTGTCTTCTTCAATTAATTGAACTACCTGTTTTGGATCTAATCTCTCTTCACGTTCAAGTTTGAGCATAATTAGGTAGAATGGGTCTAATGGCAAATTATGACCTATAATCCGATATTTACTTTTTAGAGATTGAAAATGAATTTTACGAGCAATTTCCGCAGTTTCACAAAGTCCTTGTTCTGCTAACCAATTAATATCTTTTTCATGTAGTTCAGATTTGAAATGTTCGGGGAGTGTTTGAATTATTCTCAGTAATTTTGAAACACCTGTGTCACAATAAGCCATTCTTATCAGCACTTTAAATAGCCGGTCGCAAGCTTTTGTATCAGTATTTTGAGTAGCGTGATAAGTTTCTTTTAGTTTGATAAATAATCTGCTTATTCTTTGCTCTTCATCTAGTTTAATTAGAGAGTTTAGTTTTTTCTTTTTTAACCATTGCGCATCCTTATGGTCTAAAGTATCTCCAGAGTCCAGTTTTTTTAATATGGAATAAAGTTTGCTAGAAATAACAGTTTCTTTATAATAATCAACCTGATATTTAGATTTTAATTCTAAGAATTCAAGTTCAGCTTTTCTTATATTTTTCTGCTGCTGATAAGTTTTTAATGCTTCTTGTAACCCTGAATTTAAAAGCCATTCAGCTTCAGAGTCAGATAGTTCTTCTTTTACAGAAAGCTTCTTCAGAATGATATAAAGAGGTTCTTCAGGAAAAATATTTGACTCCTGAGTAACTTTGAACCTATTTTTTAGCTTTGAAAAATTTTCAATGTCTTTGATTAGAGCAATTGTTTCTACAAGATTATGAGTATTCAGCAGTTTAATATCTAAATTTGTAATTTTATGTTTATTGTCTAATTTCCAAAGCACTGAATCAATGGAACTAGCAATCGGAAGCTCTATATTATCTGGAATGAGATATTTAGCTCGCAGTTGCATTAACTCAGTTTCTAGTCTTTTCTCTTCTTTTGCTTGATATTGCTGTAAAGAAATTAACTCAATACAATCAAAAAAATGATTATCTGCTAACCATTGAAGCTCTACATCTGTTACCTCCATACCTAAATCAGCTTTTCGTAATATTAAATAGAGAAAACTATCAGATGCAAAATTTCTACTACTAATTATTTTGTATTTTGCTCTGAGGCGATCAAAGTGTATTTTTTGTAACGTAGTATCATTCATATTTTACAGAGGGCTATTAACACTACAGACAACAAAGTCATGACTACGAACTACGATGTTGGCTGAATACTTTTTTCAAGTGCAATCTCAATTTTTCTATATTTTCCCACTCAGACATCAAATTTGGACTATCTAAGCGTTTGGCTTTAGTGTCGTACCAACCCCAGTTGACTTTCATCTCGTCCTCATCACGAGGGATACTACTGGGTTTTTGGAAGTTCGCAATCCAATGAACTTTGACCCATCTAAAAACACCCCACATTCCTGGAGTCCATTGCTCTTTATCTTCATTCCCCTCATTAACCAGTTCAACAACATGAGTCAAGTACCGCTCACTTTCAGGTAGTCTTTGAGAAAGAATAATCAAAGATCCTTTTGGTAGGTGCAAAGCATGATCGTCTATACTTTTTTTATCTTTATCTTCACCTCGTTTAAAATTCAGTTGAAAGTAAGCCCAAAGTGCGATCGGACAGTCAGAATATGCCCAACCATGGTCTGCACTGACATTTTTGATATAATCTAGACGATTAAAATCCATTGTCTTACCTATAGCCTGTAAATATTTGGAGGATTGCTGAACAAAAGTATGAATAAATTTATGTAGGTACAGTTTGATACCTAAAATCATAAAATCGTAACTTTATCAAGCACCTCAGCATTTATTCTGATTCAGATATCTCTTTCCATTACCAATTCCCAAAACATTAAATTAACTGATGCGGATCTACTCTCTGTGGATCCACTGTCCCCTGTCCCCAAAGTGTTTCAAAAGAAATCTGTAACATCTTCACTAAACCTGGATGATTAATACTCAGAGCAGTAAAACTGGGAGTACTGACTAAAGGATCTTGCAATGATAGAAGTATCGTCCTCTCGTCAAAAAGTTGCATTTTGAAAGGAACCTCTGGAACGAAATGAACTTCCTGTCCCCATTCCTGACATTGACGAATAAAATCACGACTACTTGGATCTTCCCAAATACTATATTCATAGATACTGCGGTAAGTAATTCCGCGTTCAAGGGGATTTTTTACTAACTTTAATCCTTCTTCATAGTCCAGTAATGAAGGGTAAGTAAAGAATACAATAATACTTTCTTCAGCCGATTGGGCTAAATTACTTCCCCGTTCAACAATTTGATTAGGCTCTGAGAGTACTTCAATATAAGCTAAAGGATCTTGGGTCTTATGTCCAGCTAAATATAGTGGTGCTAAAGCAGTCACAAGTTCTTTAGTCTGTTGGTTTTGACGCGCTATTTCCGCTTCGTACTGACGTTGTTTTTCTTGTACTAGATTTGGTAAAGCATTACTGGGATCTACAGCCTGAAAGAATCGCTGTCTACCCGAACGACGCTCTATACATAAACCGCGATCGCACAGGGATGCTAACACATCGTAAATTCGTTGTCGAGGTACTTGGGCGTGACTTGCTACCTGAGATGGGGTAAAATCCTGTCTTTCTAGTAGACTCAAATATACTGCAGCTTCATACCGAGTTAGTCCTATACTGGTAAGATTTTCGAGCTTTTGCGGATCTGACATTTATTGACACCACTAATCAGTGGTGTTATTTTAATGTTCATGGTGAACTATTTGCAAGCAGATCGAATTAAACAAAAATATTGAAAATTAAAAATTGAACAATAAAAAAATGAATACTACTGCAACAGAGCAAACAGCTCAAGCTGGAGAAAAATCTACTCCCTCTTTTCTCTCACAAGCTTATTTGCAAGGGAGCTTTTTGCCTTTCGAACAAGCTCAAATCTCTATCGCAACTCACGCTCTACATTACGGTACAGCAGTCTTAGGGGGAATAAGAGGTTTACCTTCGTCAAGTATTTCTAATCAGATTTTATTGTTTCGCTTAGATGCTCACTGTCAAAGGTTAAGTAACAGCGCTAAATTCCTTGGATACTCCATCACCTCAGATTTTATCAAATCCACTCTGCTCGAGTTTGTCTATCTTAATCAACCAAATTGTCCTTTTTATTTGCGACCCCTGATCTACACTTCTGGTTTGGGAATAGCTCCTCGACTTCATAAAATAGAGAAAGATTTTCTGATTTATGGTTTATCCGTGGGTGATAACTTATTTGCACCTGAAGTACGCTGTCGGATTAGTTCTTGGTGTCGTCAGGAAGACAGAAGTCAACCACTCCGAGGAAAATTAAGTGCATCCTATATTGCTTCCGCACTAGCTAAAACAGAAGCTGTTAACTCAGGGTTTGATGAGGCTATCATGATGAACTCCCAAGGAAAAGTCAGTGAGGCTTCAGGGATGAATTTGTTTCTGGTGAGAAATGGTGAGTTGATTACCCCTAGCTTTGACCAAGATATTCTAGAAGGTATAACCCGAGATAGTATCATTACTATCGCCTCAAATTTAGGTATTTCAGTCCGAGAAAGACCAATAGATAAATCAGAGTTATTCATTGCTGATGAAGCTTTTCTTTGTGGAACAGCGGCACAGATTAGTTCTATCTTGAGTATTGAAAATTACTCTTTTCCCAATCGACGTCCGATGACTAAAATGTTACGCGAACGCCTAAAAGCCGTAATGGAGGATCGAGATCCAAAGTATTCTCATTGGATTACCAAAGTTCAACTACATCACTAACCCATTATTGGTGAGTTGTTTGCTTTTTAACGTAAGATTACTGAGGAGAGTAATTTAGTATGAATAATTCACCGTACATATGTCAAGTTTTAAGATTCTAAAGTTTTAAGATTCTAGATTTTAAGGTTATGAAACTTGATGAAGTCATCCCCTGGGGAAGATCCCTTGAAGAATACAAGTCAATGTTCAATATGAATGAAATGGACTTGAACAAAAAAATTTTGGGTTGTGGTGATGGTCCAGCCAGTTTTAATTTTGAAATGACAGCATTAGGACATTCTGTGATTTCCATCGATCCAATTTATAAGTTTTCTGCGGTACAGATAAAGGAAAGGATTCAAGCAAATTACGAACCGATAATTTCTCAAGTCAAGCAAAACCACGATCGCTACGTGTGGGAAAAATTCTGCAATGCAGATGAACTAGGTTACGCTCGTCTTGCTGCAATGGAAAAATTTTTGTCGGATTATCAAGCAGATGATTCAGCGCAACGCTATTTACCCCTATCTTTACCAACTTTAGGCTTTCCTGACAATCACTTTGAGTTATGTTTATGTTCTCATTTACTCTTCCTTTACTCCGAACATTTATCCCTTGAGTTTCACATATCATCTATCTATGAACTGATGAGGATATCTCCAGAAATTCGTATTTTTCCTTTAGTTAAGCTTGATTGCGAACGATCCCCGTACATTGATCCAATTATCCAAGAATTTTCTGAGCGAGGTTTTCAAGTGGAAGTACAAAATGTTAGCTACGAATTTCAAAAAGGCGGCAATCAAATGTTAAAAATTCAACGTTAAAACTCAATCTAAGTCTTATCTGCTCTAACCATCAATCAAAAGCATAGCTTATGAATAACTACGAATTCAGCTTATGTAACTGAAATTTTAACTGAAGACCAGATGTAAATTTATAGCGGTTCTCGGTTGAGTGCAGTACGCTTTGTAGAGACGCGTTCGCGCAGCACCCCGCAGGGTAATTGAGAAGCATCTCCGATGAACGCGTCTCTACGTTTGGAAATACGAAATGTATTTTATTCAAGTGGAAACCGCTATATTTATGAGATACAATAGAAGATTAAAAAGATTTTTAGCACTAAATTCATATAACAAAAATTCATGATAAAAAAAAACTTCAAATCTTAATGAAGTGACTAATAAAAGCGTCATTCTTAAATTTTCTGCAAACTTAACTTAAATTAGTCTTGAAGGCGGTTGTATTTCAAGTGTTGTAAATGATAACAACTACAGTTGTGAAGGATAACGACAATACAGAACAAGTTACACCGCCCTTATATAATGTTTACGATCCGGTTTAATACAATTGATTTTCGTCCCGATTTGAAGATTTCCCTACGAACTGATGTCACAGGTTGGGACAACAACATTGCAGGCAAATACATTGATGATGGTTGGCAATTTGAATTATCCCATGCAGATTTTGCCCATGGGTTTAATTTCAAATTCATTTTAGAGAACTTCTACTGGATGTTTGGCGATAACTTGTTTTTGCAACCAGGTCAAGGAGAAGTTTATTCCCATGCAGCACCCGCCATTCAATTTCCACCAATGCAAGAGGTGCGCGTTGAAAATTCTTCTGTCCAACAGATGTTCTTTCAACCCAATTTAGATGAAGAGAAGTTATACGACGTCATAGTAGTTGGATCGGGAATGGGAGGAGGTATTTTAGCCGATCAACTTTCAGACCTAGATTTGGATGTTTTGCTGTTAGAAGCAGGTAGTTATCTTTTCCCGACCCATATTGCTAATTTGCCTCGTCAACATCAAATCGGACAGTTTGATAAGCATGTTTGGGGTCTATGGGATGAGTTTCAAATTCCTAATTACATCAATGCTCCAGAATCAAATTACAACGGAGCCCAAGGCTTTAACCTAGGTGGTCGTTCCATATTTTGGGGAGGATTGATCCCCAGAATGCAAAATTATGAAATGGAGTCATGGCCCCAAGAAATCAAGTGGTACCTTGAAGATAGTGGCTATCAGCGGGCAGAGGATTTAATGAACCGATCCCCACAACCACCATCTCCTTATCATCAATTGGTAAAACGCGAGATCCGAAACTTTTTACCGGATTATAATCACTTCGATGCACCTGTTGCGGTTCAATATAACAACGGTAATTTAGGAACTATACCCGTGGGTATGTTCTCTACAGCAGATTTGTTGATGGAATCTCGCCTCACTAATTCCCCCAAAGGAAATCAAAATCTGACGGTGAATCTCAACCATGCGGTTGTGAAGTTGGAAAAAACAGAAGGTCGAATTTCTGGAGTCACTGCTTATGATTTGATTGCCAATAAGCATCGTACTTATAAAGGAAAAGTTGTTGTTCTTTGCGCAGGAACAGTTGAAAGTGCGAAATTAGCTCTACTTAGCGAATTAGATAATTCATCGGAGAAAATTGGTGTAGGAATTACAGACCACCCAATTTTCTTTACACACTTTGCTATACCTTTGGAGTCCCCCTACTACACTGCACTAGATAGCAGTAAGCTCCTTTCTCAGCATAAAAATGCTAATGATAGCTCTGAAGAACATTCCTACAACATGGTGTTGGAACTAGGTTCGGATTTGAACCAAGGGCGATATGTAGATGATGACTTGCTAGCAGAGCATGTGAAAATGCTGGGTAATTCCATGCTGTGCGAAATTGTATTTTTACTGAATGCACCTTTAGTAGAAACTAATAACATCACTCAGGATGGAGCATCCGTAGTGAAACCAGTGGTTCAGATGGAACCCAATGAAGTCTCACCAGAGCTATGGAATGAGATCAACGATCTGAAGAACAATATCATTAACTGGTTGGGTGGTATTCCATTAGCAAACGAAACTTTAGACCTTAAGCAAGCTGATTTGGGTGGTGTTTCTCACGAAGTGGGAACATTACGTTTGGGTGAAGACCCCACAACTAGCGTGGTCGATCCCAACTTGAAATTCCATGCATATGAAAACTTGTATGCTTGCGATCTATCTGTTTTCCCCACATCTCCTGCTGCGAATCCAAGCTTAACCTTGGCTGCATTAGCGATTAGATTAGCAGATCGTCTTAAAAAAGAAATAGTCTAAAAATTACTTTGTGAAGCGATCGGGGATTTCTCAATAATATTCACATCAATATTCACATCATAATTGGTAATCTGTAGAGGTACACTTCGGTGTACCTTTATTCATTTATCAGACTTCCACACTTGTGAGTCCTAACCTTGTCCAGAAGGAGAACTACAATATTTTTACCTGCCCATCATCATCGAGGTAAACTGCGCTATCACCTTTGTGACGCCATTCCGGATGTAGTTCTACTTGCAGTGTTGCGAAATTTGGTTTGACTATATTTGCTTTCAAGGCTAATCCCGTTTCATCCCAGAATACTAGGGAGATATTTGGTTCGGTTCCATCTCCCTGTTCTATTTGTAATTTCTGTCCGGGTTGCAAAGAAATTGGTTTATTTCCGTGGGTTTTTTCTAGGTGGATTGACCTGGGAGTTTTATTTACTACTACTAATCTAACTCTTTGTCCTGGGGTAAATTGAATTGGACGGGGACCACATTTGGAAGCACAAGTACCAGCAGAAACTGGCTGGGCGTTTTTTACTATCCCAACAAATAAAGTGGTTGCAATTAAAGTTACAGATATTAACTTGTACATGATTATAAGTAAATTGAAGTAAAAAAAGTTTTGTTTAATACTCCAGCTTAACTTACGTATTGGGGATTGGCGATTGATACTGTAATTACCTTACCCACTTATTTCAATTGTCGTAATACCTTTGCCGAACGATTGGCGATTCCTCTAGATCGAGTCAATATTCCTTGGGAAGGACTAAATAATAATGCCAATAAAAACAATCCGCAAATTACCAGTACAATTGATGCACCTGATGGTACATTTTGGTAGTAACTAATGTACAATCCACTGACACTGCCAATGGTACCTACTACCGAACCTAGAATCATCATATGATGCAACTCTTTAACTAATAGATAAGCAGTAATCCCTGGTCCAATAAGCAAGGAAATCACTAAAACTACTCCCACTGCTTTCATGCTAGCAATAATAGTTAAAGTTACTGCTGCTGTTAAACCAAAATGAATTAAATTTACTGGTAATCCACTGGCTTGAGCGCCCAATCGATCAAAAGTATAAAATAGTAATTCTTTATAACAAATTTTTACTAAAAATAAGGTCACAACTGTAATTATTAAAGTGTGCCAAACATCACTAGCTGTAACACCTAAAATATCGCCAAATAAAAAATCATGTAAGTCAACTTTGCTTTTGAGTACGCTGATAAGCATGATACCCAATGCTAAAAAACCGGAAAATACTAACGCCATTGCTGCATCGACTTTGACCCGAGATTTGGATTCAATCCAAGCAATTACAAATGTACTAAAAGTCCCGGAGATAAAAGCACCTAGGTAGATATCTATACCCAAAAATAAAGCGATCGCAAGTCCCGGTAAGACCGCATGAGCAATTACATCTCCCAATAATCCCTGGCGTTGCACGATTAAATAGGAACCAACAACCGAACAAAGAATTCCCAGTAAAACCGCTACTGCAAGGGCATCTCGCATAAACCCAAAACTCAGAGGTTCCAGTAATAAATTTAACATGCCATCTCTTCTCGCTCAAACAATAAAATATTATCGCCGTAAGCACGTTGCAGGTTATCTGCTGTAATTACTTCCTTAAAAGAACCATTAGCAATGATCTGTCGCTTCAATAAGAGCAAAGAATCACATTTTTTTAAGGTCGCACCTAGATCGTGGGTAACCAAAATCAAAATTTTGCCATCTTGTTTGAGTTCACGAAAAACATCAAACATGATTGCTTCTGTTTTTCGATCTATACCAACAAAGGGTTCATCAAAAAAAAATAAGTCTGCTTGCTGTGCTAAGGCTCGAGCAAGAAATACTCGCTGTTGTTGTCCCCCGGATAATTCACCGATTTGACGGGAGCAAAAATCCAACATTCCAACTCGTGCCAATGCAGATTTCACAATTTCTTTTGATTGGCGACTGGGTTTGCGAAACCATCCCGTATGTCTGGTGCGCGCCATCATCACTACATTCCAAACTGTAATTGGGTAGTCCCAGTCAATTTGCGTTCTTTGTGGTATGTAAGCAACTGAATTTAATTGTTTCTTTAGACTACGCTCACGAAATGTTACGAGTCCGCGCGCGGATGGGATCAAACCTAAAATTGCTTTTACTAAGGTACTTTTCCCTGCGCCGTTGGGTCCAATTACCCCCATCATTTGTCCCGGTAAAGCCCGAAAGCATATATTCTCAAGGGCAATAGCACCTCGGTAATTCACGTCTAAATGCTCTACCTCTAACACGATATCTCCTATACGATTATGATAATAATTATCATCCTAATCATTATACCGTTACTATAATGTTTAAAAAACTACAACTTCAAGTAATTACATTGTTAGCCGTAACAACAAGTTTATTTAGCTGCAATACAATCCCAGAACCCAATGTAGAGAACAACGACGGAAGCGCTGTTACTACCAATAACAATTCATCAATCAAAAATCGTCCCTTTGCGATCGCAACTACAAATGTGTTGTGCGATTTAACAAAGCAAGTCGCAGCCAAAACAATTGACCTCAAATGCTTGATAGGTGCAGGTCAAGATCCCCATGTTTACCAACCAAAACCAGAAGACCGTAAAGCGATCGCAACTGCAGATTTGATTTTGTACGGTGGATATGGTTTTGAACCTAGCATTATCAAGTTACTAGAAGCCAGCAAAAATCAAGCACCAAAATTTGCAGTACATGAGGTAGCTGTAAGTAAACCTATTATGGGGGAAGCTGGCGACCATAACCATGGACATGAGCATGAAGGAGAAAAACACACAGAAGAAGCAACTCCAGATCCTCACGTATGGCATGATGCTCAAAATGGTATTCGCATGGTAGAAGTAGTTAAAAATAAATTAGGAAAAGTCTCTCCAGGAAATATCCAGTTATATGCTAGCAATGCTGAAAAAATAACTAATGAACTCAAACAAATAGATAGTTGGATTAAGTCTCAAGTTGCGACTATTCCAGAGAACCAACGGGAATTAGTTACAATCCACAGTGCATTAGGTTATTACGTCAATGCTTACGGTTTAAAGTTTGAAGGGGCTTTGGAGGGTTTGAGTAGCGAAGAGCAGCCTACTGCAGCGAAAATTGGCGAGCTAGTTAAAAAAATCAGAAAAAAGGGAGTACCAACTGTTTTTGCTGAAAATGCAAGCAATTCTAGGCTAATTGAGAGATTAGCAAAAGAGGCTAACGTAACAGTATCTGACCGCAAACTATATACAGATGGTTTGGGTGAAGAAGGTTCGGGAGCTGAAACTTATCAAAAAATGCTAATTACTAATACCCGCACGATTGTTGAAGGATTAGGGGGTAAGTATACGGCTTTTAATGAAGAGTGATGTCTTGCACTAAACAAGTAGTAAGTTATGAAAAATCTTAAGCTTCAATTAGAGAAATTGCTTCTTTTACTTCCACTTCCCCTTCAATTACTGTCATAATTCCTGGTAAATATTCATCCATCATCATCACATTGGCGTAAACCATTTGTTTGATTAATGCAAACTTTTACCCCTGAGTAGCATTTCTTCTAACTCCCGAAAAATAGAAACTCATAGGTCATAATTACTCTCAAAACAAAACACAGACTTAACTTTTAAAACTAGCGGCATGCAGGTTAAACTAAATATACACATATATTATTTAATACCGTATTGCTAAAGACGCATCTGTGATGAACCAACGATCGCTCCGCGCATGTCCCTCCAGCCCCGGAGGGCATCTTCGTGGCGTACGGCACACGCCGCATTAGTACGCAGCTTCCGCTTTTTGCCGCAGGATGCGGCAAACAGCTTGGAAGACACGCGGCAGCTAGCGTGAGGAGCACCGGAGGTGTGTTCGCTACGCGCGCCCAAAAAGCTTTTTCTAACTCAATTTTAAATGGGCGAACCGTGAGTAATTATATTGAGAGGTTTAATAATAACTTACGCCAGAGAACTGGACGGTTAGTCCGTGAAACATTGTCATTTTCCAAACTGTTGGACAATCATATTGGTGCGATTTGGATTTTATTCATCACTTCTTATAAATACTTATTCAGAAAAATATTGGTTTAAAAACAAATTAATTCCCCCTTGGAAAAACCTGCTCAAATCAGCAAGCGCCCCACCAGTCGGGCGACTATCAATTTCTTGACGCCAACCGTATTAGGTCATGAAGTATATCGCGACCTTTTTGCCAAATTATGATTCAAATTAAATTTCCTCCCGTCAGAGACATAAAAAATAATATGATGTAAGGGACTTCCAATAAATAAAATCTGCCAGTGCTTTCCCCTTGCAGGAGAAAGCGCCAGTAGTCCTTAGCCCGCGCCAGGGCGTTTGGACGCACTACGTGTATGACTAACGTCACGCTACCGCTAACATCCTGCGGATGCGTGCAAACATCCGCAGGATGTGTGCAAAGGTTGTACCCAATAGACCTGTCCAAAAATTAAATTTGCGGAAAGATAGAATATAAAATTTCATATTTTAGATTAAAAAGCCCATGAAATATAGCTTTTAAATCTTTTACAGCATAAAAAATAATATTTATGCTTAAAATTTGAAAATTCTATCTTTTTTCTCTAAACTATCATCAACTATCTCAAACCCCAATTCCTACGTTGATTGAATACATATGAATAATCTTTGAAATGCTTGTACAGTATGGGTTATAAATTTATGGACGGGTCTAATATATCTTTGTATGGCACGCGCCAATAACCGTGGCGTACAGCACGCACCGCAAAGCGGTGTAACGGTTGGAGATTTTATTATTTGGATCTTCCTAATAATGTACCCCTCTTAACAAACGGAGTACGATGTTACAAGCGCAGGAAATATTAGTAGAACGGTATCAACTTCAAAAAGTGCTGGGTAAAAGTGCGATTCGTCAAACTTGGTTAGCACGGGATTTGAAAAATCAAGAGCAAGTTGTTGTTAAACTGCTGACAGCTAACGACCAATTACAGTGGTATAATATACCGCTTTTCGAACGCGAAGCGAAGATACTGCGACAATTGGACCATCCCCGCATTCCTCAATATTACGATGATTTTGTTCTTGAGGGCGATGTTATATATTTTGCTTTAGTTCAGGAATACATACCAGCCAAATCTATTAAGGAATTGCTTGCTTCTGGGAAAACTTTTAGTGAAGCCCAGGTCAGGGAAATAGCGATCGCAGTTTTAAAAATCCTGATTTACCTTCATACACTCAACCCACCTGTTTTGCATCGTGATATCAAACCCAGCAATTTATTATTAGACGAATCAACAAATAAAAATCAAATTTACTTAGTTGACTTTGGTGCTGTTCAATACCATGTTGCAGCAGAAGGTGCAACATTTACAGTCGTTGGTACTTATGGATATGCGCCTTTAGAGCAGTTTGGTGGACGGGCGACAGCTGCATCGGATCTCTATGCATTGGGAGCGACTTTGATAAATTTAGCGACTGGTATTTCACCAGCAGATTTGCCACAGTTTGATTCGAAGATACAATTTTCCCATCTTGTCAAATTAAACCCTGGCTTTGTCAGGTGGTTGCAGCAAATGACTGAACCTAATTTGGACTACCGCTTTGGGAGGGCAGCGGAGGCACTCAAAACACTTGAAAAAAACGAGCTAGCAACAAATAATACAAACACTGATGTTTCCCATGCTACAGCGTTGATAATCAAATCATTAGATGAATTAGAAATCTATATTCCCACTAAAAAAAATGCGATTCAATTGGTATTTGAAGGAGGTACATTATCTTTATTTCTATGGTTACTTTTAATGCTCAATACTGGTGGTGTAGTAAGTGTTTTGGTGGGTTGGGTATCTTTTATAATTAGTACTTTAATCATCACTTGGTTGATATTACCTGGCTTTGTAGAAAATAACATTTGTTTCAATAATAAAAAATTTGAAATCAGATGGGAATTATTTGGGTTTTGTTATTGGCGAAAAACTGGTAAAAATAAACATATTCAAGAAATTTACCAACAGAATAAAAAATTGGCTTCAGCACCTATGGGTGTAACTATTGAATTAATTAAAAATAAAAAAATCACCACTACTCCTTTATCAACCATAGAACGTTATTGGTTGATAAATGAAATAGCAGATTGGTTAAAATTTTGGTAGTCCTAAACAGGTATCCCGCATTTCTCACAAACGGGAGCATCCACTTTTGGAAGATTTACCATTTCTGGGAAAATGCAAGAAGGGATGTAATATGAGACAAAGAAGTTAAGCTGGGGTGCGATAAGCCCGAAGGGCATAGCCGAAGGCATCGCTATATGAACCAAGAGAAACAACAACGTATAAAAGCTTGCTTACAAGAGCTTGCAGGATTGTTGTACGAAGAAGTTGATAAAAACCAGTTAACAAATCTTGAAGAAATAGAAAAAACAGTTCGAAGGCAAGTATTGGAGTATGTCAGCCCTGAGATAGCCCTTTTTTTATTGAACAAACAACTGGAACAAAAATAGGTAAAACCAGGAAAATAACAAGTCTGGTCGGGATACTGAAATTAAAGTCTAAACAGTTACAAAAGTTGGGTGTTAAACCAAGAAGTCGATTGAGTCCATTACTTTCTAAGTGTTGTTTAAGATTATCAGCGAACGAATCATATCAAAATACAGAATCAGAAATTGAAGCATTGACAGGGGTAAAGGTAAGTCACTCAACACAACAAAAATTAGTCCTCGAACAAGATTTTCAACTACCACAAGCAAAACAATCCGTTTCAGAAGTGAGTGTAGATGGAGGTAAAGTTCGACTACGAGGCAAGCCAAAACAAGGTTGTTACTGGCGAGACTATAAAGCTATCCGTTTGCAAGGAATTTACTATGGTGCATTTTTCGATGACAATCAATCATTAATTGATTATGTCAACAGTCAGCGTCTGGTGAACCCACTTGTTTGCTTGGGAGATGGTCATAGTGGAGTGGAGTTTGGAATTTAGTCAAAGAGTTTGGAACTGAGCAATTTGAACGTTGGGAAATTTTAGATTGGTATCACTTGGTGGAAAATCTTTATAAAGTTGGTGGTTCTTTAAAGCGCCTTAAAACTGCTGAAACTCTATTGTGGCAAGGTAAAGTTGAGGAAACGAAGGCTTTATTTAGTAATTGCCGAGGTAAACAAGTTAAGAACTTCATTGCTTATCTTGATAAACATAACTCTCGAATTGTTAACCATAACTGTTACCAAGAAGAAAAACTTTGTTCTATCGGTTCTGGAGCAGTTGAGTCTGCTATTAAACAGATTGGAGCAAGGATTAAAATTTCTGGGGCACAGTGGAATATTGAAAGTGTTAATCAAATTCTGTCTGTTCGCTGCGCCTATCTTAATGGCTTACTTGTTATTTGAGTGTTTCTGCCAAAAGTAGATGCTCCCTATTAATTTATCTTGGGAAGTAAAAAACGGTGAAGATATCAAAGTTGAAATACTTCCTGCACCTGGAGTAGTGGGTCATAAAGATTCAATTACTCAATATAAATTAAGTAAACCACCAAGCAGTGAAACAATTACCTTAAAAGTCACCAATAAAGCTGGGGAGGAAAAAACTCAATCAGTAATCATTCAAACTGTCGAATCAACTCTACCAAAACAAAGAAAATCTTCTACAACTATTAATAATCCTGGGACATCGAATACATCTACAGGTAGCGATCGCAAAAATGCAAAATCCTCAAATAAACCTGCACCTCCAGAACTATCACCACTTGAGCTACCACCTCAATTTAACTAGCTGAAAGTAATCAGTTATATGAACTAATTATTCAACTTCAAGATATTCAAGCTCAAGATATTCAAGTTCAGGGACGTAAACGTAATGTCACAAGAAATAGATTATCTACAAGAACCAGACTATATCGGTACGGGATTGGGTTTCCCATTACGAATGAATGTACAGGGAGGGATTCAACTCAGTGCTGACCAACCAAATATAGAAGAATCGATCGCAGTCATTCTCCAGACAGATTTGGGAGAACGAGTATATCGTCCCAATTTTGGTTCGCGTTTATCTGAATTAGTGTTTGAACCCCTCAATACCCAAACTTTATTATTGATTCGTCTGTATGTGGAAGAAGCATTAGAGATGTGGGAACCACGAATAATTCTCAAAGAAGTACGCACAGATCCAGATCCAATTAGGGGAAAAGTAGATATTGTAATTACCTATCAACCCAAAAACAGTCATGATATTCGCAGTTTAGTATATCCCTTTTATCTCACACCACGGGAATAATATATTTTCTATAGAGATAAACAAGTAATGAGTAATGAGTGATGAGTAATAAGTGATGAGTTGATAAATTCATTCCATCTCCTCATTCCTGATAACTGTTAACTGATAACCGATAAAGCATGGACTTTGAATTTTTACCCAAATTACCAAAATCCGATCTAGACGATCGCACATTTAAAGACTTAGTCGAAGAATGTATTCTCCGTATTCCTCGCTACTGTCCGGAATGGACTAATCATAACCCCAGCGATCCGGGAATTACTATACAAATTTTCTACCCGCTATTTACCGGGAAGTAGATTTTATCGGGCGATTACTCAGCATTTTTGAACAAGCTTTTGACCCTGTCGTTCAAACAATAGATACGATGTGGGCTTATCTCGACCCTTTAACTGCACCATCAGCATTGCTTCCTTTTCTTGCAAAATGGGTTGCGGTTGCTTGGGATATTGACAGTCGCTGTGATCTAAAAACCCAAAGACGATTGATTAGGAATGCGATCGCTCTTTACCGTTGGCATGGAACAAAATACGGTCTACGCTTGTACCTGCACTATTACACAGATTTACCTTTAGAACAAATCGTAGTTCGAGAAATTTTTAATGATGGCTTTGTTTTAGGAACAACCCATATAGGCGAAGATTCGATATTGGGGGGTGGACGTCCCTATAATTTTATTGTCAATCTACGCGTTCCCGAATCTCACCACATCGATCTAAATTTAGTTAGAGAGATTATTGAACAGCAAAAACCAGCTTTTTCCAGCTACGAACTATATTCAGAGAGGTATACAAATACCCAAAACTCTCTAGAGATGCACCATACTACGTCTCTCTGATCAATCTATAATGTTGAACATTTTGAAGTTTGATACTAAAACTTGACAGGGTAGTAGTATGCTACACCTCGATAACAAAATTTTGGGATATCAACCAAATGCGATCTGCTTCGCTTCTTCTTCTAATAAATCAATTAAATTTGTATCTCCTCTTTGCTTTGCAAGCTGCAAACGACGCTCTAAATTTTTGCGGATATTTGATAGATGAGTCTTGGTTAATTCATCCCTAGACTTAAAGACGTTATTAACTTTATGAGCACTCGCAGCATAACGTTCTTGTAAAGTTACAGCATCTTCCCGTTCTTGAATATTTTGAGGTTCCCCAATACAGTAAGCAACACCCCGATACTTTAATCGAGCAAAGTTTTGGTGCATTGTTGGAATAGACTCAGCTTGGTAATGTCTCCAAGGTACACCCCGATATTTACCACCAACTTCACCAGGAGTCATCTTAACTGGGATTGGAGTGTATTCATATGCTACACCACGGTAAGTAAGTTTCATAAAGCCTCCTGAGTTTTTACTTTTGATTTTTTACTTTATTTTTTGCCTAAGCGTAAGAATATCTAGAAAAAAAGAGAATAGGTGATTATTTGACTTACTGCCAAATTTGAAAGAATTTTTCAATATCAAACCCATACTTGCTTATAAAGTTGATTTTCTTGAACTTTTATGTTTTGACCTAGTTATTTTCTCCTATATTTTTCATTTTCCTCAATACCCGATGGTAATTTAAAACCGGGATTTAATTGGGAAACTACTCTAGCGGGAAATTAAACTACCGAGAAATTAAGTTATTTGGAAATTAACTTCAGTTTCTGTGTTGGATACAAAAGAAGCTTATTTTTGGAATTACGTATAGGAAGTTATTTGGCAAAACCTTATAGCACTCACTTTGTAATTAAGTTAATACCCTGCAATCAGACGCTTAAAATCAGATATCAAGTAATTATTAGAGCAAATGCAATTTCTCATGAAGACAAAACACGCTTGATATTTGCCTACTTTGAGTCTTGCTAGTTCACCTATTCATGAAAACCTAGAAAGGCTTTTATCAACAGGGCATTTTTTTAATTTCAAGTTAATTCCCCACTTCCATCTTTACAATTCATCCAAATTAAAATTAGTCTCCAAATTTACATTAAAGTCATTCGTTTTATTTCTGTATCTATTGTAACTATTTTGGAGCAAAAATCAACTGATTTAATAATCATTAACTATATTGCAAATAAGCTTAAATAATGTTTGACAAGAATATATTTGAGCTTCCCTCAGGGTTGTAGTCTTGTAATCTACAAAAGTTCAAATATATGCAATCGAACTGATTTGCACGCCACGTAAATTCCTAAGATTCATCATCCACAAAAATACTCTTAGAGACACAGTACAAAAACATAGAGACGCAGCACGCTACGTCTCTCAATGATGAAATGGCAATATATATTATTTGGTTGTGTTAACTGCGAGCTTCAGAAGTTCCTAATTCAATTATTGCTATCGATGAAAAAATTGTTAATGAATTCTTCCATGCTCTGATGTTCTTTGACTGCACTCAATACAATTGCAATAGCAGAGGCTATTTCCGCAGTTGTTTGGTAAGCTAACTTCAGTTCTGATTTGTCTTTTGTATTCATTGCCGAGTCAGGGAGTGGATTTAACTACCGAATATGATTTTCACTAGCTAAAAATAACTAGTTGCAATCCAGTTTATGATGAATTGACTGCGTGAGACTTCACCCTATTGGGTAGTATTGTGTTCGCAAATTTAATCGAATAATCTATTCACAAGTAGCGAACTACCTGCATTAGTCAAATTCACAATAACTTTTGCTAATGTCATGTATCTGAAGGTAAGCAATATTTAATGATAGTTCCTGAAAATTAACCTTTTTTTTGCGAACTATTTGTAATTTAGCCTATATTTTGTTTTCCTTATAGAGACAAATGTCATACAAAATTTATGACTTTTGTCATAACTATTCGCCTTATCACATCTATAGACATTTATAAATTAAAAAACTGTAATTTTTTAGTAGTAAAGAAATATGCAGGATATATATTATTGCTAGTACCGCTGCGCGAAAGTCATTACAATATTATTTCATCTCAAACGTCATCATCTTGTGTATACTAGTTTAATAGTTCATTTGTACTTTGTGAAATTTTTCTAAGACCCAAACTCTCCTGACTCAACACAAGGTGAGCAATTGTATTTTAAGCTTCTGACACTTGCTATTGTTACTTCCAAGCAAGAGTTCGAGGATTTTTTCCATTTCGATGGTTTATCCCAATTGCATAGGTTCATATTTTATAGCCTATTTAACAATTAGTGGTCGATAAGGTTGCTATCCATTAGGCAGATCTTTATCAACATTTGCGAGAGTACTTGCTCACATTTTTCCCAACCCTTATTCCTTCGTAATTAATTATCAATAAAACTATGTTTTGAGCAAGAAGAATAAAGTAAAATTTGTAAAGTGTCTCTCACCCCTCGTGGTTTGAGAGCCCTGTTGAATAATCTTTTTAAGATTGTTAAGAAAGATGTGACCAATGCATAGGATAAGATTGGGGAAATTAAATTGCAATAAGCTGTTCTCAGCGAATAAGGAAATCGGAACAGTAGAAATAAACTTATGGCTGATTTCAAGAAATTGATATGTTAAAGCTAACTTACACTGAGAATAATTTTAACTTAGAGCGTTTAGATGAATCTTTAGAGAAATGGGTAAATATCAGAGTTGCCCTAGCTATGCGAAGTGATACACCAATATATTTAGAATCAAGTAGCGCATCTTTTCTTTTAGCTGGAAAGTATATACCTCAAGCATTTAACCTCGAACAAGAAGATAGAGTCGAGTTATATCGTTGCGATGAGGATTTAGTGGAAGTTGTTCTCAAAGGATTATGGCTAACATCCGATCGAGAAAGTGAAGTTGGTATTTTCGTAACAAATCTTGAAGAATCAACCGAGTTTTTATTTGAGCAAATGCAAAAAAGTTTACAACTTTGTCATACTTAGATGTTGACGCGCTTACTTTCA
>NZ_JASJDK010000138.1 GCF_030065675.1 Mastigocoleus sp. MO_188.B34 | reverse complement strand
GGTACGTCTCCTAAGAAACTTGTGCTCGAAAGCTTATAAAACCGTACTTTTTGATTTTGTGAGCGTCAGTTTCTTTTATGTTTTGTGGAGGGGAAAACCCAACCCCTCCTCACCCGCTCTACAGGAAATCTGTTACTTATCAGCCCTTACAGGTAACGGTGTTTCTAACACTTCCATCAACAACTCCAAGCGTGATGGACGAGATAGTAAGGGAATCAAGTTAGGTAAAGAGTAGTAGTCACCTTTGAAAGTAAAGCTGTCTACGGGAATTTGTTTTTGCTTTAATTGGTTTTCCAAATAGCCATAAGCACCACCCACTTTAACTATGATGACATTTGGCATTGCAGCCAAGTCTCGCTGATAAGTTGTGTATGCTTGGGTAAAATATGGCTGAGTGTTTTCACCCTCGTCAGTGACGATGATGATTTGTTCCACCATTTGCTTTCTCGAGCGCATAACTTCCAAAGCTGCACCAATACTGGTACCTCCACCAGGAAAGATATGTTCAAAAGCTTTTTCCCAATCAGATAGTTCTTTACCTTGAGCTTTGACAGGATAAGCAATGGTATCAAATGCGTAAACAAACAAGTCAGCTTCTGTAATTCCAGAAATCAAAGCTGCGATTTGCTTACCAACATCCAAAGCTACATCCATACTTCCGGATTTATCCACAAACAAAGCAGTTGGTTTGCGAATTCTACCGCGCTTCTTCACTTGTTCGTTAGCGACTTCTTCTAACTTTTGAGCAGTCGCAGCATCTACCTGGGTAACATCAGCAGCTACACGAGCTTTGAATGCACTTACCCGGTTACTCTTACTTGCTTCCTCTAACTTTCCATCAATCAAAGCTTTGACCTGAGGATGTTCCATTGCACCCCGCGCTTGCAAGGATTTAAGGTTATTAATAACCTCTTGAGGAGACATGGAGTTAATTAACGCTACTAATACAGTAGGTGTTAACTGCTTGACTGCACCAATTGCAATGGTGTAAGGAATTTTGTGTTCGACAATTAAAGCTGCTTGTTCTACAGGAGTTTCAGCTTTCGCCAACTGCTTGAGGATATATGCAAGACTATCCTCTGGAGGTTCATCTTTAAACAAAACCTTGTCTGCACGCTGACTGGGCTTAATATGCAAACTTGCATACAGATGCTTCATTGCTTTACGTCCCCGTAAAGCTGCGCGATCAAAGAACTTGCGATCGATTTCCCGCGCTTTCAAATAACGAGTTACCGCAGTACGTGCAGAACGAGGAACTTTACCTCGATGCTGCTTCATAAAATCTACAATGCGCGCTACTTGGTAAGGTGGGAATTCTTGCAACATCACAAAACCTGCATCCCGATGTTCTGTGAGGTTACTTGTGAGTAAATGTCCCAAAAATACTTCCTTATGGTCGCGGACGTCACCGTTATGCTGATACCATACCGCCAAATGTCCATAAAAGAGTGGATCGAGTTCCACCATTAATTTGTGGAATTCTGTAACTTTCTCTAACTGACGATGAGGAGTAGTCAGCAAGCTATTGAGAAGTTCCAAACGTAAATCGCGTTCTGCTGTATTCATATCACTACCTCCTAAAGCGAAGCGGATTTTCAAAAACGTAATTTATGTGAAGTACTTATTACGTCTTATTTGGAAGTAGATGTCGCACGCAGCGAGTGACTTATATTCATTTATAGCGGTTTTCATTTGAATCAAATACATTTTCTAATTCCCAAATGTAGAGACGTAAAATTTTACGTCTCTACGAGGTGTACCACACTCAACCGAAAACCGTTATATATAATCACCGCGCAAGTTTAGGGAGCCTTGTGTTTATTGCAAACGTGGAAGTTTTGCGTATGTAAGCTCTCTTTGTGAGGGCGCGGCAACAACTACTGTTAATATGTACAATTATTGGACGCAGTTACCAAAGCTTCTATCTCATTTTCTGTTTAGTATTTACCGTTTTGATATTCACCATATTCATGACTCATTATTGATTACTTCAGACTAATTATTTCAGAGATACTTTTGCTCCCGTAGCTTCTAGCTTTTGCTTGAGATTCACAGCTTCATTATGAGTGTTCGCAAACATTACAGTGTTGGGAACTGATTCGACAAAATCTTTAGCCTCTCTCAATCCTAAACCAGTAATTGCTCGTACCTCTTTTAAAATTGCAATTTTTTTGTCTAGAGGTACTTCTTCTAAAACAACATCAAATGCTGTATCAGTTTCTATCTCATCTTCAATTATTTGAAAATAAGCAGAGTCATCTATTACTGATTTTTGAATTAGAGGACGTGGAGAAGCATCAACATTAAAAGTATCTTCGATTTGCTTAACTAGTTCAGCAGTTTCAAGTAGGGTTAAATCTTTCAACTGCTCTAAAATTACAACAGTTTTGCTAGACACGATCCAAACCTGTAGTGCATCTATATAAAAAACTTTCTTGCAAAAATCAAATTAATTATTCTCAATTATGTTGATTAAGCTTGAGCAAGCTGCATCCTAATTAATTTAATCTCTTTTTTATTACACTGTCGCTTACTGACAGCATAAATTTTGCGATGATAATTCTTAAGGGCTAATTTTTCATTGATTGCTATTTTCAATAAAACATCTCTAGCAACATCAAAAATCAAGTCTTTAAAAGTTATCAAATACCAGATGTCATTAATTTTTTGATACTGATGATAACTATCTACAACTAACAAATCATCACGTTTTTTAGGAGCTTCTTTTTTAGGCTTCTGAGCTATACAAAGAATACCTGTTTCTGGATGAACGTATAATGCTTCACGCCAATAATTAGCCAAAGAACGTTCATTAGTTCGCTCGTAAGGTACTCCATCGATTAAGACTACATGAAGTTCTACAAAACTCCAAACATGAGAAAGAATATGCTTTCCAGAAAGTCCTCTTGGATCGAGCTTGTAACACAACTCACTGTAAACTTTATTCCAAGGTTTTCCTACTTTAGAACGCAACCAACTATATAATGGTCCAAGATGATCTGAGAAATACTTAGTCTTATTTCTAGGCTTGATGATGTATTGATTTAATAAACCATCTTCAGTAGCATCAGCGGTAATTTTGTCCAAATATTTTCTATAACCACTGTGCTTTCTTAAACTTATTCTCAATCCACTACGGGGACGTTCAATAACAATCTCTCCCAAACGATGTTCGCTCATAACTTGGATTATTATTTGGGTCTTTAACTAAATTTTTACTTTTGCTAATTAATTGAAAATTGACAATTATTAATTTGTTTTTGACAACATAATTGAAGAGCATTGATATCACCTCTAATTAATAAAAAATATATAAATAGTAAAGAATATATAATTAATCCTTGTAAGGATAGCTAGGCAAAATTTTTAGATTTTGTTTTGGTATTAATAATAGCTAATCCCATTTTTAAACCTCGTATAAGTTAAAAAAGCTATGATATAGCTACCGCTCTTACTCAGGATAACCCGAGCAGTGGGCACGCATTACGCATCTAACGTGAGACTTGCAATGCTTCGCTCTTTCGGTCGCCCGAATTTTGCTACATTATGGTCGTTATAGTTACGAAAAGTATGTAAGCTTTATCGGTTAGGATACGAGGTGTAATTTTGTCATTTTGCGCAAGTCGAAAAAGCTTTTTTATGGTACCCTTGGCAGGAATCGCACCTGCAACCTCTTGATTGGAAGTCAAGCGAGCTACTGTTGCTCTACAAAGTGTGTAAGCTTTTTAAGTTAGGGCGCAAAATGAAATGTCTGTATGAAAAATTGAAAAATCAAAATTAATTAAGCACTCCGCGCAAGTTAAGAAAGCTGTGAGTTCATACACAGGATTCGTTAGCGAAGCGTCTCCGCTAAGAGAAACCTGTTACAAGTCGGTGAATAGCCGAATGCTCTACTATGAGCTAGTATGTAGGCTTTCTAAGTAGGGGCGCAGAATGATTTTTTATAACTCTATATAAATTAGAAAAGCAATATATTTAATATTTGAGAATATATTACTTTATTTACAGAATCAACAATAAATAAATTCAATTGCTCACCTTCATATATTTTATTTTTAAGGTTCTGATTTATAATTTATGTTGATTTTAAATTTTAGTTGGTAATCAATAAAATCTAAGATCTATATTTTTATTGTTTTAAATAGTTCCACACAAGTTAGGAAAGCGTTTGATTTACACTTTGTCTTTACCAATTTGACCACACCGCCTTGAATGGCGGTGGTAGGATTTGTTAGCGCAAGCGTGCTGAAAGCATACCTACAAGTTCTTTTATGAACTAAATGCATGTAAGCTTTACTTGTTAGGGTGCAGAACTACAAGCTTTAAATTTAAAGTTGCAATTTTCAAGTTATAGTTTTTAGCTTTAAACTCAAAACTTTCTAACCATAAACTGCTTCTGGTCTTACTATTAGAACGCCACTTGGTCTGCGGTCTATTACGTAAAATTCAAAACTTGTTAAATTCACGTCAAAATGTTGTGCTAGCCTTTCTTTAATTGCAACATCACTCATGTTTGAGTCTAAATTAATTTGACTTTGAGTAATATCATAAGAACGACCCTGAAATCTAACATGAATCATTTTAAAACCTCCTGATACTTATGAATTGGGAGGTGAAAATTTGAAGAAGAACTTCAGTGCTTTATCTCTCGTTACTAATATACTACTTAAATACTACATTGCTGTCAATACCCCAGAAAATATTTTTTCTATTTTTGCTGTAATTACGTTTAAATATAGGTTTATGGGATTTATGACACGTACTACATGTGAATGAGTATTACTGGAAGGGTATTTTTCTCCCATCCGTTACTAATTCTTTTCCAGTCCTTTTAGAGTGGAATGGTTAGTTAGCAACGGATGTGTTGATACATGGAGTAATTATGGGAAAAACTGATATCTACCTGTTCTTTTATCCTCAATTCATATTATCTTCAGGTACATCACCTTCAGGACTTGAACCCTCTTCAAAGGAAGGAACTATTGCGTCATTCTGGGTGGGAATTACTGGTTCATATGAATTCACATTACCCAAATCTACATCACCTAAATCCGCATCTCCTTTAGGAAGTAAGCTATCTTCTTCAACTGAAGATATATTTTCATCGGCTTCAGCAGGAACGACCTGTTCGGGTTGAGAGAAGTTTACATTACTTTCAGAAGTTGAATTATCTTCTTGAGGAGAAGCGACTGGTTCTGCTTCTGGCTGGGATAAATTAGTATCACCTTCAATTACACCATCTTCGGTTGGAAAGATTTCAGGATTTGAAGTTTCGTCAACAGGAGGATTTTCACCTGTATCTGGTGCTACTGGTTTTTCTTTCTCAGCAGCAATCTGTTGCATTAACTGTTCAATGATTTCCACTTGTTGAAAATCACCTTGACTGCGGAAGCGATCGCCAGCACGTTTGAAAGCAGACTTTGCTTTTTTTATTTCGCCTTGGTTGTACCAAGTTACTCCCAAATTGTAATAAGCCTGGGGGTTATTGGGGTCATTATTAATTGCTTGTTTGTAAATTGCAACCGCATTCTGGGTTCGACCTTGAATTGCTTGAAGGCTACCCATGTTGTTATATGCTTGGATGTTATTTGGATCTATTTCTAAAACTCGTTTATAAGCTGCGATCGCATCTTCCAGATTACCGGTATTTTGGAGCGCAATTGCTAAATTAAAGTAAGCATTAGAATTTTCACTATCAAAGTTAACTGCTTGCTGATAAGCTGCGATCGCCTCATCCAATCTACCTTGTTCGTAGAGTACTAATCCCAAATTATAGTGGGAGGATGCCATGGTCGGTGCTACTATCAAAGCCTGACGGTAAGCAGTAATTGCAGCTTCGTTTTGTCCTTGTTTTTGTAACGCCAAACCCAAGTTATAGTAAGCTTCAGCAAGATTGGGATTTATGCGAATTGCTTCCGAGTATTCTTGTACTGCACTTTCCAAGCGATTGGTTTCTAGAAGAATATTACCGAGATAATTGCGAGCAGCAGCAAAATTTGGATCGCGTCGTAAAGCTTGGCGAAGTGCAGACTCAGCACCTTCTAAATCTTTGCGATTGTAACGCATGACTCCCTGTTGGTAAAAGCTAGCAGCTTCTAAATCCGTATTTGCTGGTATGGTCTGTGCGAATAATTTACTTTCTGGTAGTTCAGCAAATATTTGCCAACCCAAACTCAAAAACACAGAAGCACACAAAATTGCTATTTTCCGACAAAAGTAAATATGCGGATTCTTTTCATCTTTGTGAGACATGAATGCCAGACCTACCATTATTGCTTGATGCTATAAAGTCAGGGTACCCACAACGATAGGCAAAAATTATGTTTTTGTTGAGGAGTTTGTGTTTTGGTGTTTATTACCTGCAGGAAGAGTGGGGAAGAGTTACGGGAAGAAAACCCCGTATTCCCCAAGCCGGAACTTTGGCTCTGAATTCCTTAATTAACAATCGCCCAGATATCATTAAAACCGTACAAACAGAATTAGGGACAGCCATAAATTGGGTGAAACAGAATCCAGATGCTGCAGCTGAGTTGGGTTCTGAGTATCTGGGTTTGAAAGCGCCAATTATTCAACAGTCTTTGCAGCATACACCTTTAGAAATGGTAAGTGCTGCTGACACTAAAGAAGATTTGGAGTTTTGGTTTAAGCGTTTGATGGAGCAAAACCCTAAGTTTCTTGGTGGAAGTCTTCCAAATGCTGGATTTTATTATGGTAATTGATTCAAGCAAAATACAAATTTTGCCAGCAATAAAACTGAGAAACAAGTAGGAAAACAAAATTATTGATACATTTATATCCAGTTATATTAACTGTCCCCTGTTCCCGGTTCCCTTTTTCCTACTCATGGTAGAATCAACATCGCATCACCAAAGGAATAAAAACGATATTTTAATGCGATCGCTTCTTGATAAACATCTAATAATCTCTGTCTACCAATTAAAGCACTAACCATCATCATTAAACTTGAACGCGGTAAGTGAAAGTTAGTAATTAAACCGTCGATCGCCCGCCACTTATAACCCGGATAAATAAAGATATCAGTTTTTCCTGTGAATGGTTGAATTTCACCACTAATTGCAGCACCTTCCAAAGAGCGCGCGACGGTCGTCCCTACGGCGATTACTCGACCTCCAGCAGCTTTTGTTTGACGAATTTTCTCTACTGTTTCACTCTTGACATCAATCCATTCTTCATGCATTTGATGGGTGGTAACATTCTCTACCTCTACTGGGCGAAAGGTACCCACACCAACATGAAGAGTAACAAAAGACCGACCTATCCCTTTTTGCGATAACTTTTCTAAAAGTTCGGGTGTAAAGTGTAACCCAGCAGTTGGTGCAGCTACAGCCCCTGGATTTTTTGCGTAAACGGTTTGATATTGCTCGCTGGCAGCTTCTGTATCGGTAATATAAGGAGGAAATGGAACTTCACCAAACTTATCCAAACATTGCAGTAATGAAACACCAGAAGGTAAGTCAAATTGTAATAAGCGTCCTCCGGTAGCTTCATCTGTTTCGAGGACTGTAGCTGTTAAACAATTAGGAAAAGTTCCCTCTCCATTTTCTGGTTGATTTCCACCTGCAGTAAAAATAATTTTTGTTCCTAGCTTAAAGCGTTTTCCTGGTTTAACCAAAGCTAACCAACAATTAGATTGTTGCTCTTGTAAAAGTAAAACTTCCACCTCCGCACCGGTAGACTTGCGACCGTATAATCTAGCTGGGATCACTTGGGTATTATTCATGACTAATAGATCCCCAGGTTTTAATATTTCTGGCAGTTCCCGGAAAATATAATGTCCGTTAGCTTGTTCTCCTTGTGTACTCAGGGTATTTACTAGTAATAACTTTGAACTATCTCTAGGAACTACGGGATTTTGAGCAATGAATTCGGACGGCAATTCGTAATCATATCCTTGCAAATTAAAATCTAATTCGTGGTTTTCCCGTAGTAAATCAGGAGTGTGTTGCTGCATTTATTTGAAGATTTTATGGAATAATGGGTACTTCAGCTTTCCTTAATTAATGCATTATCTCGGGTTATCCCTTAGTTGCATCCATAGATTTTCGGATTCATACCATTAGGTATCACGTAAATACAATTATAAAAATTGGGTAAAACTCCCCATCAAAAAACGGGGACATTTACCCTACCGGTTCATGGGGTTGATTGAGGAATATATAAATGTAGGATTGGCTTTGATCCCTAGAACCAAGATGGAATATTTGTATTACCTGGCTAACGCCAGTCTCTCTTTGAGGGTAGTTCAATTCTTGCATTCCAGACCTGAGATACCCGTCGCTTTCATCACCGTTATTCATCAAATAGATGGTTGGGTGGTTAGAATAAAGCTCAGACGTGAAATCTCGGTTGATGAAGATCGCAATTTCAGGGCATTCTTAAATGAATTGGGAATTACCTATGAGCCACCAATGCGCGTACAAATGGCGCTTTGGAGTTTAGAAACAGGACAATGTCCTGTTGATGTAATGCGTCGTTACCAAGTGGCGGTTGTGTCACATGGCAGTCCAGAAAAGGAAGAAATTGAAGCATTCCGGCAGCAATTTGTACGAGGATTGGGGTATTGCCCAGAGACCCTAGCATGATACCAGCGCTTTTGACAAGTAGCAATACGATAATTATTGATGACTGGTAATTGGTAATTGGTAGTAGCAGAATAGTTTTCTGTTTTTGGTTACTTGTTACCACTCATATCATCTATATTTAAATCAAATGCTCCTGGAATATATTCTTCTAAATTGAATTGATATTCTTGCGTTAACGAACTGGCTAGTACTTCCTTCCCAATGATTTTTTTGACTGTATGCTGATTTGGTTTTGGCTGAAATTGAACAATAGCCACATCAAATCGACATGGTAGATCCGCTAGATCTGAATTTTGGGCTAAATAGATTTGAGCTGTGCGCCAAATTTTCCCCTGTTTTTTTCGGTTGATTGCATTTCTTCCCCCCGCATCCCAACTTCCTCGACTGCGAGTTTTGACTTCCACAAATGCTAATACGGAGTCATCAGGGCTCGCTCTAGAATTTTCAAGTCCATGGGTGGGGTATTCTCGATTTTTCTGATTCGGTTCTAATTTTGATTCTAATTCTGAATCTTCTAATTTTATTTTTATTTCCTCGTCATCTTTCTGCTGCAGAGCAACGATATCAATTTCTCCCCAGCGACAGCTCCACCGCTGGTGCAAAACTATCCAACCTGTGGATTGTAACCATTTGGCAACTAACTCTTCTCCTTTAGCGCCAATATCGGGATAATTATTGTATGAAAAACGGTTCATTGGCTAAAAAATAGGATGAATTCTTGGTTAAGTAAGCAAATTTGGCAAAGCATTACCGGCATATTACTTGGGGGAGTACTATGCATCACTTTAATTTTCAGTGTTACTCCCAATGCTTTAGCAATTAACTATAATAATCGCAGTTTGATTGGAGAAGATTTTTCCAATCAGGATTTAACGGATTCGAGCTTCGATCATGCTAATTTGCGCAATAGCAACTTCAGTCACTGTAAGTTAACTGGGGTTAGATTTTTTTCAGCAAATTTAGCTGCTGTAGATTTAACAGGTGCTGATCTGAGATTTGCCGATTTAGAATCAACTCGTTTGACGAAAACAAATTTAAATGATGCTTTACTAGAGGGAGCATTTTTGACTAACGCCATGTTTGATGGTGCCACAATTGATGGTGCTGATTTTACTGACGTGTTTTTACGTAACGACATTCAAGCAAAATTATGCAAGGTAGCTAAAGGTACTAATAGTATTACAGGACGCGATACGCGGGATACTTTAATGTGCCCGTAATCATCTTTGATGGATTATGTTTCAATGAAAGGGCTTATCCTCTTTTTTACGATGGGGATAAGCCCTTGGGTTAGGAATGTGGATTAAATAAAGTACAAAAGTAGGGTGCTGTTAGCATCGCGTAACGCACCATTCCAAATTTCAGAATTAGGAATAAGAAATAGAAGATATGATTGAGTACATGAAAAAATATTTACTTTTGATTACATAAGTAAAATCCTAGAAATATAACTTGATTACAATAAGAACAATTCTTAATTGATAATGTGGTTAATTTGGCTAGAATAAATATTAGAAGCAACATTAATAAAACTCTTTTTAGCAGGTTAAAGTTGTAAAGCTAAATTTCTACAGCCAGAGCAAGCGTCAAAAATTAGAAACCGACGCTATTTGATTAGTTGTAACCCTTAAAAGGAGTTAATTTGCTTCTTGCATACTCTCCAAAAGTGAGGCAAAAACTATGAAACAGATGGTTTGGCAACCTGAAGAGCGAGACAAAAAAGTAAATCAATATCTAGACAAGATTAATCACGCTCCTTATCAAAACATAGTCGCAATTTCAATTGTAGCGTTTTGTTTATTTACTGCTGCAATATTGCTCGGTATTTTTTAGAACACAGCTAACATTAATTGTACCAAAAAGCCAGATAAAATATTTTTGGTTCATCCTTTTTTTGGTTCATAATTTCTGACTCATGCTTGCAAGATAATAATTGCAGGCTGAATAATTCTAAGCTAATAATTTCCCAAAATCAAAACTTTTCTCAGTCTAAATTATTTAGACTCATAAGACTCTCAAATAAGACTCTCAAATCAAACAGTTTTCAACTTCAGAAATATTTTAGAACCAAAACAAACATATTATTCAGAAATAATCCCACACAAAGTTATTAATAGTTGACGATTAACTTTCAACTAGAAGTGACAAAGGTGGGATATTTTTTATCATTTAATTGGTAACTCAATATCAAAAGTAAAAGGTTCATTAGGATTGGCGATAATTTTCAGAGAACCACCATGTCTTTCGGAAATAATTTGATAACTACTTAAGAGCCCTATATCCATTTCTTCTGTAATTGACTGATTATGGCAAAATTCTTCAAATTGTTTTATTTGTGAAATTTTTGATAAACAAGAACCATTATTTTTAATATTTATTTGAACATATTTAGAATATTTAAAACTTGTTTCGATTGAAATTTGGGGATACCAATTCCAATTATCGGGATTCATATTCACTTTTGCTAGGTCTTCCTTACTGGGTACATCATCTAGCATATCTATCCCATAAGTGAGAAGATTCATAAATACCTGATTCAATAAATCTGGATAACATTCAAAATGGGGAATATCTTTATAATTTTTGACTACTTTAATTTTAGGACGCTTGGAATTTTTGCCAAGACGGTAGCTGAGTAAGACTAAGATATTGTCTATATTTTCGTTAATATCTATAGTTTTTGTTTGAGATTCTTCAAAACCAGAAAATACTTTGAGTGCTAACATTAACTTCATAATTCTCTGGAGCGAATTTTTGAAGGATAGATTTATTTTTTCAATATCTTTGGTATAAAAAGACAAATCGATTTCATTTTCAAATTCCTTTATATATGGGGGTAAATCGGCAAATTCATTTTGATACAAATGTACGAGTTCCAATAAGTTTTTAAAATAATCTTCTATGTGCTTAATATTGGCATATAAAATATTAATTGGATTATTAACTTCATGAACTACACCTGCATAAATTTGCTCAAAAAAAGTTACTGTTTCTTTTTGAACTAATAATGCTTGGATGAGTCGAGATTTTTCCAAACTTTGACTTAATTCCTCTAAACGTTGTCTTTCTTCAAATTCTGCTTGCTGGGCTTGTTTACGTTGATAAATTTCTTGCCAAATTTGTTTATACATTGATTCAAAAGCGGTAATCACCTCACCTAATTCATCTTTTCGTCGCATTTTCAAAGAATGAAAATTAAAGTAAGGATTGTTTTGACCTACACCTTTTGCCGCTTTTAACAAGTCATCCCGTAAATATAAGATGGGTCGAACACAAATACGGTTAATTACAAGCATGCTAGCCACAGTAAGAACTATGGAAATTAAAATTACTAAGCTAATAATTCTAATGCTGTAACCCGATAATTGATTTTGAATTGGTATGTCATCATAACGCAGTACAACCCATAAAGGTTGCTCGTTTTGATTAAAATAAATCGTAGTATTGTAACCTCCCTGGGAAAAACTTGGCAGTCGGGATGTTTTTTCTTGCTTTAATATTTGGAAATTTATGTCCGGTTTATCCCCGGTCACGGCTAAAATTTTCCCATCTTCTCGATAAATTTTTCCACCGCTGATAATAGATTCCTGCTGAAGATTTGTTAAAAATTTCTTCGCAATATTTGAATTGATAGATGCTGTTTCTGAAAAAGCTACTTTAACTGCGGTTTGAGAAATTCGCTGTAGATCGGTCAGTATTAATTTTTGGCGGTTCAGGTATGAGGGAATAAAGATAATAGTCTCAATAATCAACAGACTACAAAATATCCATAGTGTCATTTTTTTGGATAGCTGCGTATTAAAGTTTTGAGATGAAAACCAATTAAACATCTTTTAAAAAAATAATCTTTAATCAGTTATAGTTCCAAAAATAGTTAATAGACTACACTTTTTGGGATATTGCTTGTTGACTTACAGCTTTTGGAGTACGCCACAGAAAACCCTCCCATGCTAATATTTGTCAGTTCTGTGATTCCCGCTATATCTCCCTAGAACAAGGTTAATACTGTGGCGATCATTAAAAGTAAATTGAAAACCCTATCTCTTAATTCCAATTGATGATCATAATTTTCTTGCGCAGTAATGGTTGATTTTAGGATTACTACTTATAGTTGAACAGTGTCAAAGTATATTTCAAGACTTACACCTGTGATTTTCATTTGTACGGGGTGACAACCTAAACTATTCGGTTAATGTTTTACTAGATTTGTGCTTCAAGGTAAGGGTGTAGTATTTTTGTGAGGTAAGCTTGCTGTACTTGCAAAAAGTTTTATTACCATTTCAGCACGGGATGAAACCTCAAGTTTGCGAAACATGCGCTTCAGTGCTTGCTTTACTGTATTTTCTGTAATCCATAAAGCTTTTCCTATTTCCAAATTAGTCATTCCCTGAGCGACTAATTCTGCAATTTGTCTTTCGCGTGGAGTGAGAGGACTGGAATTTAGTTCTCCAATACCTAAGTTTGAGCGTAGTGTGGCTAGTTTTGTCGAAAAATGCAAACATAGGGCGCTTAAATCGGCTAAATTATCTGCAGTGAAGGGCGGTTCTTTACGGTGACGGGTGAAACCAATACCACCAACAATTTGACCGTTATTGATAATTGGACCTGCCATTACATGTCCGTGATCTGCGCGGGGACAAATTGTTTGCCACACTCCAGGGGGTAAAATTATTTCATCGTGAACCGCAACATGGCGTTGTAATACATACCTCAAAACGGGGTTGGATTCGACTGACAGAGCCCGTTTAATTATCTCTGGGGTATTTTTATCGATCGCAGGAAGTCGATCCATAAAAAATACTCCCCAACGGTTTGCTGCAAAATAATCGCCTACTTCCGCTACTATCGTTTCTTTGAGTTCTAATTCATTCTGCGCCTCGGCGATCGCCTGAAATGAATTCTGTAGTGGAGTTTTCATCATTTGTTGACTTATATGGATTGCGCCACTTGAGGAAAGTGTACCTGATCGAGGTCTATACGAAGGAGAATGCTTAACTTTAATCTAAGCTTTAGTAACCTTGAAAAGCGAGGGAAATAATTTCAAAGAAAAATAATTGGAACTGCTTCATTTTCATTTGCAGAATTTTCGATAGATTATGGATACTTCTTCAAGTCGTTCTGATTTAGTTATAAATCAAACAACAGAACAAAATCGGTTTCTATCTAAGTCAGCAGCAGTCAGCTTTTGCATTATTGCAGTCTTATTTAATATTTGCCTAATGATCCAGTTGCTTACCGTTGGGTTAGCCTACTTCTATAACCCCAATTACTGGAGAATTCATGTTTGGCTTGTACGAGGATATGGTGGATTATCTCTTATTTTAATGTTGCTGGCTTATTGGTTTCCATTTTCTGAGCGAATACGAAACCTCACAATAAGTCTTCCAATCCTCTTGGCACTACAATTTTTGACCATTCATATCCAAACCCCATTTCCATTTCCCTTAGCTATTGTTCACCCTTTAATCGGATTTGCCCTATTTTTTGCATCTACAACCTTAGTACATCATGTGTGGCTGATCTTGTCGCTGAACACAAAAATATAATTCTATTGAGAAAAAACTATGAATAATTATGCTCATCCTGAAGTCTTAGTCGATACGCAATGGCTTGCAGAACACCTCGACGACCCTAATCTCCGTATAGTCGAAGTTGATATGAGTCCAGAACCCTATCAAAATAATCATATTCCGGGTGCTGTTTTTTGGAATATTTTTGCAGACTTACTTTTACCTGATATGAGGATAAATCTAAATGTTTCAGCCATGGAAAAACTACTATCACGCTCTGGGATTACAAACGATATGAATATCGTTGCTTATGGGAGTTATCCCGGAACTGGAGCCTGGATTTTCTGGCTATTAAAACTATTTGGACATCAAAATATCAAAGTTTTGAATGGCGGACATCAAAAATGGGTAGTTGAAGGTCGTCCAGTTACAGCAGAACTATCAAAGTTTCCCCCGACCCAGTACCATGCACAACCACTCGATGATCATTTGCGAGTACTCCATAAGGAGATTCAAGAATCGATTGATGATCCGGGTCGAGTAATTCTAGATGTTCGTACTATTGAAGAGTATCGAGGCGAACAATTTTTAATGAAGCCACCAGAAGGTAAGGAACGTGCGGGACATATTCCCGGCTCTATTCATGTCGAACACTTACTTACCCTTAATGAAGATGGAACTTTTAAGTCATTTGATGAATTAAAGACGCTTTACCACAGTAATGGGATTACCCCTGACAAAGAAGTGTTTTCCTACTGTGCGATCGGTGGACGTTCGGGTTACACCTGGTTTGTCTTGAAGTATTTACTGGGTTATCCCAAAGTCAGGAACTATGATGGTTCGTGGAATGAATGGAGTTGTTTACCTAATGTAGCGATCGAGAAATAAACCCACTATTAGTTTTTTCAATGTTAGTTTCTTCAGAAACTTGACACTAATTGGGAAATTGCTATATTGAGAATATATTGAATCAAGTTGAATCGAATAAATTTTTTCCCACAATGAAAACAGCATTCGTCCTTACTAGCACTACCACTACTACCCACATCGGAGGGTTGTAAGGCGCTGCTTTCAAATAAGTCTTACTATCTTACTTACCCTCCAGACTAATTCTGGGGGGTTATGCTTTTTTAGGCTCCATGTCCAAGAAATCAAAGGGAATATTCATGTTTATGATTATTTATTTTGTATTAAAAACTACTACTACCAGCACTACGATCGCGCCCGGAGGGACGTGACAACTGATTGTACGTGCAATTCATTTGTCCCTCCAAATTTGACTTGGAGGGCTTTTTATTGTTTGAAGATTTATTTTTTACTATTTACATTACAGGAGAAACTAAAATGGCAGATCATCGCGAACTTGCAAAGAATATGGACTTGTTTCATTTTGAAGAACACAGTCCAGGAATGGTATTTTGGCATCCACAAGGATTGAGACTATTTCGCAGCATAGAAGATTTTATGCGACAGGTTTATCAAAATAGTGGATTTGAAGAAGTGCGATCGCCTATCGCCCTGAACCGTTCCCTATGGGAAAAGTCAAAGCATTGGGAAAAGTTTCGTCAGGGAATGTTTGTTGTTGGTAGTGTGGAGGCTGAGCAAGATAATGAATCAGATTTATCTATAATTAGCTCAGACTATGCTTTGAAACCCATGTCATGTCCAGCCCATATCGCTATTTATCAATCCCGCAAACGTAGTTATAGAGAAAATCCCATGCGATTAATGGAATTTGGAATCTGTCATCGCAACGAACTTTCTGGAACATTATCGGGATGTATGCGACTGCGACAATTTGTCCAGGATGACGCTCATATTTTTTGTCGAGAATCTGATGTTCAGAGTGGAGTAAGCAATTTTCTCAAGATGGTGAAACTGGTTTATTCTGCCTTTGGTTATGAGGAATTTTCCCTGCAAATTTCCCTCAGACCAGGGCAAAGACTTGGTTCTGACGAACTATGGGATAAGGCTGAATCTGTATTAATTAAAGCAGTTGAATCTTTGGGACATAATTATAATTTAGCGGCAAATGAAGGAGCATTCTATGGTCCCAAGCTGGAAATTAGTTTGCAGGATAGATTGGGGCGATCGTGGCAATGTGGGACAATTCAAGTCGACTTCAATCTTCCTCAAGTATTTGAACTGGGATTTGTGAATGAATCAGGGGAATTGGAGCGTCCTGTAATGCTGCATCAAGCAATCTTGGGATCCTTAGAGCGTTGGATTGGAATTTTGTTGGAGCACCACAATGGTGCTCTTCCTGTTTGGGTCGCTCCGACGCAAGTTGCTGTTGCTTCCATTTCTGATAAAGCATCTCCTTGGGCGGAAAAAATTGTTTCTCGGCTCAAGAGAATGGGGATTCGGGTAGAACTTCATAATCAAGATCGCACAATCAGCAAAAAAATTCGCGAAATCTCTAAACGCAAAGTACCACTAATTGCCATTGTGGGCGAGCAAGAAGCTAGCAATCAAAGCTTAAATCTTCGGTGTTTAGGGGCTAGGGAGCAGGAAGAAATGAGTCTTGTTCAATTTGAGGAGAAATTGGCAGATATCTTTCCAGCTTTTTAAGCGTATTTATCAATGGCGATCGCTTCCATGTACGATGCTATTTACAATGGTTTCAGAGATATTTCCAGTCTAATTGAATCATGAAACTGAACCAATCATTGAGAAAACTGCACCGTACTATTGCCCCAATTGTTTTGTTACCATTGCTAATCACAGTGTTTACAGGGGTTACCTACCGCATTTCCAAAGATTGGTTCGGGCTGTCTCGCGACCAAGTTCATTTTCTGATGGTTTTGCATGAAGGTGAATATTTTGGACATAAGCTAGAGTCAGTTTATGTCCTACTCAATGGCTTGGGTTTGCTATGGATGTTAGCAACTGGTGGAGCAATGTTGTTTCAAAATTTGCAGAAATTTTTTAAGCGATCAAGAGACTATGTACAAAGTAAGCAGGTACCTCAAACTTCAACAGATTCCGATTCACATTCTGATTGATCCAGCTTTCTCAAATTTTTGGTAAGTTTTGGGTTTTTATTATTTTAGTGGTTGATGCGATCGTCACTAATCCAAAGAAATATATAGTTTAGGATATTTTACTTTCTGAATAATTCATCTTTTCTAGTTCTTGTCTTTTTGTAACTATTGTTGAATGAGTAGTAATAATTTCTGAGTACGCTTTGTGAATCAAAGTTGACATCCACCTTTAAAAGTGGATGTTTTTTATTTCGATTGGTGGAAAATTATCTATTGACCAAGCAAATAAAGAATCTCTCCTTAATTGGACAAAATATGCATTCTAATAATGGGATAAAATTATGATGAATATGAAGAAATATTAAGGCTTGATTTCAATGAGTTGGTTCCTTTCTACCTTGGTAATTATCCTTGCACTACTTATACTCTCACTTGCATTATATCTAATCACCGCTCGTCGTTATCAGTCATCTGACTCCGTCGCCAATTCCTACGACCAATGGACTGAGGATGGTATTTTGGAGTTTTACTGGGGCGAACATATTCACTTGGGTCATTATGGTTCGCCACCACGACGGAAAGATTTTTTGGCTGCCAAATATGACTTTGTACATGAAATGGTGCGTTGGGGTGGTCTAGATAAATTACCCCCCGGAACAACTGTTTTAGATGTCGGCTGCGGGATCGGAGGTAGCAGTCGTATCTTAGCTAAAGATTACGGGTTTGAAGTTACAGGTGTTACCATCAGTCCCCAACAAGTGGAACGGGCTCGGGAGTTAACTCCTGAAGGAATAAACGCCAAATTTATGGTGGATGATGCGATGTCACTTTCTTTTCCCGATGCAAGTTTTGACGTAGTATGGTCAGTTGAAGCTGGACCCCATATGCCAGATAAAGCGGTTTTTGCTAGAGAGTTAATGAGGGTAGTTAAGCCAGGTGGATTGTTAGTTGTTGCGGACTGGAACCAAAGGGATGATCGTCAAAAACCCCTAAATTTTTGGGAAAAGCCAGTAATGCGCCAACTATTGGACCAATGGTCTCATCCAGCTTTCGCTAGTATTGAAGGTTTTTCCGAACTTTTGGAAACGACAGGATTTGTTGAAGGAAAAGTAATTACAGCAGACTGGACAAAAGAAACCCTTCCTTCCTGGTTTGATTCTATATGGCAAGGAGTTGCTCGACCTGCGGGATTGGTGCGTTTTGGTGTATCTGGTTTTATTAAATCTTTGCGGGAAGTACCTACAATTCTTCTGATGCGGTTAGCATTTGGTGCGGGGCTTTGTCGATTTGGGATGTTTCGTGCAGTGAGGGCTAATTCAGTTACTCCATCGGAAGAGACAGTTGCAACCGAAATTGCCCAAGTTTAAGTTGCCCAAATTTAAGATTAATAATGGCAAGAAGTCTCCCGTTTTTACGGTGAGATGGATTGCTTTTATTGCAACATTATGAG
>NZ_JASJDK010000137.1 GCF_030065675.1 Mastigocoleus sp. MO_188.B34 | reverse complement strand
AAGAATAGACATCTCCGGAAAAGAATGTAGAGACGTAGCATGCTACGTCTCTACAAGGATTTTGGGTTATACATATTTAATTTCCGGAGAGGTCTAATAGGGAACAGGAAACAGAGAACAGGGAACACAAAATGTCCTAACCTAATTACGTAGCGCTATAACTAAAAAACGACGTGTTAGCAGCAGTACTTTACGGTAAAGAGGATCTACGTTGGGAAAAGATCACAGATCCAACGCCAGAGCAAGGAGAGGTTGTAATCCGAGTTGATGCAGCTACAACCTGCGGTACAGATTTAAAGGTATGGCGACGTGGTGGTCATGCACGAATGCTTAAACCTCCTACTCTTTTTGGTCATGAAGTGGCTGGGACTATTGTCGCTGTGGGTCAAGGTGTTACCAAATGGCAAATTGGCGATCGCGTTGTTGCAAATAATTCTGCTCCCTGCATGGAATGTTTTTTTTGTCAGCGTCAGGAGTTTTCTTTATGTCCCAATCTAACTTGGAATAATGGAACTTTTGCTCAGTTTCTCAAAATTCCAGCGCCAATTGTTAACCATAATATGCTTTCTATCCCTAATGAATTACCCGATGAATTAGCAGCAATTACAGAACCTTTAGCTTGTGTACTCCATGGAGTCGCCCGTTCTGATATTAAAGCAGGCGATCGCGTAGCTGTTTTGGGTGATGGAGCAATTGGATTAATGTTTGTAGCGAAATTAGCCCGCGATTTTTCCGCAGAAGTTTTATTGTTTGGTGGTAATGATTCGCGTTTAGAAATTGGTAAGAAATTAGGCGCAACCCACATTTTTAATCATCATAATTTGGTTGATATCCCTGAAGTGGTGAAGGAATTAACCCAAGGATGGGGTGCAGATGTAGTCATTGAAGCTACGGGAGTACCCAGTGTTTGGGAAACTGCGATCGCTTGCGCTCGTCCTGGTGCAACGGTAAATTTGTTTGGTGGTTGTCCGAGAGATACAACAATTAAAGTTAATACAGAACAATTACATTACAGCGAACTTACACTTAAAGGTGTTTTTCATAATACTCCTCATTTCGTTCGAGAAGCATTATCGTTAATTGCAAGTCGCAAAATACCATTTGATTTATTAATTACTCAAAAGCGAGCATTACAGGATCTAGAACAGGTTTTGTGTGATATGAGAGAACGAAAAGTGGTCAAAGTCGCAATGCTTCCTTAAAAACTTAGCAGCAAGTATTTTAATGTTAAATATTTTTTAACGGTAAATAAATTGTCCCGTGTTGTCTTTCCTCCGCGCTAGAGGCTCCACCGACGCCGCAGACTCTGAATAGACGGGGTTTCCATACTCCCACGATTTTTTATGACTAGTGAATTTTTTAGTCTGCTATAAATTTGGTATTGTTGCACCACTGAAAAAATCTAAATTTAAATTTTTAGTACCAACACCTCAAATTCTCTGTTCCCTGTTCCCTGTTCCCTGTTTCCTACTCTCTGTTCCCCATACTCATAAAAATATTGGTATGGGAAAAACCAAATTATGAAAACATCAAGATCTACCAAGTTGGATCGCTAAACACATTAATAGTCATTTCTTTACGCCCTGGTGGAACAGAGGAAATACAAGCACGGATAATATCCCCATTATCTAGTTCCACAGTACAAGCATGACAAGAACCCATTAAACAACCTGTAGGAATAAGTACCCCTGCACGATCTGCGACATCTAACAGAGGTTCTCCAACCTCAGCTTCAGCAGTAATGTCATCTGGTAAAAAACGGACGCGAACAGTCATGATTCCTAAGTTTTTATAAGAGAAATTATGAGAGAAATGGAGTTAAATCCAAGTGACGTTCTACCTGAACTGCAAGAGAGTCTAACAGATTTTCTCTTTGTTCGCGATAATTTGCAACTCCTGTAGGTAGAGATTTCAAACCTCTTTGCTGACGCAAACGATTTAACCAAGCCCGTCGCCATGGACCATTATCAAAAATTCCATGGAGATAGGTTCCCCAAATTGACTGACAACTATCTACCAATCCCAAATTAGGATCGTCAAACAAAGTATGGAAAACTTGGGGTTGAGCAGACTGTAACTCAGCACGCGATCGCCCTTGATGGATTTCAAAACCAGTAACCGGTAAACCTTCTTGAGGATAATTAGAAGTTATTTGACGTTGACGGGCAATTTTTTGACCGGTAATTACGGTCTTAATTGGTAAAAGATTTAATCCTTGATATCTGCCAGCTTGTCCTTCAATTCCTTCAGGGTCAGCAATCATTTGCCCCATCATTTGGAAACCACCGCAAATACCCAGAATTGTTCCACCAGCAGCGGCATAGTTTTGCAGTGCTTCTGCCATGCCAGTTTTTTGCATCAATATCAAATCAGCAATTGTGGTTTTTGTCCCAGGTAAAATTACTGCATCAGGATGTCCTAATTCATGCTTGGGACTGAGGTATCTAATTGATACGGATGGTTCGGCTTCTAATGGGTCGAAATCTGTAAAATTAGAAATTCTTGGTAAACGAATAACTGCAATATTAATTTCGCTGAAAGATTTCCTGTATCTGCGTTCTAAGAGATCCAAAGAGTCTTCTGCAGGAAATACCTGCTCCATCCAGGGAATAACTCCCACAACTGGAATACCTGTGCGTTCTTCCAACCATTTAATACCTGGTTCGAGAATGGATCTTTGTCCCCGAAACTTATTTATAACTACACCACGAATTAATGCTCTTTCTTCTGGATCTAGCAATTCGAGGGTTCCCACTACATGAGCAAAAGCCCCCCCTCGCTCAATGTCTACAACTAATATGGTGGGAGCGCCTAAATGTTTAGCAATCCGCATGTTACTTAAATCGCGGTGCTTGAGGTTAATCTCCGCAGGGGAACCTGCTCCCTCACAAACTAGTAAGTCGAACTCAGTGGATAAATGTTTGAGGGATTCTTCAATTGTTCGCCACCCTAATTCAAAATATTGCTCGTAATAATCCTTAGCAGTAATTTTACCAACAGGTCTACCTTTAATAATTACTTGGGATGTCATATCCCCTTGGGGTTTAAGCAAAATCGGATTCATTTCAACCCAAGGTACTACCCCCGCAGCCCAAGCTTGCACTGCTTGAGCGTAACCAATTTCTCCTCCATTAGGAGTTACATAGGCGTTTAAAGCCATATTTTGACCTTTGAAGGGAGCGACTCGCCAACCACGCCGCGATAAAATTCGGCAAATAGCCGTTGCAACTAGTGATTTTCCTGCATGGGACGTAGTCCCCACTACCATAATTCCTTTCATAATTAAACTTCACTTTTTACTAACTGAATTTGAGATTTCGAGAGTAAAGGGTGATAGCTAATTCAAAGTATTTCCTCGCAGAAACAAAATTTTAAATTACCATACCCTTTCCCCATAGAGGTTATTATTAATGGGATCGTTTAATTTTAATGTGTTTACTTCAAATATAAGCCTGTTTGTAAAAATACAACTTTTCACCAATAAATCACTTGAAAATTAGCAAGGCACTATGTTTCAGGAGATTTAAGTTTCCCTGAAGTATCTATCCAAAGTAAATACTTGGGTAGTATGAAGATAGCAAATATTTGATAAACTCGGTTTTGCTTTCAGTATATATTGTTCCCTTTGAGGCTTACTTCCTAACTTTTGAGGTGAAATGGGAACCGGAATTTATCAGCTAAAACATCAGAATAAAGGGAAATTTTCAGTATTATCCCACAAGTGATTCAGTAAGATATAAAGATAAAAAACTAGGGAAAAGGAAGATAAAAAACAAAATTTTTAGTTTTTAAGTTTTTTATTTGTACCCAATCCCATTAGCTATTAGAAATGTGGATTAAATAAATTACAAAAGTAGGGTGCTGTTAGCATCGCGTAACGCACCATTCCAAATTTTAGAATTACAGGTTATTAAATTCTCATTCCTTAGTAATTGTTACCAGTTACCAGTTTATGGCTAACGCCACCCCCTTACGGGCTACAGTTACTAGTTACCCATCCCCATTACCAATCCAAAAAGGTAGTCGTAACCAACGGACGAAGAAATTAGATATGCGATCGCGCCATGATGGAGTGCGCCAAGTTTCTGTTTGCTTTGCAAGCTGTCTACCTAAGGGTGTCAGACGAAAACTATCAGTAATTCCTTGTCCGTCAACTTCTCGACGCAAGATACCAACTTGAATTAACCAAACTAAAGCATTATCTACAACTAACTCCGACATTGGTTTGATTGTGTAATCATTCATAATGCCAGATTTACCAGTTATTTCACCCATCCCCACCCGTTCTTCAAGCATTTTTGTAAATAAAGCAGCCTTGAAGGGGGAACAAATTAGTGCGCGTTCTGCTCTCAAAATTGTTTGTTGCGAATAGGAAAAACTTTTCTCGATTTGGGGAGAATGAACATTTGACATTGATTTCAGCGCTTAAACACAAATATTAACCTTATATAATTGTCGATCTGAACTTCATATAAGACAACAAATATAGCAATGCAAGGGATAATAAAAAAAGATGATTAAACCTGCAATTGCCTGAATTACCGACGTTATTACGATCGCAAAATATCGTAAAATCTAAGGCGGCGCTAGCAAACAGGAAGAATTAATCATGGCTCTAGCTGTTGGTACAGATGCACCTGCATTTACCACTAAAGACACAAACGGTAACACTGTTTCCCTATCTGAATTCAAGGGTAAGACAGTTGTTTTGTATTTCTATCCCAAAGATGATACTCCTGGTTGTACTAAGCAGGCTTGTAGTTTTCGGGATGCACGACCTGAATATCAAGGTAAAGATATTGTAGTGCTCGGTGTAAGTGCAGATGATGAAGCTTCTCACCAAGCATTTACTGAAAAATACGGTCTTAATTTTCCATTGCTAGCTGATACAGATCAATCTTTAATCAAGGCTTACGATGTTGATGGTGGCGGTTATGCAAAGCGCGTCACCTATGTTATTGATGGCAATGGAAAAATTACCCACGTGGATGGTACTGTAAATACAACTACCCATGCTCAAGATGTTTTATCAGCGATCGGGTAGTCAGGTATTCCTATACAGACAAAGATAATTAATACCATAACTGATGACTTTGGAGATTACAGCATATATTTGGTGCAATCTTCAAAACTAAATTTTCAAAGTTATACCAATTCAATCAATCATTGCGACAGATTCTCCTGTAGAGACGTACCAGAGGCTAACGCCGACGCCGCAGGCTCTGGTACGTCTCTACAAAAATTTATTTGTCTCATTATTTTTCTAAATTGGTATTAGAATTTGATAATACCAAAACAAAGGCTCTGCCAAAAATATAACTTTTGGACAGAGCCTAGCTTTGTTTCATTAATTTTAATAACTTTAATCTTGGTAGGTAGGTCTAATAATTATTGAATTTGCTGGATTGTTATTTTGCTGTACTCCTGGCTGCTGTGGTTGAAGTTGTTGTTGCTGTTTTTTCCGAAATTCAGCAGCAGCATCATTAATTTGTTGACCGCTGTCACTCGCAAAATTGGGATTAAGATTTCCGAGTTGGGCGTTATGAATTAACTGAAATAAGCTAAATGGGTTTTGTTCCACACCTTGATTGAAAGGATCGTTTTTGTTTCCAAACTGTGAACTATTATTTTGTGGATCGTAGCGTTCGTTATCATAGCTTTTATTGGGGTTAGCTAAACTAACTTGTGGAAAAGTTAATGCAGCTAAACTTACACCTGCTACAGTTGCAAACATTAATTGTTTTAGTGATGTAAACCAGATTTTCATGAAGCTTAAATCTCAGATAGTGTTTGTAAAATCGATATTTTTGAGAGAAACGCTTTAGGGCTTAAAAGAAATCCAAATTATTCAATATGCCACTTAAATATGTCATTTTTTGGCTTATTTAGGTGCAGAGCATAACACATCGAAATAAGAGGTTAATGCTGATGGATTATCTACTTATGGATATACCCTAAAGGATTGTTATAATTAATACTACAAAATTAAGCAAGGGTACGACGTAACCGGGGTTGAATAATTAAAAGTGCGATGGAAGCAAAACCCAGTAAAATCAACATTGCTCCACCAAATGTAACATCACCCCAAAAAGCATGCATTACTATGCTACTTAATCTCCAATCCTGATGAGTATATAGATAACGAATGGGTTCAATTGCATAACTGAGGGGATTCAAAGTTGCAATAACCTGTAACCATTCAGGCATAAATGATAACGGAGCCAATGCAGTACTAGCAAATAACATAGGTAATGTTGCAACAAAAATTACTGCTAATAACTCAATGTGTCCGGGGAGGGCGAAGGATAAACCTAAGCTTAATGCCGTTACACCCAGTGCTAAAAGGAATACAATGAGTGCGATCGCTCCTAAACCAGCTAAACTTGGAATCCCTGCACCTAAAAGTCCTGTAGCAGCAATAATAACTGCAGCTTGAAGAAAGCTTTGGCTAATAATAAAAATTGCCGAAGCCAAAACAATTGAAAACCGAGAGGCGAGGGGAGCGACAAGCAACCGATTCAAAAAACCAAATTCGCGATCGAACATTACTGGTAAACCTGCATTAAGTGCACCAGCAAATGCTGTAAACACAATTATGCCTGCACCAAGAAATTGTCCGTAGTTTGTAGTCTCCCCAAAAATACCTTTGGGCGCGTTTTGGAACAAAGCTCCAAATAGAATCAACCACATTACTGGTTGAACGAGACTTGCAATCAAACTGGAGGGACGTCGCTGTAACTGAATAAATAGACGGCGAGTAAGCGCGAAAGTTTCTTGCACTAATTCACCAAAGAAATTTGGGGTTACATCATTATAAAGTTGTGGTGATGCAACTTGCTGCCAATTAATATCTGGCTTGGGAGGTGTAATAGTTCCACTCATAATGTTTTGGGGATTGGCGACTAGGGATTAGGGATAGCACTGCGTGCCGCCGCTTCGCGCTTTGCGCGCGTTCTTAGCGGCATATGGGGACTGGCGATTAGGTATAAATCACAATTAACTGATAACAGTAAACAGTTAACTGACTCCTATCTCATATTTTGTTTGCGTTCGGCTTTTGGATCGCGGTTACTAGCAGCAGCGATTTCAGCATCCATTAAAGTACGTCCAGTTGCAGCTAAATATACATCATCTAAACTAGGACGGGATTGAGCAATTCCGAAAGTTGGCAAACCAGCAGAATTTAATTCCTTTTGAATACTAATTAAAGCGTCACTTTGTGGTGTAACAACTAAATTTAAAGAATTTCCTTGTGCGCTGTTGATAATTATTTCTTGAACAAAAGGTAGAGATTCCAGTAAGTGTTTAGCTTTTTCTGCTTCTTCTGTGGGAGAAAATTCCCGAATTCGTAGAGTAACGCGATCGCCTCCTAGTTTGTCCTTTAATTCCGAGGGTGTTCCAGTTGCAATGACTGTTCCTTGGTCAATGATTGCAACTCGATCGGCTAAAGCATCAATTTCTTCTAGGTAATGGCTGGTAATTAATACTGTAGTCCCAGCTTTACGTAATTGTCGGAGAAATTCCCAGACAACAAAACGGCTTTCTATATCTAGACCTACAGTAGGTTCATCTAAAACTAAAACATCTGGTGCATGCAGCAAACCTGCAGCTAAATCCAAACGTTTGCGTAAACCACCGGAGTAGGTACCAGTTTTTTTATCGGCATACTCCTGTAACCCAAGTAACTTTAATACAGTGTCAATACGCTGTTTTTTGGCTGAATGGGGTAAATGATAAAGTGCGGCTTGGAGTTGTAGTAATTCCCTTCCAGTAAGTACTTTATCTAAAGCTACTTCTTGTGCTACATAACCAAGTCTTTTTCTTGCTTGCTTGGGATTATCTGTTACTGAAATTCCAGATACTTCAACTTTACCTGCGTCAGGTGTTGTGAGAGTGCATAAAATACGTAATGTTGTAGTTTTGCCTGCACCGTTAGGACCTAATAAGCCAAAGATTTCACCTGGCTGAATTTCGAAAGAAACATCCTTAACGGCTTCAACATTGCCGTATTTTTTTTGGAGACTTTTAATTAAAACGGCAGGGGGCATGGCAAATAATAAGTCGATATACAAATCGCAACAAATATATATCCTTATCTTATCGTTGGAGTCAATTATTGGGGGTTGGGGATTGGGGATTGGCGACTTGCGACTGGGGATAGCACTGCGTGCCGCCGCTTCGCGCTTTGCGCGCGTTCTTAGCGGCATATAGGGATTGGGTATAAGTTTACAATTCACTGATAACTGTAGCCCGTACGGGCGTGGCGTTAGCCATAAACTGATAAGACAAAAAAAACTAATCTCTATCGCCAACTTGGGTAAATTGGGCGCTACCAAAAATTGCTTCTGGATGGCGGTAGTATTTAAATTCCATTAGGTTATAAAACGGATCTTCCAGAAAAAAAGTACGATGCTCTAAAGGTGAACCAAGAAATCGGTCTTTCGGCTCTTCCCGAAAAAGTAATTCCTGTTTTTTTGCTCTTACCAATAAATTTTCCCAATCTTGCTCTACAGTAAAAACAATTCCAAAGTGTCTGGGGTAAATATTCCGTTGTGGCGAGAGTGGTTCTTTAGTCAGGTGAGCAACAATTTGATGTCCATGCAGATTTAAGATTAAGGCGTGACGACTTTCTCGTCCTGGAATACAGCCTAAACCATCTACGTAGTAAGTTTTAGCTTTGGCAATATTAGTAACGGGAAATGCAAGGTGGAATATTGTTTGCTGTTGCATTGCTTTAACATCAAAAAAATATTTATGCACAAAAAACTATATTAATTATCTATTACCGAATACTGAGTAATGAGTAATAATTCAGTAATTTTTAGTATTATCCCAATCCCCAGTCGCCAGAGGCTCCACCGACGCCGTAGGCTCTATGCCGCAAGGCGGCAGGCACGCAGTGCTATCCCCAATCCCCAGTCGCCAATCCCCAGTCGCCAATCCCTAACCCCCACTCAAAACCTCTGCAACTGCAGCTAAACTTCTAGAATCAATTAACATCCAAGCATGAAGTAATACTGGTATGACAATTTCTTTCCCTACGGGCATTTTGGAGCTATTTGCAGGAACAATCATCATATCGAGGGGTGTCCAGATTGAAGTGTAATCTACTTGTTTTAATATCGACATATCCTGATTTAAGTCTTTCAAAAATGCACTTCCAGGACGCATTTGTTTAGCACCCCGACGTTGTGATAGATAAGCAACCCACGTACCATAATGTGGCGATGAAATAGTAATAAATTTTTGTACGCGTTTAATCCCCCCTAACCTTTGTACGTAATATCGACTAACTATTCCCCCCATGCTAAAGCCGACTAAGTCTAAAGCTCGATCTGAATTAAAATTAGTTTTGATATGATTGACTAGCTCTTGTGCTAATTCTTCTAAAGCAGCATCACCATTATTTGGTACTAGGTCAACATCGTATACATCACGACCCTGTTGCTTTAAATAAGAACTCATTTTGCGAAAAACTTTACCCGTGTCCCAAATTCCATGCACAAGCAATACAGGATTGCGTTGCTTTTGTCCAGTATTCATTTAGATAATTACACTGACTTAAACAAAGTTAAAGTAAACTGCTTAACATCTTAATACTTAAGCAGTTTTAGAGGAAATTGATGTTAATCCGAAAATTTAATATTTTTCCACTTGAATTGTATTTCTGCAGTTGTAACTCTGAAGCAATTCGAATAAATTTTCATTGACGACTTAGTGACTACTGTTGGAGGACTAAACAAACATTAATACGGAGACAAAAAAAGTAACAGTTAACTTTTGTTAAGGAACCTTTCATAATCTTGCTCAGAGCTACTAGGAAATTTAATAATTAAATCTGTATATGTACGGGTTGCAACTTTCTAGATTGGGAAGCTTAGCAATTTTTACTCCATGCTTAGATCGCTATCTACAAATAAACTCTGACTATTTTTTTATTAGTCAATAGTTGTCATCCAATCTGGATGTCGTAGAAAATGGGTTAGTGGGTAGATTCTTGATGAAAAGTAACATTCTTCCATAATTTTTTTAATAATTATGGTGGGTTCTTTAGGTTTAGAGGGTAGGAGAATCTCTGATGAGCAAAATTTTTGATTTAGTTACTGGAATTCTTCCAGGAAAAAACAAGGATAATGGTTACTACTTAGAATTGAAGGAAGATGAAGTAAAGTCTCCAGAAACTTCAAAGGTAGCTAAGTCACAGCCAGAGTCGTCAAATGGTGTAGCAGCGGTAAAACCGTTTCCAGAAAATAGTGTAGCTCCAGATACATCTGCATCCAACGGCAAGGCTGCGGAAAAGAAAGAAGCTGAACCAAAATCTAAGAAAGTATCAATTAAAGAGCGTAGAAAAGCAGAAAAGGCGAAAAAATCTCAGCCACCAACTTCGCCACAGACTCCTGTTTCTACAGCACCGGCTAAAACTGTTAAACCACAGGAACCTGTGGAAACTAACTTTGCAACAAAATATTTGATACCAACTAGTACAAATGGTCGGCGACGTCCCGGCGCAAACATGAATTCCTTTTTGGAAATGGCGCGTACCGTAAAAACTCCTATTGTTAAATAGTTGGGTTGATTGTTTGTAGAACTGAGTATATTCGATTCAGCTTTAAAAACTTAAATATTGATGGTAAAAAATCTATATTTCATAGGTTTAGAGCTGAAAGCATCATTAAAAACAAAATTTATGATGAGGGAAGCCTGGTTACTTAAGTGACCGGGTTTTTATGTTTAGCATCAAATACTCAAGTTAGCTAAATAAATCTGTTTTCCCAATACTCAGATGGTTTTTTCATAAAGCTTTGAAATATCAAGTAATGTGCTGTATTACCATTGTGTTTCAATTATTGGTTGTAAATGCATATAGGAATCCGATTTGATTTTTGAACAAGAGTCCGAGAAAACATGGAGGAGTACATCTGTCTAACAGCCAACATGACTAACCAGCATCTACGTAAAGCGATCAGAACAAGCTCTACTCAAATGAACAAATTATAAATTAATACAAAATTTATAATAAATTATTATAGTTACTGTCCATGGCCTGTAGAGTCTGCAAAATAGGTACCAATATTCATTTACTCTTCCTGAGATGAATAAGATTTTATTTTTTGTTCTAATTCATTATTTATAAAATTAGTACCTATCTTGGGTTTATTAAGATCGACTTTGATAAAATTTATTGTATCTTTATCTGTAAACTTTAAGTCTTTATCTGAATCATTCAGGAGCTTAATTAAAACTTCTCCTTGTTCGGGTAACACAAACCAATTAGCTAATTGAGTATTGGCTGGAGTAACCTGAAGTAAATTTTTCCCGGTGAAATCAGAGACATATCCAATAATTGCATCTAAATCATCCAATTTTCCATCTTGATTAGTATCAGTTGTAATCAGTCGGTATAACCAAAAAATTTTTGATGTTTTTTTCTCCTCCTCTGTTTTCGGTGGGACATCAATTTCTAAAAAATTAAAAGATTTAATGATTGCTTGTCTGTTTAATAAAAGACTAGTATTTCCAGTTTTTTTGTTATAAAAAATTATATTATAAATATTTTTGCTTTTATTTGATTTACGACTAAATAAACCTTCTCTTTGTTCATTCTCATCTGGAGATATCCCCACAGGAATTAACACATAATCTGATTGATTTTTGACAACCAAGTCCTCATAAACTATTGTGGTTGGTTCTCGAGAAGGTAAATCATTTGTATTTTGTACTTTTTTTTCCTCAACCTCACCACAGGCTGATAATAATATTCCCAAAATAAATATAAAAAAAAATTTCAAATGGCGAAAATACACGATTAAATTCTCCTTTTAGTCAATAAAATTAAACTTCTGTTCTTCTATGGATTTCTTTACCTATAAGTATTACTCAGGACAAAGTAATAAGTGTAAATTTATGTAAGAACTAAAATGAAAAATATTAACTGCGAACAAAAAAGTCCGTGTATTTTCATACAATATCCCACCCTGTATTGCAATAGCAAAAACCCAGTCAGAGGAAGACTGGGTTCTTACAGAAAGTACTTCTTGTTCAAATTTCTACTAACTTTAATCTAAAGAAACTGTCAAAAAATTACTAAGGTTTACTTTATTCGCAGCAAACTCCACGTATTTTTGTTTTTCCGCATAGGGATATGGCTTTGTCATTTTGTAGCAGTGACTTTGCCACCTTAATTTATATACTGGAGTTCACATGGGCTGAGGACCGATGACACCTTGTCAACAACCCTTAAAATTGTTATTCTACTTTGCTCGGTGTCTTTATATTTTTAAGATATCACTGGTAACTAGTTCAGTCTTGCCTTTTTTACTTAAGTTCATTAGTCTTTAAAGTTCTCAACATAGGCTAGTATTCCGTTACGTTCACTGTATACAGTTATTTTTTGAGCTTTAACTTGGTAGAACTGAGGAATATAAAGAGGAAACTGCTCCTATCTTGGTGGAAAATTAACTAATTGAGTGAGGAGGGAAGTGTGGGAAGAAAAGGAGAAATTTTTATAGGTAATCTTAGCGGAAAGAGAGTAATGTTTACATCTGACATTACAAGGCGATCAGAATCAATATTAATGTAATGTTTACATTCGCGTTGTTGGATCGTGGAATGAAATATGGAATTAAAAATGAAAGTCCTTTAAAATCTTTCTCATCTCCCTTGCGATAGGTATTAGTTGACTTTTGTGGCATACTCCACTTATGGATAGATGTTTAATCAAAAGTTGGCAACAATTTGTTTCAAATTTTCGTCTTTCTAGACCTCAACTGTATCAATGTTAAGAATACTAGTTTTAACTATTACAGGAATGTTTTTGAAGGTGAGTTAGTATCTTGCTTGACAACTCACTAATTTTTGCTGGTTATTTTCTTAGCAGGATTAGTCAGAAAAAGTGTAATTATGACGTTTAATTGTTTACAGCGTTGCTTTTTGGTACTTTTTCTGATTTCCTGGATACTAATTGATTTCCCAGAATTGTTTCATCGTCTCGTTGCCTATAAGTCTTAGGGTTAAATTAATTTCGGGGTTACAGTAGATGCTTATGGAAGATTTGAAGACAACTTCTCATGCACTGAAAGAATGGGCAGTTGCGATTAAAGCCTTGGAAACAGGTAAAACGATTATGTTGCTTCGTAAAGGAGGCATTCATGAAAGAGGTGGTAGTTTCCACGTTGCTCAAAAGGAAGTTTTGCTATATCCGACCTACGAGCACCAACAGGCATTTATGCTCAAATCTGAGTACGCCGATATCATCTCTCCTGTAACACCTGGTTGGCGTCCAGAAACGGTTCGAATTAGTAGTTGGGCTTCTATTACTGACATTTTGCCAATTAATAATGAATCAATTGTTAATTCGCTATTACCGTTTCATATTTGGAACAAGTACTTTATTTGTGATCGCTTGAAGTGGAAGCCATCACAACCACTGTATGTTCTATTGCTAAGAACTTATAAACTACCCCAAAGCCAAGAAATTATCTATCGTCGGCAATATGGGGGTTGTAAATCATGGATTGATTTAGCAGAAAATGTTGATGTTTCTCGTTCAACACCAGTATTAGGAGATTATATTTACTCACAACTAGTTGAGAAAATTCGCAGTTTAATTGGTGACAAACTATATGCTCCATATGTATAGTACGAGATTATCTAGCATTAAGTATTTATAAATACACGCAATATTTTTAACCACAGTTTATACTTTATGCATAAAAGTACTTAATAATGCTTATGAATGACATTGATTACGTATCTATACTGCAAAATTTACAACGTCTGTGGTTTTTATATTGCAACTAATTTCAAGTATTTAATTCAAGTATTTAAAACTTGCAACAATATTACTTTAAAGTATAAATACTAACGTCAGTTCGTGCATCTCCAAATAAATTAAAAGGAGTTTGTTGTGAAAGGACAAATGTGCTGGTTATCTCGTTCTGGTCAGGATGGTGAGAAGATTTTACATTTGCGCTCTGCATCTCACGAACCATGGCGTCCATATACAGCTTTTGGAAAATATATTGAGCCAGATTACCAAATTCCTGGCGGTTCTAAAGGTTTTGCTACTTACCAAAAACTATTGAAGGCTGGTTGGACTTTATTACCAAGCAATCCACCACAATAATTCACTTACTCTACAAAGACAGGTTTGTTTTACCGAAAAATTTGAGTCTAAAGCCTCGCCTTTATAAGGCAGCTTTCTGATATAATTCGTCCCAGAGGTTAGGGTAATCAACCTCTTAAACACCCAGTGCCGAGAGGTAGCGAACCTTGAAAACCTTCATATACGGTGTTTTGTGCAGAAAAGCTTGCTATTGTAAAATCTTTAAGCATCAAGCACCCCAGAAACCAAATTTTCTAGTCTTCTCAAGGTAGGGTAGGGCATGCCCAAACCAACTCTGTAATGGGTTAAACGCTTAAGGAGAGAACCATCTCTGGGCTAGATACCGTAAGGAATTTAGTTTAAGTGGACTCGTTGAACTAAGAATCTCCGTCCTTATAGGACGGCAGAGTGTCAAATTCTCACCACCAGAAAGAGTGGGTTTTGTGTCCCTAAGCTATAAAGTATAAGTTGAAATATTAAAATTCAGGTATAGGTTTTTCTGTGCCACGCAAACGTTTGATAATTGAAATGGCTATGGGAATTGACCAACACGGACAAGAACCCACAGTCGCAGCAGCAAGGGCGGTAAGAAATGCGATCGCTCATAATGCTTTACCTGGTGTTTGGGAAGTTGCTGGTTTAAGTGATCCAAATGAGATGATAGTGGAGGTACAAGTCGCGGTACCTTATCCAGAACAAGTTAGGGAAGAAGAAGTTTTAGCTGTATTACCTTTTGGTAAAAAGACTCTGACACTTGAATCTGGTGGGATGGTAGTTGAAGGAAAAGCCATTCCCGTCCTCAATGACAAAAATGACGAAATGCTGATTGCAGTTGCAGCAATAACAGTTCTAATTGAGAATTAGTAACTGGTTTAATAGTAAATAACAAACTGCTGTTACAATGCTAAGCCAGGGTAAACAACTTGCTACCCATGTGAATTGAGAATCCTACGGTTCTACGCATGGGCTCTTTTATTTTAAAGTGCAATAAACATCTTGATATTGCAAATTTTAGTCACTCGGGAAAGGAATTTAAATTCATGTCGCCAGAAGCAATCAAAGAAGTGATAGCCACCTACTACGCGAATATGGCGGCGATGAATCCTCAGGGATGGGTAGAAAACTTTGCCGAAGATGCTGTGAGTCACGATCCAGTGGGCGAACCACCCGCTAAAGTCCATGAGGGATTTCGGGAATTTATTGGACAACTACAAGCCGTATTTGCAAGCCTTAAAGCTACAACAGAACATATTTTTATTACCGGTCATGAAGCTGCTGTAAAGTGGAAAATCCAAGGAATTAGCAAAACTAACAAAACTGTAATCTTTGAAGGTATAACTGTATTTAAATTTAATGATTCCGGAAAAATTAAAACAACTCGAGCCTACTGGGATCCTGCAGCAATGGTGGCACAATTACGTTCTTAAGGCATAGTTATATTAACTAAACTAAAATTAGGCATATGTGGAAGTCTCTGGTTGTAAGTCCAAAAGACATTTACTAACCTAATTCCAGTCAAAACTATGTCTCAAGAAAATGACAATGCTCTTCCAGTATCTGATTTGAGTAAGCTTAAATTAGTACATTTTGCAGACTTAATTAGAGCCGCACAGTTAATTTATGACCCAGGGAAGGGGGTATCTGGGGTCTTTAGAGAGGTCAACTGGTCAGAATTTGGCATTCCCCATGAAGTTGCAGAAAATCTCAAGCATCTTGGTAAAGAGTACCAGTATTCTTCGCCTCATATACCCGTTGAGGATATTTGGAGCAAACTGAATTTAGAAACTCGTGTTTGGTTTCTTGAAAATAAAGATAATTTATGGGAAATCGAAGAATTTTTCCCTGCTCTTGATGAAGATTGAAATTTACTCATTTACTCCAAGGTATTGCTAATTTAAGGTCGTAAAAGTAAATTTTTCCCATAAATTTGGTGGAGACGTTTAATATAGCGTCTCTACAAACTTTTAGGGCTCTTGCGATCGCACAATCCCCGATCTAGCATTTCAAAGCAGGCTTTAAACTAAGTTAGGGATTTCAGTTAATCAAATCTTAACTACCACTGAGTTATAATTACAATCTAAGTCGTATATTAATTTAATGTATTATTTTGCACGTAACTTTCAATTCGCCAGTGCTATGATTCTGTGTACTTTAATCAAACAACTTTGTTGATAAAAGTTAATGTCTTGGAATTTGAGTGACTTATTTGGTACAAATTATTTGGTACAAAGTTTAACTTCGACGTGCAGAAAATTTGGTTAAGTGCTTCGATCCAGAATAATAGACTTACCAAAACATAATATGTAAAGTCTTTTTTTGTATCTGGAGCTTAACTTTTACTTCTTATTTCACGAAGAAAATTTATTAATTCAGATTTCTCGCACAAAAAATTAAATAGGGCTTGCTGAAAAAGTAGAGTTTCGCGAATCTAGAAGCCACACAGCTTGCAAAATATTAAGTTTCCTCCCTTGGTTTCTAATTTAACCAGGGATATCAGGGACTAAAGTGCAAAGTTTTTGAGAATATAAACATTATTTCCTTGCATTTTTTTGTACCAAAAAAGCATAAAAAGCTTGTCTGTTATAGGTTTCAGTTTTATTCAGCAAGCCCTAAATCGGACTTGCACTTTGGGTTGTGGCAAAATTGGCTTGTATTCTAGAAGCAGATGACACGATCTATAAACTTGCCTACTTGCCATGACATAAATTCAAGCAGAGATATAATGTCTGCTGTAATTTTTCATTCTCGACTTCAAAAGTTACTCATTGTGGCTATATCTTGGATTAATTTCAGTAGATGGAAAACTTTTTGAAAAAGAGATAATTGCAAGCAAAAATCATTCGTGAGAACTTAAAGAAGAACCCCAAAAGTCAAGAGGTAATTTACAAAATACAATAAACAGTTAAAACGCTGATAAATGATAGGTTTGAGCTTGGTATCTGACTTACCCCAAACCAATGAGCAGCAAAAAAACCAACCGGGATCATGGCAAGAAGAAACATCATCCACTGATTGAGAGCGAAGCGATGGCATCTCATCTACAGGAATTGCTAAGTCCAGCAATTTTTAATCAACAAGCCCTGTTTCGACAGTTGGGAATGAGGAATCGTATTCTCAATTTGCCTTTAATGCTTGCGGCAGTGTTAACTCTTTTATGGCGCAATGTTCCGGGTGTCCAAGAATTAACTCGTCTGTTACACAAAGAAGGTTTTCTATGGGTAGAAGCGACCAAGGTTACTCAGAAAGCTCTTTCTAAAAGATTTTTAACATTCCCAGCTATTTTATTCGAAAAAGTATTTAAAGAATTATTACCTCACCTACAACAGCAGTGGAATTCTCGTCAAAAACGTCCTTTACCTGACAGCGTAAGTTTTGCTCTTTCTCATTTTAAAAAAATATGGATTGTAGATGGTTCGACACTAGAAGCGTTATTTAGAAAACTAAAGAGTTTAGAAGAGGTTCCACCAGGAACATTGGCAGGAAAAATAGTAACTGTGATTGATTTAGCTACTCGTCTTCCGGTGGAGATTTGGTTGACAACTAAGGCTTCTAGGTCAGATGTGAAATTTGAGCAAGATATCTTAAATTTAGTGTCAGCAAATACTTTACTTTTATTAGATAGAGGATTCTATCATTTTCATTTCTGGCAACAATTGATTGAGCAAAAAGTTGACTTTATTACTCGAATCAAAAAAGGTGCATCTTTTCAGGTTAAAGAAGTATTTAGTAATAGCTATGCTTTGCGTGATAGGTTGATTATTCTTGGTTGTGGCAAGAATAATACACCAGTTTTAACCTTACGATTAGTCGAAATTCGCTCAAAAAAACAATGGCATTCCTATTTAACTTCAGTTCTTGAACCTACTATTCTACCACCTTATGTTGTGGCTGATTTATACCGACGACGTTGGCGTATTGAACAAGCTTTTAACACGGTGAAACGTTTACTTGATTTGAGTTATTTATGGACGGGTTCAATTAATGGTATTCAATTACAAATTTGGGCGACTTGGTTATTTTATGCTGTATTAGTTGATTTAGGTGATTCTGTTGCTGAGGAACTCTCTTTACCCTTTGAGCAAATTTCTTTAGAGATGATTTACCGGGGTTTATATCATTTTAATGTTGCTTACAACAAAGGTAAAGCCACTGACCCAGTTCGATATTTTTCTGACCCTAACAATCAGGATCTAGGCATCGTTAAACGCAAAAGAAAACCTAACATAAAATTGATTGTTGCTCCTTTCCCTGACCGACAAAGAGGACAAGAGAACTTTTTCTTCCAAAACCCCTTGACATCTTGCTCTTCAGCTTAAGTTCTCACCAATGAGCAAAAATGCACTTTCTATGGAGAACAGACTCCCAAATTGTCAGTAAAAAAATGACTTAGAAAACTATTAATTCAATACAAATGTTCTAACAACAGAGAAAAAATATAAGTATTAGTTATATAATTATGTATTTTAG
>NZ_JASJDK010000136.1 GCF_030065675.1 Mastigocoleus sp. MO_188.B34 | reverse complement strand
CAATCTAAAAATATGGGTGTTGTAGACTACATTCGTTTTGATTTATTAATACGATATATAAATGTAATTTTAAGGAAATCTAGGCTAATATATAGCCAAACAAAAAACTTATGATACATCTATTTTTTGATTAGATATAATAATATTGAAATCCTCAAATTCTCAGTTTAAATTCTCGGTAATATGAGGAATTAAAAAATTATGAATTAAGCTTTTATATTCAAAACATCAAAAATAAAAATATATTTATATATGATATTATAAATGCCTTTATATTATATTTTAATTTAAGATAATTGCTTGACGGGTATTTCAACTACAAATTCCGTACCTTTGCCTTCTTTTGAAGAAAAATTTAACTTTCCGCTATGTTTATCTACAATAATCTGATAACTAATTGATAATCCTAAACCCGTACCTTTACCAACTTCTTTAGTTGTAAAAAATGGGTCGAATAATCTTGGTTTTATTCTATCTGAAATACCTGGTCCATTATCATAAATTCGAATCATAATCCATTCATCATTATTAACTTCAGTAGAAATCTTTATATAACTAGAATTAGCTTTAATTTCTTCTGGTGTTCTGTGTAAATTATATTCATCTAAAGCATCAATTGCATTAACAAAAAGGTTCATAAATACTTGATTGAGTTGCCCGGGATAACAATCAACCAAAGGTAAAGAAGAATACTCTTTAACGATTTTGATCTCTGGACGATTTGACTGTACTTTCAAGCGATTTTGTAAAATCATCAGAGTATTATCTATACCTTCATGAATATCAACCCGTTTAAATTCATCTTCGTCAAGGCGAGAGAAGTTACGTAGAGATAAGACAATTTTACGAATCCTTTCACTTCCGATTGCCATTGAATTTAGAAGTTTTGTAAAATCATTTCTAACATAATCAAGCTCTATTGCTTGAATCTCATCCTGAATTTCTTTGTCAGGCTCGGGGTAGTGCTTTTGATAAAGTTCAATTAAATGCAGTAAATCTTTTGCATAGTCAATAGCCGGAACTATATTTCCATATACAAAGCTGACTGGATTGTTAATTTCATGGGCAATTCCTACAATCATTTGTCCTAAACTAGACATTTTCTCACCCTGAATCATTTGGGCTTGGGTGCACTGTAATTCTTGAAGAAGATTTTTTAGTTCAGAATTTTTTTGTTTTAATTCATATGTTCTATTTTGAACTATATTTTCTAGATTTTGATTATATTCTTCTAATTTTTTATTAGCTTCTTTTTGTTTTTCTAAGAGTAAAGATACTTGCTCTACCATATAATTAAAACTTTTCGCTAAACTAGAAATTTCATCATTATCAGTAATTTTAATTCTGGCACTAAAATCACCACTAGCTAATTTTTGAGTAGCATTAGTTAAATAGATAATTCTACGAGTAACTAAGTTTGTCAGTTTGGTAACAGTAATACTAAATATAGTAGTTCCGACAACAGAAAATATAATTATATAAATCCACAAGTGCTGCTGATTTTCCCTTAAAGGGGTAACGGAATTCAATAGTACTATTTTGACTTGATTGCCGTTTAAACCCATCATGTTGATAGATTTGGCAATAAATTCTTCATCCCCGATATTGACTAATACTGGTTGTGATTTTATCGGTGGTGGTTGCCAATTATTTTTTTTTGCTATTTCTAATGTTGAAGCTGTGACTTTTTTGTCATGAAAAATAACTAAATGTGGTTGTGTTTGCGCTCTGATTTCTGCTAATGTTTCGTCATTAATGGTCTTTCCAATTATTACCCCACCAAGAATTTCTTTTCTGGATTTAACTGAAGTTAAAGCAACCAATACAGAGAATTGCTTCTTATCAACAGTAACTACATCAAAAATATCTATTCCAATACTTGCGGCTTCATGAAGAAATTTATGATTTAATTTTGTTTGTTCAATTTCTCCTTGACGAACATCTGCAAGTGTTACACCTTTTTTATCTATAACTTTAATTAAATCTAGTTCTAATGATTCTTTGAGAGGTAATAAGTAGCGACTTAAAGCTGATTTTTTACTATTATTAACTAATAGTGAAACTTCTTTAGATTCTGCAATCCACCTTGCTTTTAAAAATAATAATTGTTTTCGTCTCTCAAAAGACTCTAATACTGTTGAAGATACTTCTTCTGTTTCCGACCTTAACTTATTTTCGAGGTTATAACTGAAAAAATACCCAAAAGTAATTGTTGCTAAAGCCCAAATAATAATAAGAACCGATAATAAGGGTAAAATGATTTTAATTTTTAAAGGTAGTTTATAATACTTACCCAAAAGCATTGATTATGATTCCTCTAAAGATGGGACAAAACCAGATTGTTGTAAAACTTCTTGACCCTGTTTGCTAAAGATGAAATCCACAAAGCCTTGAGTTTTAGAAGTGGGTTTTTTGCTGTAAACTATTCCTAATTCACGCACCATTTTATATTTGCCTATCCGTACATTTTTAGTTGTAGCTTCGACATTATTAAGACTGAGGCGTTTTACTGATAATTTATTGGATAAGGCATAAGCTAAGGAAAAAGTACCTATGCTATGAGGAGTATTATTTAATGCGTTTACTAATTCTGGTTCGTGACGCATAATTACTGCTTCAGGTGCATTTTTCAGTTCTTTACCCAAGTAATATTCCCGTAAAAGTCTTTTACCAGAATCGTCTTCAGGGCGATCTAAAACTACTATCTTCCCCTTGCTTCCCCCCAGATCTTGCCAGTTAGTTACTCTACCGCTGTATATCGCTTTTAGCTGATAAGTTTGTAAATTACGGACTCCCTTAACGCTACGGTGAATACCAACAACCAAAGCATCTTTAACAAATTCTCGGTATACAACAGAACTATCATCTTCTTCAGGTTTAAGGGTGCGACTGACTGTACCAATATCTACTAACCCTTTCCTTACACCAGCAATACCACTAGAGGATTGACTTTTAGGTAAAAAAGTAAATTTTACGTTAACAGTTTTGTTCTCATAAGCTTTGGCTAATATTTTTGTAGCTTGATAAGTGCTACTTGAACCAACTATTTTTATTTCTTGTTGCACTTGAAGTTCAGGCTCAGTGCTGTCCCTATCAAAGCAGCTAGTAACCGCTAATAAGCTACTAAGACTCAATGCAATACTAAATAAAATACTGTTTTTCATTAACTATTTTGAATAGAAAAATTATTTTATAAAATATTTCAGAAAAATAGATTATTATCCTGAGTATTAACTTGATGGTATATTATTATTCTTATACTAGGCAGTCAAACACCTGTAAATATCAGAGTATTTTGGTATTATATTCATATTTTGAAGTTTATTTTTTAACTCTAACAACACTCTATCAAGAAAACCTTTTTCCTTAGTAAAGTAAACCCCTCGCTCAATTCAATGCTTCTCATATCTCAAAATACATGAGTTTTGTTTATATTAAAAGTAAAAAAACGATCAAACTTTAATTAAGTAACAAAACAATCATTACTGAGGAAAGAATCATTCCTGAGGAAAGCAATAAAATGACCCATTAAATTCCGTGACTTTTACCGATGACCCAATGACGCCGGAAATATTTAGATAAAGAGGATTCAGTTAAAGATAAATAAATAGGGCGTCCGTGGGGACAGGTATGAGGATTACGGGTACGCAGCCATTCGTCTAATAAAGACTGCATTTGTTCTAAACTTAGGGGTGTACCGTTACGAATTGCACTGCGACAAGCAACCGCAACTTGTGCTGTTTGTAAGTCACCTCCCCAACTCAGTTCGATTAAGGCTTCGGCGCAGTCATCCCGGTTTTGCAATAACCCTGGAATAGATCTCACAGCCCAGAGTCGCTCGCCAAAGGGTTCGATATCTATACCGATACGCTGCAATTGTTCTACTTGGGCTATGGATAATTGATAAAGAATAATCGCTGGTTCAACCGGTACAAGTTTCCAGCGATCGCACAATTGTTCGTACAAAACTCGTTCGTGTGCTATGTGCTGTTCGATTAACCACACACCACCTGGATGTTCAGCAACGATATATGTTTTATTAACCTGAGCAACAGCTTTTAAAAATTGGATATTTGATGGAGAATTATTTAAGTTAGAATTATTTAAATCTGACCCATTTATATTAAATGAATGGGTTTTTGATGCATGTATATCTACTGTAGAATTACCTTGTTCGCCATTAATAGAGTTTTGCGATCCAACATGATAGGCGGCTTTTGATTCCGCAGCTTTAATTAACTTACTAACTCGAGTGTTTTGTACTGAAAATTTAATTGTGTCGGCATTAATTCGCAGCGCTCGATCAATAGCCTGTTCCACTTGTTTTTGCCAATAATCTATCTGTTTGAGATAAATTCTGCTTTTTGCTGGGTTGCGGTTCCAGTCCACTTGTTGCGGGGAAATGGAATAATGTAGCAAGCATAGGGGATAGCGATCACGCGGTAAAGTTCGAGCAAGGGAACTAACAATTGTTTGTTCTAGTTCCGGTGATTTGACCATTCTGCCATTCACTGCGACTCTTACCCAGTCAGGACGATGACGATGACAGCGGTCTGGTAATCCTAAAACGAGATTTAAGGTAGAATACCTTTGCTTTTCAGCTTTAGTATCTGACAAAATTGGCGATACTTTACTGTTATTTTCTTTTACCCGATAACTCGTAGGTAAATTTTTGGTTGAATTTATTTGTAACTTTACTTGTGAATCTATTTGCGAGCTTGCGGTGAAACTGACCTCTTCATCTTCTTGGAGTGGATCAGGAATTTTTAACTGTAATTCTTCTAAATCACCATTGCGCAGACGAGGTAAAATCTGTGGTAGAAGCTTTGCAGTTGATGTTGCAGGACATAAGCTAAACCATTTACGATTGTTTTGCCATACTTGCCAAGTTAACTGAGGATGGCATAAAGCTATTTGCTCGATAATTTTTTGTACGGCTTTGATCTGTCGTCCTATCGCCGGTAAACTGCGACGACGGGCAGGAAATTTTCCAAATAGATCTGAGACAGTTACTACAGTACCTGGTGCGATCGCCACTGCTTCCGAGGAAATAATTTTTCCTTCACTGTTGTATACTGCTCTTCGTCCCATATCTCCTGTGGATGGGCGACTTAAAATTTCCAGACTTCCCAATGTAGATAAACTATGTAAGGCTTCGCCACGAAAACCCAAACTGTTAATCTTCCACAAATCTCCGCAAGTGCGAATCTTACTTGTGCTATGGGGAATCGCTGCTCGCTGCAAATCTTCCCAAGTCATTCCACAGCCATTATCAGCTACTGTTAAGCGCCACTGAGATGGCCAAATTGAAACTACAATTCTGGTAGCACCGGCATCTACAGAATTTTCTACCAGTTCTCGAACTACTGCAGCAAAAGAATCAATTACCTCTCCAGCTGCAATCAAATGCACTAATTCCGTCGGTAATTCTTGAATTGTAGATGCCATCTTTTTGTAGGAGTCGTTTACTCTTAATTAACCCTGCCTTACAGAATTGCATTTCAATGGAATTTTCCAATAAAACTTTGCTATTTCACAAGCAGTTGAGCAACTTATTCATATTTCACAATCAAACTTGATTAAATTTTAAAGACTTACAGAGAAAAATCTGATGATTGATAGATTGATATTTGCACAAAAATAATATTTTTTATTAATTGGTTATTTTCCTAATGCTTACCAACTACCTATTACCTATTACCTACTATTTCGAGTTATTTCGAGAATAAATATCATTTAAAATTGATGCGGGACGTTCCCCATAAGGCCATGCAAAAGCGTGACGAAATGCAGCCTCCTGACAATTTTGAAGCATTTCAAAGTTAATAATGTCGTAGGTCAGTAAGTTCTCATATTCAAATGGTAACCTGACATTGTGCAAACCAGCATTATCGGTACAAATAGCAATATCTACCCCAGCATCAAAACAACGCTCGAATACTAATTTTAACTGCCGAATATCTTCGAGGGTTCCAGTTTTAATATAAGTGGTAGGACAGATTTCTAAACACTGTTTGCGTTGTGCTAAATCTGGAAGTAGTTCAGGGTGAAGTAGAGGAATTTGAATGCCGTGTCCTATCCTCATTAGATAAGGTAATAACTCTCGATAGCAACCATCCCTCGTTTCATAAACATGTCCAGTGGTTTTGATCCCTAAAGACAAAGCATACTCGTATAACTTGACTAACTCATCCAAGCGTTCTCTATAGTAGCGATCGCCTCCAGCCAAGTCTACCGCACAAACATATTCTCGCTTTTGGGCTGCCAAATCTACAATTGCCTTATTTACTTCATAGGGAAGGCGGGAATGCATGCATAGAATTTGGCTAGTAACGATCGGATACTCCAATGAATTACTAGTTTTACCGACAATATCTACAATCGAAGCCATCAGATCGATTCTTTGAGACTGACTTAAGTCTTCTGGCGTCCTTAAATAGGGTGTATATCGTAATTCTAAATATGCTAGATTCTCAAAAATGTAAGCACCCCTTAGTAAGCGATAAATAAAGTAAGGCAAACTATTTTCTGTTTGTACGCTTTCTACTAGGGTATGTAGTTCTAAATATTCATCAAGAGTGTTACGCTTGCGAGTATAAAACTCTTCAAAATCTGTATATTCAACAAATTGGGAAATTTTATCGGAGGAATTTCGTTGAAAGTAACGCCACAAAATACGAGGTACAACTGAACCACCGAGATGCCTATGTAATTCCGCGTACAAGGTCATAGCTATATTATTATGTAAATTTAAGTATTATTGAAGTTACTATTGAAACTAAAAATTATTGGCTACTTATCCTTGAGTTTTCAATTCAAGAATTGCCTGAGGTAATTTTTTCCAATACAAGATATTAAGCTAAATATAGCTTATAAAATTAATTATTTGTGACTTATGTCACCATCTACAGACTTTAAATTTTACGCATTAGATGTTACAAGCCCATCCACAGCTAAGATTCCGACTCCTGACCTCTTATATCCGGGTTAATTACCCCTTTCCTTTTTTGAATGAGAAAGGAAAGTGTGGGAAGTGTGGGGGGAAATCCCAAAAAATATAAAGGGGTTTTAAAAATCGGATTTGGTATTATTCCTAACTCATTACTCATTACTCATTACTGTGCGCCGTAGACACTAAAGTGTCTGTGCTTACGCCCCGCCAACACTTTGTGAACGCGCCCCGCTTACGCTAACATTACTCACTACTCCTTACTTCTTACCCCTTATTCTATGTTTATACGTCTCCAGCAATCACTAAATTAATTGTTTGTAATAATTCCTTCGCCGTACAAGGTTTTGATAAAAATGCTTTAACTCCCACACCTGCATTTTCGGCTATATTTTGATTGGACAATAATCCACTAATACCAATAATTTTGACTGCACTATTAATTTTTTGTAAGGTGCGAATAGTTAAAGATCCATCCATTATTGGCATCATCATATCTAACAGTACCACGCTAATAGACTGTTGATATTCGGCATATACCGAAACTGCTTCCACTCCATCACTAGCAGTCATGACTTGATAATTATAGATTTCCAAAGAAGATTTAGTTGCTTCTCGAATTGCAGCTTCATCATCTACAACCAATATTAACTCGCCCGCACCATTGAAAACTTCAGGCTCAACTACATGTGTGATTTTTTCTTTTTGACTGCAGGAAGGTAAATAAACTTGAAATTGGGTTCCTTTACCTAATTCACTGTAAACATTCACAAAACCACCATGACTTTTAACTATACCCAGCGCCGTAGAAAGACCCAATCCAGTACCCTGACCAATATTTTTAGTAGTAAAAAATGGCTCAAAAATTCTTTCTTTAATTTGACTGGGTATACCAATACCAGTATCAGCCACAGTTACTACCACATAATGACCAACTTGAGCATCAATGTTCATTTTGGCATAGTGTTCGTCAATGGTAATATTGGTGGCAGAAATATTTAAGTTACCTCCATCAGACATTGCATCGCGGGCGTTGAGAACTAAATTTACCAAAACTTGGTGTAACTGAGTCATATCACCACAAACACAACCAAGTCGCTCTGGGATACTGGTTTTGCAGTTAATAGACTTGGGAAATGTTTCTGTCACAATTTGTTCGATTTCAGAAATTAATTGCTTGACCTCCACAATCGTTCGCTTACTTTCCATACCTCTAGCGAACCACAAAACCTGCTTGACTAAATTTGCTCCCCTTTGGACATTTTTTTCTAAAGTTTTTAGTAGTTGTTGGTTTTGTTCATCATTTAATCTCATCTGCAACAACTGCACTGACATTAGTATTGGTGCCAAAATATTATTCAGGTCGTGAGCAATTCCACCAGCTAAAGTACCGATACTTTCTAAACGCTGCGATCGCAAAAGCTGCGCTTCCAACTCTTTTTTTCTGGTAATTTCGCGATCAATAGTTAAAATCGATTTTGGCTTACCGCTTTCATCTCTTACTAAAGTCCAGCTACTTTCGACTGTAATTTCTTTACCATTTTTACTTACTTGAGTGAGTTCTCCTCGCCATTCACCTTGCTCAAGAACTATTCCAAGAGCTTGTTTTTGTTGAGCTAAAGCTTTTGTATCTAATACCTTTGAGATATGCTTTCCCACTACCTCAGGGGATGTCCAACCGTAAAGATTTTCAGCACCTTGGTTCCAATATAAAATTTCTTCACAAATATTTTGAAGCGAAATAGCATCTATAGCTATATCTAATAAATTGGCTCGTTCGCGGGTTTTGCTGTCGCGCAATTTTCTAGTAATTTCGGTTTCTTGGAGTTGGCTAATATAATTTTTGAAAAAATAATATAGTAGAACCACTAACGATAAATCTACGACAATTGTAATCCAAAGTATTACAAATATCCGTTGTAAACTTTTATGGAGTTGATTAATGTGTTGCTTTAGTAGGTTTTCTTCTTCAACTTCCATGTTTTGAATTAGTTGCTGAATATTTTCCCCAAGTAGAGTCTGTTTTATACTTTGATTTGGACTGTAATTACCTGAAAAATTTAAGTTTTCTAAATCTGTTTGTGGATTGAGATTTTTTTGTACTGAATTAATATCTGATACAAGTAAATTAAAATTATTATTTATTTTCCGTTTTATTATGTCTATCTTTTGTTGTAACTGTGGTCGTTCTAGCGTTAATTCCTGCAAATTCTGGATATATTCCAAAATATCCCTATGAATGACAAAAGATGTTTCGTTGAGTTTATGAACATTTTTAGTCAACAAGTATTGATCTTCTAAGATTTCAATATCTTTAAATGAGGAGATAATTCTTTCTAGTTGAGCAATCGCCCTTTCAGAATCAAATGCTATATTTTGGGCTTCTATCAGCTTAACAGTGCAATTATAGGTAACTTCGGCATTTACCAACACTACAAATAATAACAATACAAATGTCGCTGTTAGTCTTCTGATGATAGGCCATTTCACCATGAGTTAACTATACTCCTTCAGATGCCTTGTGAAGTAATTCATTAATACTGTTTTTGTTAAAGGTGTTTATATATACTAAAACTAAAATTGATTAGAATTAAGCTAAATTTCCAGAAAACTTAGTTTGCAAAAACTCTCATTACTCCAAACAATAACTTCTTCAAGATGCGTTCACTTGGTAGAATGCGATGCAGAAGTATGAGTTTTAGGCTTTCAAATATATGAATATACTGTTTTTGTTGGGACTAATTAGTTTGAGGGTAGCTATTTTCCTCAATCAAAATTTTTGCTTCATGAAACCCAAACTTAATTTATAAGGTGTGAGGAAATAATTATACGTCTCTACAAAGGTTTTATAACCCAATAGCACCAGATTTTTATATTGTTATATTGTCTTGCAATAAACTGTTGATTATAAGTTTAATCGCTGATAATGAAATAATTTTAGATTATCATTGCTAAGCTGCTAAATTTTTTAATGCTAATTTTACCGCTAAAATTAAGACTTAAATCAACAAAAAATCATTTACACTTTTCAGTGTTATGGCTTGTAATTTTTTTTAATTTAGGAGTCAAGCAATATTAAACTAACCTTAATATCTATGAGCTATTAACCTAGCTAGACCCTCAAATTCTCAAAGAATTGCATTTATTCCTTTGCAGCTACAGTAAAATCACGAAATTGATATACAAAAATCAAACAAGTAAGTGACACTACTAATTTTTGACTCATGATATTTAACATCAAGTTAAGTATTTAATAAATGTTATATCAGACACATTTAACCAGCTGGTTTTGCACCACTTTATTTTTTCACAAGATCAAAATCATGCGAAGAAAATTATAAGGTAATCCTAAGTAATTTTAGCTCTAAGTCAATATTTTTTGATACATTCCACCCATGTGTACGCTCTAGTTTTGAAGACGAAATTATAAACCTATATTTCAATATGGTTCACATAAGACTAATATTATTGGCACAGACGTCATATAGAACCCATTGGGGATCTTTTTTAAGGATAATTCTTAGCCTGACTTTTCCTTTGTGTAAAAAAAATTGGCGTAAGCAAATAATTAATCTTTAAAGAGAAAAATTTAGATATATTTGAGCTATTCCAACGGTACTTACTTGTATCATAAAAATTGTACACACTATCTTTAGGTGAGCGGTCAAAATTTATTTAACATTGTTTAGGACAATACCAACAGAACAATAGGTAATATAGTTTAACGGTAAATAAGATAAATGATTTTCTATTGTTTCCTCAGGACTAAACTTTTCTTTTAACAGAACTGTCAGATCATACTTCCTACAAAATAAATAGGGGTCATATATTGTAGGAGTCTAAAGGATACGCATAAATTATTTTCTCTAATAAATATTCAGATACAGTGTTACTTATAAAATTTTAGCTAACACTATATTTAACGGATTTAATTATTATTAATCACTTCAGAGCTATAAACTTTATTTTCTTCCTTCAATGATTAAGCAAACACTAAAATTGTTTGTACTAGATAAATTTAAATAAAATTAATAAAATATCTATTTTTTGCTTAAATTTCTTATTTAGGATAGAATTACACAGTCAGATTTTAGATTTCCCTTATTTAGATAGTTGTATTATTCTATTTAGATATAGCAAATATCCATGAATAATTTTAGGTATTAGTGTGAATTAATTACCTTTCATCAAGTGGATTAATTTTACCTGGGCAATTTCGATATTTTGTTTACAAATGATTTATCACAACAGAGATAGCCATCATTTTAAGATAGAAATTTGGTCAATATATTTAGCCGAGATCTATAAAATAGTTGGAATAATTAATTCATCATTTTATGGGACGTGAATTCTCATATTTATTTTGCTAACTTTGAATCATTAGGATTTGATGATTGGTGATTTTTGTTGATTGATTTTTAACCTAGGAAGATTAGGTAAAAATGACGGCACAATTACTTGTGAAAAATGAGCAATATTGGTTGCAACAACCCAGAAGAATTTTGTTAGTTGAGGACCATCAAATTAATAGAATGTTACTTAGTGACTATCTCAACTACTGTGGATATCATATTAAAAGCTTATCGGGGGGAATAGACTTTTTTTCAACGATAGAATCTTTTGACCCACATTTAATTTTATTAGATTTAAAGCTTCCAGACCTTGATGGGTACAGTTTATTAGAGGAATTCAAGCAAAAAGATAAATATGCTCGGATACCTATATTTATAGTTTCTGCGTTAGCCTTTAAAACAGATGAGGAGCGGGCGATGAAGCTAGGAGCTAGTAGGTACTTTGTTAAGCCAATTAATCTGATTAATTTATCATTAGCTATTAAGGAAGCGTTTACTAGTTGTAGTAGTTTATGTATCTAAGTCGATCTTTATCATTAAGTCTTCTTTGCTGACAATAATATCTTGATTTTGAAACTCGCACCTTGTGTAACCTAACGAGTAAAAATTAATCACGATTATTTTTCACTGACCCCAGCCAGAAGTCCCCAATCTTCTAGAATATGTAGAGGTAGATTTATGAAAATTGCCAAATACTATTTGTGAGAACATCTACTCAACCTGTACCTCTATCCAAAAACCCAGAACGCCTTGAAGTTCGTCTTAAAGAAATTCCCCCAGAACCAGGCGTTTATTTTATGCGTGACGCTAGCGATCGCATTATATATATTGGTAAATCAAAGAAGTTAAAAAACCGCGTCCGGTCTTATTTTCGCGATTCTCAAAGGCTTACAGAACGCATCGCCACAATGGTGAAACAAGTGACAGATATTGAATTTATTGTCACTGATACTGAAGCAGAGGCTTTAGCCTTAGAAGCGAACTTAATTAAACAGCATCAACCATACTTTAATGTCCTACTTAAGGACGATAAAAAATATCCTTATGTCTGCATCACCTGGTCAGAAGATTATCCACGTATTTTTATTACCCGCAAGCGTCGATTAGGTAAACCAAAAGATAGATTTTACGGACCTTATACAGAATCTCGGTTGCTACGACAAATATTGGGTATTTGCAAGCGAATATTTCCCTTGCGTCAGCGACGTCAACCTTTGTTTAAAGACCGTCCCTGCTTAAATTACGATTTAGGGAGATGTCCTGGTGTTTGTCAACAATTAATTTCACCAGAGGAATACCGCAAAACTGTGCAAAAAATTGCAATGGTGTTTCAAGGTAGGGCTGGCGAACTGATTGATGTTTTAACAGTCCAGATGCAAAAAGCCTCAGAAGAACTAAATTTTGAGGTAGCAGCCCGGATTCGCGACCAAATTTCTGGTTTAAAATCTCTCAATGCTGATCAGAAGGTTGCTCTGCCTGATGATACAGTATCTCGGGATGCGATCGCTTTAGCTGCTGGCGAACAAAATGCTTGCATACAACTGTTTCAAATTCGCGCCGGACAACTAGTTGGACGTTTAGCTTATGTTGCTGAAGTACCCGCTCTTTCACCGGGTGAAAATTTTATGGGGGCGATTCTACAACGAGTATTAGAGGAACATTATCAAACTGCTGATGCTGTTGAAATCCCTACAGAAATTCTAGTTCAACATGACTTACCCGACGGTGAAATTTTGGCAGATATTCTCAGTCAACGTAAAGGTAAGAAAGTAGCGATATTGAATCCTCAACGACAACTCAAGGCAGAATTAATTGAGATGGTCGAACGCAATGCTCAATATGAATTGCAAAGAATGCAAAAATTGAGCGATCGCAACCAGCAAGCTATGCAAGATTTGGCTAATATTATCGACTTACCCGAATTACCGCGTCGCATAGAGGGTTATGATATTTCCCATATCCAAGGTTCAAATGCAGTTGCTTCCCAAGTAGTATTTGTTGATGGGTTACCAGCAAAACAACACTATCGCCACTACAAAATTAAAAATCCTGAAGTTACCATTGGTCATTCCGATGACTTTGCTTCTCTTGCTGAGGTTATTGGACGTCGGTTTCGTAAATATATCAAAGAACCAGAGTTACAGCGTGTAGGTAATCCTGATTGGCCAGATCTAGTTATGATAGATGGTGGTAAAGGTCAGTTATCCTCAGTTGTAGCGGTTCTACAGGAAATGAATTTGTTGGAAGATTTGCGAGTAGTGAGTCTTGCAAAAAAACGAGAAGAAATATTTTTACCTGGAGAATCTCAACCCCTAGCAACTGAACCCGAACAAGCAGGAGTACAACTATTACGTAGATTACGAGACGAAGCCCATAGGTTTGCAGTCAGTTTCCATCGTCAACAACGAACAAATGCTTTGCGGCGATCGCGTCTAGATGAAATACCTGGTTTGGGACACCATCGACAAAAACAATTACTAGCCCATTTTCGTTCTGTAGATTATATCCGGCAAGCCACACTAGCACAATTGGCGGAAGTCTCAGGAATTGGTTCTCGTCTAGCAGAAGAAATCTACAATTACTTTCATCCTTAGCCTAATTTGTCGCGTGCAAAAAACATAGGTAAAAAAATATGGGTAACTGATAACTAAAAGTGCCATTATCAAATTACCCATTACCCATTACCCATTACCATCACTAGAGTAACAAATTCATTTAAAGTTGGGATATTTAAGATTTGAATTTTTGATTAAGTTTTAGCGATTAATATCTTGATTTTTCAAAGTTTTTACGCACAAAGTTGTACTAGAAAAAACTCTAATTTCCGATCGCTTGACTCTATTGGAAACATCTCAACCACTTGTACTGTTAGCCATGCGAGAGGGTAGAAAGCCTGGATAACATTCCTTCCGACGTTTATTTCGCCGTAATATTCGTTTTTCTACCAATTCTAGACGACGCTGGAAATTTGTGAGAACTTTAATCGCTCGCGGATCTTGAAAACTGTTCGCACCAAAATCTGTAAATGCCTTTGGGTCGTACTTGGTACCGACACTTGCAATAGGATTAAGTTGAGCAAAAGTTCGGGTTACATCGGGTAGAAAACTAGTCAGGCTATCTTCATTACCAAACATTCCTTTCTCTTCAGGAATAGGTTTATAGATAGCTCCGGGCATATTGGGAATAAAAGCCATATATTGATATTGAGTCCAAGCAATTGCTGAGTGTTGTGGACCAGCAATGAAAATTATTTGTGTTAACAGGTCAATCAACTGGTTGCGGTTAGTAATTTGCTTCGGTAAGGAAGCTATACCAAAACCTCCATCACTAATCGATTTTTTTAAAACCTGGAGCCAATTTTGTAATTCGAAATCCTCGCGCACATCTCGATTCAATCTGTAGTAAATGCCGATATATTCACTGACATAGTCCTCTAGAGTATTCCAGAGCAACAACCCATCATCCCGATAGGGAAAATCTCGCAACATAGAACGGTCATCCACACCACGCAAATGTAAATTCCTGGGAAATGCAAACTCGCTGAAATTACTAAATAATTCCGAAACACCCCTATCCGCAAGGTTAAGCGAGCTTTCCAGAGTGCCTACAAAAAATGTTTCCACAAATCCCCCTGAATTTATGAGCCGCTCATCAGCCAGAAAATTAACTGCCATAGTGAACTCAAAATGGGGTTTTAATAAAACATTAACCGGATGGCGAGCAGCTAATGAACGAACTGTTGCTAACGCAATTGGTTCCATCGAAAGATGAATCTGACCCAGATGGCGCACCATTGCATGAACGTAAAAATCTGCCATTTGGGCAATCAGTTTAGCTAAAGTCCAATCTACGCCATCCAAGGGTGTACAAAGCAAACTTTCCCCTGGTAATTGTCCCAACTGAATAGCAATAGGAATTAATGGATAACCATCACGACTCCTGTCAGCTAAATAAAGCGCGATCGGCGCAGTTATAAATCTATCGCTTTGAGGATTAACAGTATCGAGTATTGCATAATCAGTAACGAATAGACCCCCCTCTTCAGTTGCACTATCAAGAGTTTCCCTAACCTGTTTTCTTCCCCGTATCTTTGCCAGCACTGTTTGAAAAATTTCATCTGTTATCCCAAATTTTTCCTGCAAATTGTAATTAAGTGCCAAAACATTGGTCAGTTCCATAGGGTTGGGACCATAAAGCCTCTGAATCGCAAATTTTCCATCATCCCGAAAATTATTAGCAATATCCGGCACAGGAAGAACAGGAAATACAGCAGCATAATCATCCAATGCGTCAAAAGACTTAGGATTGGCGAGAAATTCCTGTTGATTTGCTTGTATTTGTTTCCCTAATGTTGCTCGGTTAGCGTTATATCCTTCAGAAAATACCTCTTGAGGAGGCAAAGTTTCCACGCGTACAGAATTGGGTAATCGCAATTCAACTTGATATTCCTGACGCGTTTGTTCGATTTGCAGTTGGCGCTCTTGCTGAATCACAGGTGAATCTTTTTGAGGCAAAGTAGGAATATCTGGATTAGGAGGTGGCTTAGGCTCTGAGGGCTTAGTATTACTGTTCAATAAAGTTTCTAAACCTGGAGTACAGGCAAAACCTATTAGTGCCAACATGGTACGGCGCGATAGAACATATTGCTCGATTAATTTTTGACGTCTTTGTTGTCGAGTTGGCGATCGCATAAAAATATTTCCCCATCAAGCAAGAATTCACATCAATAGCAATCATAGGGGGTCTATCAGTTTTTTTGTAAAATATGAAACTTATATTTAAATATTCAGATTCAAGCCAAATTGCAGTAATTTGTGGCTAACTCAAAAGAAGATTTTGCACCTGTATTTTGAGAGTATGCTGCCAACGTCAACAACTTTCTTATTAATTAAATAAGTTTAACTAATGGCAATTTAGTTCCGAACTTTTTATATACGTGTTAGATTTATCAGCTGAACTAAAAAATACTGCTGATCGTCAATAAAAGTTAGCTCTATAAAATCAAACAAATATACTCCTCTGGAGTTAGTGTTCTCTTGAGTATTAGTTTAACAGTTAATTCTTAGGTTAATATTTTTTCCAGTTTTAAAGCCTGACTATGTGGAAACACTTTTCAGGTTATTTAATCTGTCACAAAAAGCCTAGAATGTATAACTTACATAGATAATCTCAGAGAATTATTATCGGGGATCTGAACAAGACCAAATACACTGCAATTGAAAAATTAAAATAATATATATAAAATTGGATAATTTACAAATGCAAATACTAGAATAAAGATTACAACTTATACAAAAGAGTCCCTTAGCCTGAAAAGTTTTAATAAGTCACAATAAATCTGATTTTTCAGTGATATTTGCTATTTATTCCCAACCAAAAAGCAATAGCAGTATTTTCCATTACCCAACATTAGCACTTTACGTGGTAGAAAATTTTACTTGCTACCACAAACTTTCATAACAAAAAAGTTTAACATCAAGAGGAATTAAAATGCGAACTATACAAGAAATTCGCTGTCCTAACTGTGGTAGCGAAGCAGAAAGACATCATATTGTTGATAGCAAATTAACGCGAACTCAATGTTCTCATTGCGATTACTTGATGGTGACTTGTAGTAGGACAAATAAAGTTATAGAAGCTTATGCTCCGGGTATTTACGCGAAAAGTTAACTTTGATCGTAGGATTTACGAAAAAATTAGGTAAATTGAGCCAGGATTAAGCTTATTTAACTTTTTCCCTGGTTCTTGGCTCCTATATTATTTCAATACCTGGGTTTTATTTGTCCGTAATTGTCCGCAAGCAGCATCAGCTTCCAAACCACGGGAATAGCGAACGCTAACAGCGATATGTTTTTGCTCGAGTATTTGAGTAAAAGCTTGAATCCGATCGCGACTGGGGCGTTTATAATCTACTTCTTGAATGGGGTTATAAGGAATCAAATTTACGTGACTTTGGAATCCCCGCAATCTTTTTGCTAATTCCACAGCATGTTCTGGTAAATCATTCACGCCAGCCAAAAGAATATACTCAAAAGATACCCGTCGCCCCGTAATTTTCACATATTCCCGACATTCAGCAAGTAAATCATCTATTTTGTAGGGACGAGCACTGGGAATAATTTGTTCTCGCAAAGCTTGATTAGAAGCGTGAAGACTTACCGCCAAAGTAACTTGTAATTTATACTCTGCTAATTCAAGAATCCGTCCGGGAATACCTACAGTAGATAAAGTCAAACAACGCTGTCCGATACCCACATCCTGATTAAGAGATTCGATCGCACCCAAAACATTTTGCATATTTAATAAAGGTTCCCCCATACCCATAAATACGATATGGCTGACCCGTTCGCCAAAATCTTCTTGGACTGTTAAAACTTGATCGACAATTTCATGACGTTCCAAATTACGTTGATACCCACCCTTACCCGTAGCACAAAAATCACAAGCCATGGGACAACCTACTTGGGTTGAAACACACACAGTCAAACGTTCAGAATTTTTGTTTTTTCGTGAATTTGTGGTTTGATTTGTTTTTGTTCTACCTTTATTGAAACTAGGAATACCAACCGTTTCTACTATTTGACCATCTGCTAGCCGTAAAAGATATTTAACCGTACCATCGGAAGCAACTGAACGATAATGTAAAGTTGAGCGTCCCACCGGAATATTTGCAACTTCCGCCCGCCATTGTTTAGAAAAAACTGTAATATCAGCTAAGGAACGCGCACCCTTATGATAAATCCAGTCATGTAACTGCTTTCCCCGATAAGCTGGTTGTCCCTGTTGTTTTACCCAACTCTGTAACTGTTCCAAAGAAGCACCTAAAAGAGGTGGAACAGAAATTTTAGAAGAATCTAGAGTTTTCCTTTCAGCAGAGCGATCGGGGACAACAACAGACTTGATAGACATGGCGGTATAAGGTATCGAAACAAGACATTGAATATTTATAGTACGAGATCTAAATTATAGTTGTTAGTTTTTCCCTGAAATTAGTTTTTATCTGGAATTGATTCTCAAGGAGTTGATGTTACTTGTAGTATACTTATACTTCAGGAAGAAACATGTCTGTAACTTTGAGAGAAATCGATCAAGATAACTGGCAAGAGTGTATTAAACTAAAGCCCGATGAGACACAAGTAAACTT
>NZ_JASJDK010000135.1 GCF_030065675.1 Mastigocoleus sp. MO_188.B34 | reverse complement strand
TCTCAAGGACATTCTCAACTTGGTCCAACCATCGCACCTAAAGTTTTTGCTCAGCTACGTCCACCTGTAGTAAGTAAGCAAAATTCCTATGAAAATCTTTTTAGCGAACGAGAGTTGGATGTTTTGCGCTTAATTAGCCAGGGTAAGAATAATCGTGAAATAGCTAAAGCGCTGTATTTGACTGAGGGTACCGTGAAAAATTATGTGACGCAGATTTTAGGAAGACTTGAACTCCGCGATCGCACTCAAGCAGCTCTATGGGCTAAAGAGAATTTGAATATCTAAATAAAAATAATCATTCAATATTAAAAATATTTTTTATACTTACCAATTACCAATTACCAATTCTCAATTACCAATTCTCAATTACCAATTCTCAATTACCAATTCTCAAATAAATAATGTAGAGGCATAGCTATTTGCCTTTGCCCCTACATTATCATCTTATTTTGGCAGCAAGCTTGATATCACTGCACGAGTAGTACTCAAAATATGGCTAGATATAGCTGTAACCTACATCATTCCCATACCGGGCATACCCATACCCATACCACCCATGCCACCCATGCCACCCATGCCGCCCATGCCACCCATATCGGGAGCGCCAGCAGCAGGTTTCTTCTCAGGTTTTTCAACTACAATTGCTTCGGTGGTCAAAACCATTCCAGCAATAGAAGAAGCATTTTGTAGAGAAGAACGGACAACTTTTGCAGGATCGATAATACCTGCAGCAATTAAATCTTCAAACTCACCGGTAGCAGCATTGTAACCAATGTTGAACTCAGTGTCTCTAACCTTAGAAACGATTACTGAACCTTCTACACCTGCGTTATCAGAAATTTGGCGTAGGGGAGCTTCCAAACAACGAGAAACAATATCTGCACCAATTTTCTCATCTTCAGAAAGTGTAGCTTTGATTTCTTCTACTTTCTGGGAGAGATGGATCAAAGTTGTTCCACCACCAGGGACAATACCTTCGTCTACTGCAGCTTTGGTCGCATTTAGAGCATCTTCGATGCGGAGTTTGCGATCTTTGAGTTCGGTTTCGGTAGCTGCACCAACTTTAATGACTGCAACTCCACCTGCTAATTTTGCAATGCGCTCTTGCAATTTTTCGCTATCGTACTCGGAATCAGTTTGTTCCAATTGCTTGCGGATTTGATCGATTCGCTTTTGTACGTCTTTTTTGGTGACATCGCTAGCAGCAACGATGGTGGTATTTTCCTTATCGATTTCGATTTTACGGGCAGTTCCCAACATCTCTAAAGATGCAGTATCCAAACTCAAACCGATTTCTTCGGAAATCATTTGTCCGCCAGTTAAAACCGCGATGTCTTGTAACATTGCTTTGCGACGTTCGCCAAAACCTGGTGCTTTAATTGCACAACCAGATAAAACACCCCTTGCTTTGTTAACAACTAAAGTTGCTAAAGCTTCTCCTTCAACATCTTCAGCAATTATCAACAAGGGTTGACCGCTACGAGCAACTTTTTCCAGTACCGGAACTAAATCTTGGATGTTGCTGATTTTTTTGTCGGTAATTAAAATACGGGCATTTTCAAACTCTACTGTCATCCGCTCGTTATTGGTGATGAAGTAGGGAGAAATGTAACCCCGGTCAATTTGCATCCCTTCAACTACTTCTAATTCAGTTGAGAGAGATTTTGATTCTTCAACGGTAATGACACCATCTTTGGTGACCTTTTCCATCGCTTCAGCAATCATGCTACCGACTTCTTCATCGTTTCCAGCTGATACAGTAGCAACTTGAGCAATCGCACTACCTTCTACTGGCTTGGCAATCTTGGCAATTTCTTCTACCAAAATTTCAACAGTTTTATCAATTCCCCGTTTTAAACTGATGGGGTTGCTACCAGCAGCTACATTCTTCAAGCCCTCTTTAATCATGGCTTGAGCCAAAACTGTAGCGGTGGTTGTACCATCTCCAGCTACATCCTTAGTTTTGGATGCCACTTCCTGGATTAATCTTGCACCAGTATTTTCCAAAGGATCTTGAAGTTCAATTTCTTTGGCAACAGTGATACCATCATTAACAATTTGGGGGGAACCAAATTTCTTTTCGAGAAGAACATTACGACCTTTAGGTCCTAGAGTGATTTTAACAGCATCAGCAAGAGCGTTAATTCCGCTCTCTAATGACCGCCGAGATTGTTCGTCAAAAGAAACTATTTTTGCCATTCTTTCATCAAAGAGTGCTTTCTGTCTAACAATTTAGCACTCAGAGGCGAAGAGTGCTAACTATAATTTTGACTTTTTTTCCTGTGAGCCCATAAATAACGGATGAATTAAACAAGAAAAGGAGATTATATCTTTAATATTCTTTTTCTTTTTGTACTTTAGGTTTGTACTTTAGGATTTATCCTAATTTTCAGATTCACTTGTCAGAAATATAAATTTAGATCGAGGTAGAAAATACAATATTTACGGAACAAACAGATTAATATATCAGTTAATATTCATAGAAATTGACAAATATAGTTGATTTGGGGGATGAAATTATACGACTCCCTGCAGGCAATCGGAATTGCCGATCCCTACGGTTCCGGCTGGTTGGCAGTAGTTTTCACTTTTTTCTTGGCTTGGTTGGTAACATGGCGTCTAATGCCAATAGTACGTAAATTTGCTTTGCAGGTCGGTTGGGCTGACCAACCAAATGCAAGACGATTAAATCGAGAACCTTTACCCAATGCTGGCGGTTTGGCTATTTATGCTGGAGCGATTGCTGCTATTGTTTTGGCAACTCTTTTACGTCCGATCGAACTACACAGTGTTTTGGCACAAGTGTTAACGATTTTGTTAGGCGGTTCCATCCTAGTTCTGGTTGGATTCATTGACGACCAATTCAGTTTGCCAGCATCATTTCGCTTATTGATCCAAATTTTAACCGCTTTGTTACTGTTTGCTAATGGGATTAGTTTTCAGTTAACCTTTGGTACTCCTATAGATCCATTTCTCTCAATGCTGCTAACAGTATTTTGGGTAGTGGGAATCACCAATGCTATCAATTTAATGGATGGTATGGATGGTTTAGTGGGAGGAGTCAGTTTTATTACTTCGATTAGTTTATTAGCTGTTTCAGCACAATTTCCCAACCGCGCCGCAGCGACTTTAATACTTGCTGCTTTATCTGGCGCTGCGCTGGGATTTTTACGACATAATTTTCATCCTTCCCGAATTATTATGGGTGATGCTGGTGCCTACTTTTTTGGTTATGTGCTAGCAGCCACAAGTATTTTGGGAGAATTACAAACCACGACAGTTGTTACCTTAGTACCGCCAGTTTTATTTTTGTTGTTGCCGGTACTGGATACATCTCAAGTATTTATCCGCCGATTAATGGCAGGAAAAAACCCATTAACAACACCAGGAAAAGATCATTTACATCATCGCCTATTAGCTTGGGGATTATCCCAACGTCGTGCTGCTTTTGCACTGTGGTTTGTAACTTGGATTTTTAATTTACTGGCTATGAGAATAAGAGGTATGAGTATCAGTGTAATACTTGCAACTACAGCTAGTATTCTTATGTTATTAGGATTTGCAATTTGGCAAAGAATGCATAAAGTTTGACAAACATCAGTTAACAGTTTATGGCTAACGCCACGCCCTTGCGGGCTACAGGGAACAATTAACAGCAAATACAACATAAATCAAAAAAATTGATAACTGTTAGCGTAGTGTGCGCGACAGCACATTAACTGATAACTGAAAACTGTTTTAAGCCATCACCATTCCACCATCCACATTAAAAACTTGTCCGGTAATGTAAGCAGCGGCGGGGTCGGAAGCTAAAAAGCGTACCATCCCCGCCACTTCTTCTGGTTTTCCAAATCGACCGAGAGGAATATATTTGAGAATTTCGTCATTTTTGAGGTCATTAGTCATATCAGTAGTGATAAAACCTGGTGCGACCGCATTAACTGTAATCCCACGAACAGCAAATTCTTTGGCGAGGGTTTTAGTTAAACCAATCACACCTGCTTTCGCGGCGCTGTAGTTAGCCTGTCCCGGATTGCCCATTTGTCCAGCAACGGAAGCTATATTAATAATTCGCCCAGAACGCTGCTTCAGCATAATTTTACTAGCCGCACGGGTGCAGAGAAAAACACCGGTTAGGTTGAGGTCAATTACTGCTTGCCAATCTTCTGGTTTCATTCGTAACAGTAGTGTATCGCGAGTAATACCTGCATTATTTACCAAGATATCAACGCGCTTAAATTTTTCCATTACAGCCTTTATTAGTGCATCCACTTGTTCGGCTTTGGAAACATCTGCTTGAAGAGCGATCGCACTTCCACCTGCTTTAGTAATTGCTTCGACTAATTCTTCAGCAGTTCCACTAGAAGATGCATAATTTACCGCAACTGTAGCTCCCATTTTTGCTAATTCTAGGGCGATCGCCCGTCCAATTCCCCGTGATGCACCGGTGACAACAGCCACTTGGGAACGTAGGGTTTGTAAATTTTCTGGTAATACTTCCGATAATTCAAGCACCGCCATTGATTTATTCCTATTAATTTTCAATCATTGCGTTTCAATCGCTATCATCATAAAGCGATTATTGGTTAAAAATTAAGATTATTTTAGAGATTAGCGACTAGGGATTGAGGATTAGGGATTAGGGACTGGGGATAGCAACTAGAGATTAGTAATCCCAATCCCCAGTCACCAGTTGCTAATCCCCAACCCCCAATTCCCAATTCTTGATAAACACACTACTATTAAGCAGTAGCATTGAAGCGGTAAGAACATTATGTCTGTGAAAAAGAAATTTAACAGCTTTGAGGAAATGCTGTCTGGTTCTGATTTACCAGTACTGGTGGATTTTTATGCGGCTTGGTGTGGACCATGTCAGATGATGGTGCCGATTTTGGAACAAGTAAATGCCCAACTCCAAGGAAAAATGAAGATAGTGAAAATTGATACTGACAAGTATCCCCAATTAGCAAGTCAGTATCAAATTGAAGCTTTACCTACTTTAGTTTTATTTAAGAAAGGTGAAGCTGTAGAAAGAATTGAAGGTTTGCTTCAAGCACCACAATTGATACAGCACCTTGAAAGACTACTTTAGCTAGAAACGAATAAATTTTAAGCAGAATCTAATCATTACTAGCTCTTCAATTGTTTATTATTTGTTTTAATTTAAGCTTCCCCGATACTTGTATACGGGGATACTTTTATGTGTTATTTTAACTTATCTTTCCACTGGTATTTGTGGGACAATAAAATTTGAAATACATAATATCTGACTGTCATTCAAAGCAAAAAAATTATAAATTCTAGTGGCAAAATACAGCTTTCTTGCTTTGCTGCTAGCCATCTAATATCAAAAATGAACTATCCCTCGTGCACCTAAAACTAAGGGAGTGTGAACTACCACACACCTATCTGAGTACAGATTAGGTGTGGGCTTCCAACTTCACGGAGGAATGCCGCAGTTTGGACTTACGCCCGCGCTTTGGTCTTACTCCCTCTTCATTGGCGTTAGCCTCCCCCGTCCCAGAGGAGGACAGCATCCTGACACCTTCTGCTCTAATATTCTTTGCCGCATTACCATCTCTATCATGATGAGTGCCGCAACTAGGACAAATCCAAGTCCTTACATCAAGCGGTAACTCTTTGATTTGGTAATGACAATTAGAACAGGTTTTAGAACTGGGGAACCATCGGTTTATTTCTAATAGAACCTTGCCTTCCTTCTCACACTTGTAGTCAAGGAAGTTCACAAAGGTTCCCCACCCTGTATCAGATATTGCTTTTGCTAGTTTGTGGTTACGAACCATGCCCTTGACGTTTAGGTTTTCGACAACTACGACCTGATTGTTATCAACTATTTTTCTGGATAGCTTGTGTAGAAAGTCTTGGCGGACATTGCTAACCCGTTCGTATACCCTAGCTACAGTTCTCATAGCTTTCTTGCGCTTGTTACTACCTTTCTTTTTCCTGGCAGCAATACGCTGTTTCTTCGCTAGTTTCTTTTCATATTTAGCTAAATGCTTTGGATTGGGATATTTAGAAGTTTTTTCACCATCATTGGTAATTGCAAAATCTTTGATTCCCAAATCAATCCCAATCACTTTTCCGTCTGTACTGGGTGCTGGATTATCATCATCGTACTCCAGTAAAACAGAGGCATAATACTTGCCAGACGGGCATTTACTGATAGTTACAGTTTTGATTTTCCCGTCCAACTCTCGGTGAATTTTGGCTTTAACAACACCCACCTTGCCAGGGAATTTCAAATCATTACCAATTTGTTTTACATTCGCCGGATACTGGATAGATTGACGATGGTGTCTTGATTTGAACCTAGGATACTTTGCTCTACCCTCAAAAAAGTTTTGATAAGCACGGCTAAGATTGAGACTTACAGACTGCAATACCTGTGAATAGCACTCACTCAACCAAATAGTTTCTTTTTCTTTTTTGAGTTTTGGCAGCATAGAATTTAGTCCAGACTGAGACAACCCTTTACCAGTCTCCTTGTAAGTCTCTATGCATTTATTCAATCCATAATTCCACCACCAACGGGCGCAACCAAAATGTTGTGCAAGTATTTGAACTTGTTGTTCTGTGGGGTATAACCTTACTTTGACGGCTTGACGTCTCATCTGCGCTGAGCTTGATGGTGCTGCGCGGATCATCTAAACTTTTCCTAAATTATGACTTCGTCACGCTACGCTATCGACCTCTTACTACTATATACTATTCCCAGTAAGAAAGTCAGGAGAAATTATAAAAATATTTGCTACCTCCTTTCTTCAGCTAATTCAAAACAAGCTATGGTCAGGAGGTGCAAACATTTTTACCGCCTTATATCCCGCCACTAATTTGAGTACAAATATAGTGGGGGACTTACGGCGAACCAGTTAAAAATAGAATTTTTCTATCATTTTTTCTGATAAATCTTTCAAAGATAGCCAATTATGTCGGTGCACAAAATGACATACAATATTTATGGGATTTCCACATATAAATAAGAATTACCAATATAAACCATCACTTTGATCTACAGGGGAGTAAATAGCCATGATGAAAGCAGAAGAAATCATGACCAAAGAGGTGGTGACTATTACTGGTTCGGCAACAGTTGCTGAAGCTGTGAATTTAATGAAAGACAAAGGGCTACGCGCCTTAATTGTTGAGCGTCGTCACGATAATGACCCCTATGGAATGGTAACAGAAAGCGATATTATTTATAAAGTCGCTGCATATGGTGCAGATCCCAAGAAAATCCGGATCTACGAAATTATGACTAAACCCTGCATTACCGTAAACCCTGAGTTGGGAGTAGAGTATGTCGCTCGTTTATTTGCTAATACCGGAATTCGCCGTGCTCCTGTAATAAAAGATACTTTGCTTGGAATTGTTTCTATTACAGATATTCTCAAAAAAAGTGACTTTGTTGAGCAGCCCCGAAGAATTTATCTCGAAGATGCAATTGAAGCAGCAAGAGATGATGCAAGAGCTATTTGTGAAGCTAAGGGACCAACCTCAAGGGAATGTGCTGCAGCTTGGGATGTTGTAGAAGAGTTGCAAGCAGAAGCAGCAAGTAGGAGAGCAAAATAAAGTATTATCTGAGTTAGGTACTAAATGACAAAAGGCACCCCCAACTGATGAAATAAAAAAGGGGTGTCTATTTTGAAGTGATGACTAAAAAAGTTTTAATCTTAGGAGGAAATGGGCGCATCGGTGGTAGCGTCGCTCAAGATATTGCAACTAATACAGATTCAGAAGTAATTGTTACCGGGCGTAGTACTGCAGGTAAAGTTAGAGATGTTCAATCCAGCCATCAACTAAATCATAAATTAAATCCTCAATTACGCTTCCTCTGTTTGGATTTAGCAAATATTGACAAATTAGCATCGGAAATCGCTAAATCTAATTTAGTAGTTCACTGCGCTGGTCCTTTTCATCACAGAGATACTAAGGTTTTGGAGCTATGTATCAAGCAAGGTGTGAATTATCTAGATGTTAGCGACCACCGTTCTTACACTATAAGAGCCTTAGAACACCACAAAGATGCAGTTAATGCAGATGTGACTGCAATTGTAAACACCGGGATATTTCCAGGTATATCTAATAGTATGGTGCGACAGTGCGTCGAGCAGTTCGATGAACCAGAGAAAATTCATTTGAGTTATGTAGTTTCTGGTTCTGGTGGTGCTGGTGTTACGGTAATGCGCACAACATTTTTAGGTTTGCAAAATTCCTTTGAAGCGTGGATAGAGGGTGATTGGAAAACCATCAAACCATATACTGAACGCGAAACCATTGATTTCCCTTCACCCTATGGACCTAGCGGCGTATATTGGTATGATATGCCGGAGACCTACACTCTTCCGAAGTCTTTTCCCGGTGTAAGTAGTGTCATTACTAAGTTTGGTTCTGTTCCTGACTTTTATAACCACTTGACTTGGATCGCTGCACATGTTTTCCCTCGCTCGTGGCTGAGAAATTCGAGGGGAATCGAGTTTTTATCCCATGTTAGTCATTTGATGACAGATGTCACTGATCGCTTTAGTGGAATTGGAGTTGCAGTTTGTGCAGAAGTAATTGGAACCAAAAATGGTAATTCCCTCGTCTGTCGGGCAAATTTAATCCATGAAAATACAGCGATCGCAGCAGGTTGTGGTACCGGTACCATAGCTCAATTATTGTTAGAAGGTAAATTGAGAAAACCGGGAGTTTTTCCGGTGGAAGAAGCGCTTCCAACGAATCTGTTTGTGGAAAGTATGAAAAGTAGAGGGATTAATATTAATCGAGACTGGATTTAATTAATTGATTGTCTCAACCTAATTACCTGGTGGTATATTTAAATATTTAATAATGATCTTCAAATAAACCAACTTTATTTTGATAAAGTTATGAACTGTTAGATTTATTGGGTAAATAGTTCAATACAAACCCAATTGACAAACATGTTTGTCGTATAAGTAGGAACTTGTATAGATGAGGAGTTTTGGTTTGTTTCAGCAGTTTATAGACATATTGAAGCGATTTAGCTGGAGTATCTTACTCGCAATAGTATTAATATTAACATCAGTTTTCTTTACACCAGGTGTATTTAATTTTCCAACTTATGCTACTGCTTCAACTCAGCCTGTAGAGTTAGATTTATTGGTGAAGTATTTGAGTATTAGCCGACCTCAAGATTTAGTGAATCAAGAATTGAAGAATGGAGTAAATACTGATATTACAATCAAAAACCAACCAGCTGGTCAAATGCAGATCAAATCTGTTCAACTAATACCAATTACTACTGCTGTAACTCAACCAGATGGTTCGGTCAAAGAATTAGAGGATCCTACGGCTCGTTTTCTAACAAACATGTTGGTAACTTTATCAAGTAGCGCTGAAGTGAAAGATGATGGTTCATTTGTTGGTGATAGTAAATTAAAAATAGGTATGCCTGCGACAATGGAAGGTTTTAATTACTATTTCCGAGGCAATATCATTGATGTCAGATTGGACAAATAATTGTGAGTAATAAGTAATGAGTAATGTTAGCGGTTAGCAATAGCGTACCGGTTTGGACGCGTCTAACGACGAATGCACGCGTCTGACGACGTAAGCGCAGCCAGAGGCTTTGCCGTCGCCGTAGGCTCTGCCGCAAGGCTTAACCGCAGGTAGCGCAGTTATACGTTTTCTATACCGTGATAGGACACAATTATAGATAATTGGTAATTGTTTTGAAAAAGGTTAATTTAACTATCAATTGATAGTACTCATGGGCGATAATAATTTTGGAATATATCTATTTATATTGTAATAAAAATTCATAAAAGGTATCGAAAATTGAAAAATCGCTACAATATTTATATCGCCTATTTTTAAAGATGATATATAGCGAGTTGGCAATAAGTAAGGTAAAAGAATAGTAATAAAGCCTAATATCAAAAATATTAGATTTCTTCTCATCCAAATTCTTTTTGTCTCCTGACTTTTACAATTCCGCTATAAGTTATTGTTTTTAAATTTTTCAACTGTTATTCCCTTATTTTTAATTTGTGGAGTGGGTTGTATTTTACGGTAACTCGAATAGGTGTGGTATGTGTAATAATTTTACCTTGGGTTTTCCTGAGGCACATTAGCCATGGAACCTAACAACAAGCTGATTGATTTTTGTGATTTAAATAGGGTTATTGATATTTCCCCATTGACCGTTACACCGGACACTTTTGTTGTCGATGTGATTCCTTTGATGATGGATGAAGGACAACATCGTATTAACAAATGTGGGGTACGGGGAAAATTATCGCAACCAAATAAAATCGATCGCAACCCAAAAGATTATGTGTTGGTAGTAGAAGGGTTTTCTTTAGTAGGAATATTTACACATGTAGATATTGTCAGGCTTGCTGGTTCTGGAATAAATTTCTCCGGTGTGAGAATCTCTGAGGTAATGACTCAGCAAGTCATAAGTTTAAAGATATCTCCAAATCATGATATCTTCACTGCGCATTCGCTTATGCATCGGCATGGAATTCACCATTTACCCATTTTAGATTGGGAAGATAAATTAGTTGGTATTATTACTCAAAATGATTTACAGCAAGTATTCGCTTTGGAAGAGAAAACTGGTCTTATTCCAAGATTACAAGAACAAATAAAGTTACAAGAAAATCAGTTAAAAGAAGTACGAGAAGAGCTATATCAAACTCGCTCCGAGTTGAAAAAGCAAGTTAATAGGTTTAAAAAAGCAAAAATTTGTTGTAAACAGGAAATTAAAGTCCGCTCTCAAATAGAAGCTCAAATTAACTTTCAGGCAAATGTTCTCGCCCATGTAAGTGATGCAGTAATCGCTATTGATAACGAACATCACGTCGTTTATTTAAACAGACGAGCAGAGCAACTATACGATATTGAAGCAGATGAATTTATTGGTCGGCATTTAGAAGAAATTTATAAGTATCAATGGGTCGATGATGAAGATAAATACTTAGCCCAAGATGCTTTATTAACACAAGGGTGGTGGCAAGGAGAAAATATTCATATTAAAAATAATGGTCAAGAAATTCATGTAGAGTTATCAATTAGTTTTCTTCAAGATAATAGTGGAAATAAAATTGGTTTACTTGCGGTTATTCGGGATATTACTAAACGCAAACAGGTAGAAAAAAAGCTCCGGCGTACTGAGGCTTTGCTACAGGAAGCACAACGAGTTGCAAAGATGGGAAGTTGGTCGTGGGACTTAAATACCGGTGAGAAATGGTGGTCAGAAGAATTTTATCGATTTACTAATTTAAATCAAGATAGCCCAATACCCGATATAGAAGTAGCAAATCAATTTGTTCATTCTGCTGATCGAACAAGGGTTAATAAAATTACTAAAGCAGCCTTGGAACAAGGTATTCCCTATGAAACAGAGTTCCGCTTCTTACATCCCGATAGTACTGTTGGTTATGCGTTTTCTTGTGGACGAGTAGATAAAGACGCCCAAGGAAGAGTTGTACGTTTTTACGGCATATCTCAGGATATCAGTGAATATAAGCAAGTAGAAGAAGCATTGCGAGAAAGTAAAGAGCGTTACCGCGATCTAGCTCAAAAATTACATTCTTTGACTGTCAATGCACCTATTTATATTTATGAACTAGATCGCAATGGTAGAATTATCTTTGCAAATCGTACTAATGAGTGCGTATCTCAAGAAAAGTTACTAGGCAGCTTAGTGACACAATGGTTCCCCCCAGATCAACGTTCCAGCATTGATTTCGTTTTAGAACAGGTTTTTACCACCCAACAAGTTCAAGAAATAGAGTATGCAATTCCCGACCGACAAGGTGATACTCGCTTCTATAAAACCCAAATTGCACCAAATCAAGTTCGAGGGAAAGCCACAACTGCTGTATTGATTGCCAGTGATATTACCGAGCGCAAGCTTGCAGAAGAAAAAATTACCGAACAAGCTGCATTACTTGACGTGACTACAGATGCGATTTTGCTCCGAAGTTTATCGGGTGAGATAATATACTATAACCAAGCTGCTGAAAGTATGTATGGATGGACATCAAAGGAAGCAATTGGTCAAGTTGCAGATGAACTTTTATACAAAGAAATTTCACCAGAATTAACCGAAGCACTAAAAATAGTTAAGGATAAACATTCTTGGCAAGGTGAACTACATAAAATTACTAAAGAAGGTAGGGAAATAATCGTTGCTAGCCGTTGGACTTTGGTAAAAGATAAGTTAGGAAATCCCAAATCTATCCTTACAGTTGACACTGATATTACTGAGAAAAAGCAACTAGAGAAACAGTTTCTCCGGGCTCAGCGCCTAGAAAGTCTTGGGACTTTGGCAAGTGGTATTGCTCACGATTTAAATAATATTTTGACACCGATTTTGGCTATTTCACAATTATTACCTCTTAAGGTGACTAATTTGGATCGAAGTTCCCAGGAAATGTTGAAAATGCTAGAAAGTAGTGCCAAACGGGGTGCGAACTTGGTCAAGCAAATTTTGTCCTTCGCCCGTGGTCATGAAGCTAGGCGCACAGTTGTACAAGTAAAACATTTGCTAAGGGATATCGAGCAATTTGTCAAAGGAACATTTCCCAAATTCATTGAAATAGAGAGGAATTTACCACGAAATCTATGGACAGTTGCAGCAGACCCTACCCAATTGCATCAGGTATTTATGAATTTAGTGGTTAATGCCCGGGATGCCATGCCTGATGGTGGTACTTTAAGTATTCTGGCTGAGAATATTTTTGTTGATGAAAGTTATGCCAGGATGAATATTGATGCTAAAGTTGGGCCTTATGTTGTGGTAACAATTGCCGATACTGGAGTTGGTATTCCCCAGGAAAACATAGACAGAATTTTTGATCCATTTTTCACTACAAAAGAGGTCGGTAAAGGTACCGGTTTGGGTTTATCTACGGTATTGGGTATTATTAAAAACCATGACGGGTTTGTGAAGATATCCAGCGAATTGGGAAAAGGTAGTCAATTTCAAGTATATTTACCCAGTCAAGAGGGGCTTGTCCCAGAGAAAAAACAGGAACTACAAGGATTGGTGGGAAAGGGAGAAGTAATTTTAGTAATTGATGACGAAACAAAAATTTGTGAAATTATCAAAACCACTCTGGAAAACTATAACTTACAAGTACTCACGGCAAAAGATGGAATAGAAGGGATTTCTGTTTACGCTAACCACAAAGATAAGATTAGTATTGTGTTAATGGATATGATGATGCCTATCATGGACGGTGCAACTACTATCCGTACTTTGCAAAGAATAAATCCACAAGTAAAGATTATTGCTACGAGTGGGTTAGTCTCTACAGAGGTTTTAGCAAAAGCTGCAGGGACTGGAGTTCAAGGATTTTTAGCGAAACCTTTCACAGCATGTGAATTAGTAAAAGCCATCGCAGAAGTTTTGCCTGAATGCGAGCAATCTTTAGCAAAAAATTTCCAAGATGAGAGAGAAGTTTTGAGTTAGAAAGTACGTTGGTTAACAAATTATGAAATCGGCATCTGCTCCAGAAGCAATACTGATAAGATTATCTATCAACTCTTAATTGGTTGCAGCAAAGCATTTTCAAGAACTTGGTCAATGCGATCACAAAAGATAAATTCTAGATCTGTGCTAACATCTTCTGGAACATCTACCAGGTCTTTAGCATTTTGTTGAGGTAGTATTATCCTCTTAATACCAGCACGACGAGCAGCTAGAACTTTTTCGCGAACTCCACCAATGGGAAGGACTTCACCACTCAGGTTGATTTCCCCGGTCATTGCTGTATCCGTTCGCACAGCACAATTCATTAACAAAGAGGCAATTGCAGTGACTATTGTTACACCGGCAGATGGTCCATCTTTAGGAACTGCGCCGGCTGGGACGTGAATATGTAGACCATTAGTTTGAAAAACCGTGGTATCAATACCCAACAAAGCTGCATTTGACCAAACATAGGAGTAAGCAATACGAGCGGATTCTTCCATGACTTCACCCAGGTATCCGGTGAGCACAAGGTCTTTCCCTTGGGATAATTTCACTGCCTCTACAAACAAAACTTCCCCACCAGCTAAAGTCCAAGCTAAACCGCAAGCGACACCCGATTGAGGTGATTTTCGCATCTGTTCTCCTAAAAAGACTTTTGGTCCCAGTAAGTCTTCTAACTGTTCTGGATCGATAACTACAGAATTAGTATCACCTGATGCATGACGTACTGCAACTTTACGACAAAGGGTACCTAAATTTTGTTCTAATCTTCGAACTCCTGCTTCGCGGGTATAATTTTCAATTACTAGCCTGAGGGTTTGTGAAGGTATTTGCACTGCATCTTTAGGAAGTCCAGCTTTTTCAATCTGGCGTGGTAGCAAGTATTTTTCGGCAATGGCTAATTTTTCTTCTTCAGAATAACCCGACAGTTCAATAATTTCTAATCTATCGAGTAGTGGTGCTGCAACTTTAGATAAATCATTTGCAGTACCAATAAAAAACACTTGGGATAAGTCAAAGTCTAAATCTAAATAGAGGTCGCGGAAGCAGTAATTTTGTTGCGGATCAAGAACTTCTAGTAATACCGAAGCCGGATCGCCGCGATAGTCCATGCCTACTTTATCCAATTCATCTAGCATAATTACTGGATTTTTTACCCCAGATCTATGTAAAGCTTGGACAATACGACCTGGCATTGCACCAACATAAGTACGCCGATGACCCCGTAGTTCAGCTTCATCACGCAGCCCACCTAAACTAATACGCTCAAATGGGCGACCTAAAGCCCGAGCAACGGAGCGCCCCAGACTAGTTTTACCCACTCCTGGTGGTCCGACGAAACATAAAACCGTACCAAAAGCAATACTCCTGGGAAAATCGGAGTTAGTAACTTTCACCTCTTGGTCATCTTTTTTTATCGGTACATTCTGTTTGAGTTTAAATGTTGCTAAGTGTTCAATAATTCGGTCTTTTACTTTATTTAAACCGTGGTGGTCGGCATCCAACACTTCTCTAGCATTTTTTAATTCTAAATTATCTTGGACTGTTTGGTTCCAAGGCATTTCCAATAACCAGTCAAGATATGTCCGAATCACACCTCCTTCTGCTGAAGCATTACCAATTCTTTCTAAACGTGATAATTCTCGTTTTGCTTGCTTATCTACACAACTAGGTAACTGAGCTGTGGCTATACGGGTTCGTAATTCTTCAATTTCTTGAGTTTCCGATCTACCTTCCCCTAACTCTTGTTGAATTTTCTTCAATTGTTCGCGTAGAAAGAATTTTCGTTGCTGTAGATCGATTTCTTTTTTGGTTTCACCTAGAATTTGACCTTGTAGGCGTTGAACTTCTACTTCTTGACTCAAATCTGCAAGTACCTTCCTCAGTAGTTGCTCGAGATTTTCTTCTTCCAGTAATCCTTGAATTTTATCGAGATCGTGGGGTAGAAGCATGCTAGTTTGATAAGCCAACAGAGCTGGATTATTATTGTCTTGTAAGAAAGCTAAAACTTCTTGGGGAAAAGTAGAATCAGAATTAGCTATTTCTCTCCATTGGGATTTGATTGCTCCGATTAATGCTTCTATCTTTGCTGCTGATTTTCCTTCCACCTCAGAGGTATCCTCTTGGTGCAGTTGTGGTAGGTGGTGATAATTAGTTTCGCAAATGCGATTGCTTATCCGTATTTTATCGATATAAACTCTCTCTATCCCCCTAAGGATAACTTGAACACCTCCTGCCATTGGTAACCGTATTACCCGTTGGATCTCTGCTAAGGTTGCAACAGGATAAATTTCCTCCAAGCTTTCAATTTCAGCTTTTTGGTCTTTTTCTAATCTTTGCCGCGATTCTGGTCGAACTCCAGCAATTATTAATTGTTTGTGTGATGTTAATGCTGTTGCTTCTACTACTCCTACAGAGTGCGATCGTACAACCATTACGGGTAATGTAATCCCTGGTAGCAAGACGACATTAACCAAGGGAAGAAGTAAACTGCTTTCCAAGGTTTTAGGTTTCCCGGAGAATGGGTTGGTCAAATAATTCATATAACCCCCTGTATCAAAATTGCCAGAAGTTTTGTGCTTGATGCCTTTTAATCGATGATTTTGAATTAGTGTTTTGTAGGTTCGTAATTAAATAATATTTTGAAACTATCTAATTTAAAGTTAAGCTAAAAATCTAAGGAATTTGTGAGCTATTTTTTGAAGAGAGAATAATACGGTAAGTCCTCACAAGTTCCTCATGTTTTTTATATAAATATAAGATGAGTTCGATGGTTTGAAGTGCTGAAGGGAAAAATCAGGGCTGTTGTCTCATGCAATTGCATTTTGTGGAGAAACCTCAGTGCTCCTCATGTTAAGGGGGTGATATTAATGACGATTAAATTCCGCGACCGTACAAAAGCAGGGAAGCTACTTGCTCAAAAACTTAAAGCCTATGCAAATCGCCCAGATACAATTGTGCTGGCTGTACCTCGTGGTGGAGTTCCAGTAGGATTTGAGGTCGCAAAATCATTAAACATCCCGCTTGATATCTGCATTATCAGAAAACTTGGCGTACCACATCATAAGGAATTAGCGATGGGTGCGATCGCACCTAATGGCATTCGAGTACTTAATTATAGTGTTTTAAATGAATGGGAAATTGGTAGTAAGATAGTTGACAAAATTGCTAGTAAAGAACTGCGAGAATTAAGAAGGCGCGCTCGTTCCTATAGAGGTCATTGTCCGTCACTGAATGTACGTAACTGCACAGTAATCCTTGTAGATGATGGCATTGCTACGGGTTCAACAATACGGGCTGCGATCGCTATATTACAAGAACAAAAACCCAAGCAAATAATAGTAGCGATTCCTGTTGCACCAGCAACAGTCTGTAAGCAATTAAGGACAGAAGTCGATGAAGTAATATGTTTGGCGACTCCCGAACCATTTTATGCTGTCGGCTTGTATTATGATGATTTCTCCCAAACAAGTGACGAGCAAGTACATGAATTGCTAGAGAAATCTTCAGTAATGCTTACCGTGTAGATATGAAGAATTGTGGTGCAAGAGGTAAATTTAACGACTTAAAAAGTAATTACTTTAATACTAACCACGCATTAAAAACTTGTGAGAGGGTGTCTAAATGACTCGGAATTTTGTACAGGATGTTGAGGAAAAACTAGTTTCAGTGAAGCTGGGTTCAATTAGTTTGCAGGCTGAAATCGTTTTACCTGAAGATTCCCAGGGAATAGTTATCTTTGCCCATGGTAGCGGTAGTAGTTGCTACAACACTCGCAATCGTTATCTTGCTCATGTTTTACGTCAGAGTGGAGGAATTGCGACTATATTAGTTGACTTGTTGACAAAAGAGGAGGAAGCGATCGACCTGAGAAGTGCTCATTTCCGTAATAGTATTAACTTCTTAGCAACAAGGTTGATCTGTATTACGGACTGGTTAATTGATAATTCCATCACTAATAATTTGAAAATTGGTTACTTTGGTGATTGTGTCGCTGGAGGTGCTGCATTACTTGCAGCAGCACAACGTCCAACAGTTGTTGAAGCATTAGTGTCTCGTAGTGGAGAAACTTGTCTGACACCTAAGGTTTTATCCTATGTGCAAGCTCCAACACTATTGATTGTTGGTGGATGTGATCTATCAGCAATTACCATGAATGAAGATGCGATGACAAAAATTCAGACACCCAAGAAACAATTAGAGATAATTCCAGGAGCAACTTATCAATTCCAAGAACCAGGTGCATTGGATGAAGTTGCTCGTTTAGCAAGTTGTTGGTTCAAGTATTATTTGACATCCCTTCATAAACAAGATTTACATCTTCATGCGATGTCTCTATAACCAGATTCAAATAAAATTTGAGTATGCTCAGAACTGTGATTCAGTACTAGTCATCAGAGAAATTATAGATTCTAACTCTCCTGCTTCTATACCTATCAGGAATTTCTCTCCTCCAAACTCTTCTTCTATATCTGCTGGGTATCCGCCTTCTCCAAGTTCTTACAACTCGACATCTGATTCGTCTACCTCTTCGGAAGCATATAGATTTCCAACAGCGTTGACGCAACCATCTTCTTGTTCGGCGAACTGTAAAACACTCGATCTCATTAAAGCGATATCGACCAAATCTTCGATATCTACGGGGTCTTTGAACGATTAAAACTTCGTCTGCGTTATCTTTTAGTAAGCTTACTTCTAGAGCAAATACAGGTAAAGCTATCGTACTTAATGTTAGAAATGCTGCTATTGCAGTTATATTTTGTAGTATTTTTTTCATAAGTCGGATCTCCTTTTCATGAATCCGGACTCTTACTTATATTATCCTTCAATTAACAGTGAATTTACTGAAAAAAATCAAAACTTTCATAAAAATTTAGTTACTTCACAAGCCGTTGATTATTTCCCCTAAACATAAAAATAAGTCTCCAAAAATAGCGTCAGTTATCGTTGTTGTTTAATTGTGGGATGATTTTTCTCGACTTCTCAATAAAATCT
>NZ_JASJDK010000134.1 GCF_030065675.1 Mastigocoleus sp. MO_188.B34 | reverse complement strand
TTCCTGACCGGAAATAGATGAATTGAGCAAAATAAAATTCCATCCACCCCTTTCAAAACACTTGCGTCGCGAGACCAAACCCAAGTTTAAGTATTGGTCTATGGCTTTAGCAGAATCGTGATCTCCAGGTAACCAGTAAGTTGGTATCTGAAGTCGCTCGAAAAAAGCTTGTAAATTTTCGTAAGAACCTGGTGTCCCATCACCAGATAAATCTCCGGTCACCAATAGTAAATCAATTTCGGAATCGATTTGCTCTAATCTTTCGATTACGGCTTCAAAAGATTGGGTTGTGGGTATACCCAATAATGCTTGATTTTCATCTGCAAATAGATGTAGATCCGTTATCTGTGCTACTGATAGCGGAGAAAATTGATTCATTTTTGTTGGCAACAATGTAAGCGTTTTAATATCCTATTACTCCTTATCGTTCAACAATCAATGCCAATCAAGGTATCATTTTTAACTTATAACTTTTGCTTTTATTTTATTCTATTAATAAATGGTTATTTACTTCATAATAAATACCTCCGTATTGCCCGGGACTTGTGCTTTTACAGTTAAGAAAAACTGAAGTAATTGCATTTTCATTAGAGCTAATCCAATGTATTTTATGTCATCTATCTTAAGGTACATTTAAGCATTTATCTTGATTTTAAAAAACTATACAGCGAAACATTAAGCACAATCAATCTTAATTACATAATGTAACTTATAGCACAAAATTTATATAGATATATAGATGATATATCTATATGGTGTTGTTGGCATGATACCTCAAATATGATGTAATCTGAGACAACTATAGAATTTTAATTTGGGAGATAATGTAATTACATAGAATGTTAGTAAAAAAAAGACTAGTTATTTGAATTACTGAGAGTAACAAAATACTTCTTACTCTTCAAGTGGTATTTACTGTAGATTAGGTTGATAAAACCCAGCAAAGTAACTTGAACTGATCAAGTTTTTGATCCACTGAAATTCTCTTTTCCTGTAAGACTTAATTTTTTCGGGGTCTTTTAGTTGTTTCCCTAAATTGTTCTTGGAAAAAACTGCTGGGAAATTGCTTAATTAATATTGATAAGCATCAAATTGCGCTAATAAAGAGCTTTATACTGGATATTGCAAAACTGAAAATACTTATTAAACACTTGGAAATAATAAAAATACACAAATCCAGAAAAAAGACTATTTAAATATCACCAATACTTTTGATACTTCCATCAGTATAAGTACTGTTTTTTTGTATGAAATTTAATCAGTGATCGTCCCTTCCATTTGGCACTGGTTATAAAACACGATCCCTAGTCAACGAGAATTTTAAGGTAAGTCAGATATAAGTTAAAGGTTCTTAATTCTTATATTTGTGATATCTGAGCTATCCTGACTATAGTTATGTACTTGCTGGGAAGGTAATTGTTTTGGTAAATCACAACAAGTCATACCTTATACTTCTCATCAAAAAAAGTATTTTTTATGGGTAAAAAAGTTTTCTATTTGTTTTAGTAATATTACGATATTGTCAAAAGATGCTAATAGCGTTATAATATTTCGAGTCAATAGTTACGATAAATTTTAAAAAAATTATCGCAACAGAGTATTTTTTTGCATAATAGCAACTTTTTTAGTGGGGCGACATAGCCAAGTGGTAAGGCAGAGGTCTGCAAAACCTTTATCCCCCGGTTCGAATCCGGGTGTCGCCTTTTTTTGTTGTACATTAACTAATTAATTGTCACTGTTAACAGATTAGTGTCATATTTAACGAATTGATGTCACCGTTAACAAATTATGTGTCACGTTCAAGTATGGACACATTTTTAATAATAAGGGCAGACCTCTGCCTTACCTTTCAACCCACCTTAAATTTAGTCACTCACCGTTCGCGTATGAAGATATGAGTAAAGATACTCATTTTCAAACAATATAATCAACAAAAAACGGTAGCAATTGTCAATAATACTTACTTAGAATCAATAAACAGATCTGGGCTACTTGTCATCCATTTATCTCCTTACATATCAATAAGTATATATTCTGATTGACTTTTTGATTGTAATTTGAAGTTGACCTATAAATTAGCTGATCGAGGACTGATTAAGTATTTTTTCTTAATGTCTAGTACGCGAACGGTGAGTAGTAAAGCTTGAAATTAACTTCAAGCTAAATTTCTAGTATTTTATCAAGACTTTTGTCTAAATCAAAATTAGAGCCATAGTGTTTGTAGGCTTTGTAATCCGTCTTGGAATTATATTTTGTGTTGAGTGACAAGTCTTGCATATTAGATTTCAACCCGTCCAAATCATGAAGGGGTGCTGAAACAGTCTCTGAGTCTTTCAACTCACTCACGTAGTCAACTTTCAACCCGCCCAAATGTACATTAACTAATTATTTGTCAATAGCAGTGGGTAAGTAATATATCTATAGCTTTAGTCTTAAAAAATAATAAATATAGGACTTACGCAAAATTAACGTAATTGCGTCATTACCTATAGCTGCGCTACCTACGGATCCGGAACTGCTACCTACGGATCCGGTACGCTAGAACCTGCGGCGTAGGCAAAGCCTCTGACTAACGCCACGCAGGGCGCGCTTACACGTTTGGACGCACTACGTGTTCATCCGCAGGATGCGTGCAAACACCGTAGGTGCGTCTTTCGCCGCTAACCGCTAAGCGCTAACCCTAGACTGCGTTTCGGTCGCAATGACAAATCTCCGTTGGGTAAGTTCTGAAATAAATAAATAAATAAAGAAAAATTATTGAGAATAATTCAAAATCATTCAGACATAGCAATGATATTTAATGCTTACAAATGATTTGGAAGTGCTATATGTAGTCGTGCTTTTCCTGCTGAGGACATTATATTTTGTTAAAAAGGGAGTGGGGAATAGAGAAAAGAAAATTTCCTAACTTAAAATAGTAAGGCTATAGCTTATGGGAATTAGTAAAACAAATTAATATAGCAATCCTAAATCATTCGAAAATAAATATTGTAGAGAGGTTGCAGAAGCTAACGCCGACGCCGCAGGCTCTGCAAGCTCTCTCCAGGATTGACCTGTTCATAAATAAAATACGATTGCTATATTCTTTTCATTTAAAACTTTATATTTTTCGTAACTCTTAATTTCAAAACATTAGGTAACTTTAGTCTGAAGAGACTTGCTAATCCCGCTGTTAGTTTGTTGGAAATAGGCTTTGATAATTCTTTGATTAATTTTGCTTAACACCATGAAGTAATTACGGTAGGCTTTGCCAAATGCTAAGATTACTCACTGTTCCTCAAAATAATTATACTAAGCTCTATCAGTAATTTTTATTTTTTTTGCCATCTTTCTGAGTTGGCTATTTTTAAGCCAAAGAGTAATGATTATATTCCGAAAAGTACTAAGTATCATTTGTAGTTTTGATACTGAAGAGTAAATAAACTTTCAAAATTGGCTTAACAATACATTTTGTACAAGCAACAATCTAAAACATATAAACACAGCGAGGATAAAAATGAGTTTACCCACCCTAAGATTTGGCAGTTCTGGTAGCGCTGTTAGAGTATTACAACGTTTATTGTTATCAAATAACTATTTTATTAGTATTGATGGCTCCTTTGGAGCAGTTACAGAAACAGCAGTTAAAGCGTTCCAAGAACAACGAGGTCTTATCCCAGATGGGATCGTTGGTCCAATAACTTGGCGAGAACTTACTAATTGAACGATTAATACAATACTGTGCGGACAACAGCATTGTTTTGACATTGTATTAACTCGTTTGTTGCTCCGTACCAATATATTTTCTCTACTAACGCGATAAAAATATCTTTTATCGCGTTAAAAGTACTACTTTTTAGAGTCAGGATCTTATTAGGTATGGGATTAAGGTTTGCACTAACAAGACGACCAGTGTTTCCAATGCGCATCTAAGATTTTTAGACTTATTTTTATATCTTTGTATATATTTGATTTATTGTATTCGATTTAGTATATTGAATTTGCTTGAGGGCTTACAAAAGCTAAAAAGATTAAAGCTAAAAGAAGTAGAACCCTGTTTGTTTGAGACTCCCGAGCTATTTATCAAAACAGTGCATGCTCGAGTCAATATCTTGAGCACATATCCCCAGCGAACCTAAATTGTGGAAATTTTTTCTTATTATCAGGATTTGTATTAATAATCAGTGTTTTACTTACTATATAAGCAATATTTGTAAAATATATTTTCCAGGGGCAATTTTATTTGCGATTACAACAACGATGGGTAATCGGAACTACAAATCTACCGCTAATAACAAACTAGAATTGCACAGAGCATAATAAGATTCAAATAGTCAAACTAAGATTAGATCTGAGACATCTGACACCGTAACAGTGAAAATCTCCCTTTCGTTTGACAAAGATTGCGTCATTGTTCCATACATTGAGCGCAACATTTTGCAGTAAAAATATGTGATTTTTTATTCCTGGGAGGCTACGTATGATTATACATCTTTTGTAAAAATAATCGCGACATTTTTGTAAACAGCAGCCATATTCGATTCTAAAATCACAGCTTTTTCAACTGTGAGGGAAATACGGGCATGAGTAAAACAACACACAATGAACTATATTAGTATACTGATTACAAGCAGCTTAAAAACTGGACAATTACCTTTACCCCAATTACTAAAACAGCAACTAGTTCAACTTGAAAAACAAAAGAATAATAATCATCAACAGATGTCCCAAGAAGCATCAACTGCTCAAATTACACCACCAGAATTTATGCAGTCGAATAAGATGTATTCAGATACAGCACCAAAGTTAGTCTTAACAAAAGAAGAGATTTTGGAAAAAACTCGGGAAAAGTTGGCTTCTACATGTTTCTCCAAATCGCAAGCAGTAAAAATGAAAATGAGGAAGATTAATTATTCCAATTTTTCTTGTGGTAAAACAAAGTCTTTAAAGTTAGTCATGAGAGTATCTAGAAGTGAGGAAGGATCGCCTTTAAAACTGTTGTTTGCATCAAGTAGGCTAAAAAATATTTCACCAAGGAGAAATAATCAATTATATTCCCAAATGATTCTCCATCACCGATTCAGATATGAGGAAACTGGAGGTTTTGGAAGATTAAATAATGCAATTTCAACAACAGCAAATAGAAATTTTTTGCCTACTTTACATTTTGGTCATAGAGGTATTTCCGTCAAAGTTTTACAGAGATTATTAATTTATAATGGCTATGCTATTAGCGTAGATGGTATTTTTGGAGCGTTAACAGAAACTGCTGTGAAAGCCTTCCAAAATCAACACGATTTAGGAGTAGATGGAGTTGTTGGGAATAAAACATGGCGAGCTTTATCACAATAAACTTAATTATTGTTTAGGAATTTATAGGTTGTTAATATATAGGTTATGAATTTATAAGTTTTGTACTAAGTGTTATCAGTAATTGACAACTAATTATGAATGATTTTCTATTATCCTGTCTGATATTTGAATTTTCATATTTGACTTTCATCTCTGAACTTTCATATAGCAGAATTGTGCGCAGTTGCTCCTTAATGCGTTCAATGAGAAGCTATTCGCCGTAAGGCTTCACAGGACAGATCAAAATATGTCTGGTTCCTCCCTCACTTATAAACACTTATAATTTACACATTTAACTCACACATTTAACTCACACATTTAACTTACACACTTAACTCACATACTTAAGTTGTCATCACTTTTAACTTTTAAAGTTTAAACTTATAACTTCTAAGCTTGTAATTTCAAACAACCTTTGAACCTAATATATTTCAGATAAGCATAAATTTTTTTGTAGAGATGTGACAGAGGCTAATGCAGTATCTGTCGCATCTCTAAAATGTTATTTGTTCGACAAAATAGTCTTATAACCCTCATAAACTATTTAGTTTTTGTGAAAAAAAGAGACGTAGCAATGCTGCGTCTCTGCTTTTATTATGTGTAATTCCACAACACAGGATTATTGGTAAATTAGCTCTGATTTAGAACGTACCCGTACTACCTGATTTATTTACTCACAGGTTTTTATTAGTTCTCAAATTCAAAAATCAATTAGCGAGATTGATGTTGTTCTAAAAGCTTTTGCGCCCTTGGCTTGTAAATCAAATAGAACAAAGATTCTAAATAGCGCAGTAAATCTTCACGTTTCTCTTTAGAGTTGAAATTCCAAAATCCGTATATTCTTGCTAATGAGAGTAATTTAGTAGTGTGAATTTTCCAAGTATAAGTACTGTAAACCCGTTCAATTGCCTTTTGAGAAATTTCTTCCCAGTAGCTAGGATTATGCTCGCATTTAGTGACAAATTCGACAAGTTTTGCTGCTGTTTCTTCTAAATTTGTGGGATTAATATAAAAGCCGTTCTTCTTGTCTTGAATGATTTCTAAAGGACCACCAAACTGAGTTGCAAAGGTTGGTAAACCGGAAATCATTGCTTCCAAAATTGTTAAACCGAAGGCTTCAAATAATGCTGGTTGAACAAATATTCCTTGACGGTCTGCAATTACTCGATAGACCACACCGGAATCATTTTTAGATAAACGAACACCCAACCAACGGATTTTCCCATGGAGATTGTATTCGTCAATTGTGCGGTAGAGTTTGACAATTTCGTCCCGCTCTTCATTGTCACCTGATTCTTCAACCCGCAATTTACCCGCAACTAAAATTAAGTTGCAATGTTCTTGGAGTTCTTTGCTCTTACCAAAACATTCGGCTAACCCGGTGATGTTTTTAATGCGATCAAGACGAGCCATGGAGAATAAAGGACGCTTTGTGGGATCGTCCAATTTACCGTAAATTTGACTTTCGTCTTCTAAGGTAAAAAGCATTTCATCCATTCTTTGGCGATCGCTCTGGACTCTTTCTTGACTATTTTTGTAAGGGAAGAAGCAACTTTCGTTCACCCCTGGTGGAACAACATTAAATTTAGGACTGAATAACTCAACACCGTTGACTACGTGATATAACTCGGGCATAGTCAAACATTTGTAGGACTCATATTGTCCAATACTATCGGGAGTTCCAACAATTTCTTGATAGGTACTGCTAATTACGAAGTTAGCAGCATTCATTGCAATCAAATCAGCAGTGAATTGCAAGGAGAAATGATATTTATCTTCTAAATCTTGCCAATATAAGTTACTAAATAAGTATTTAGATTTTTCTAAAGCATGGGCGACATTACACTGGGTAACTCCCAAACGCCGCGCTAATAAGAAAGCAACTAAGTTACCGTCGGTATAATTACCAACGATTAAATCTGGTCTACCTTGAAACTCTGCTAATAATTGCTTTTCAGCATCGATTGCAAAGGTTTCCAAATAAGGCCAAAATTCAAAACGGGAAATCCAATTTTGGGTAATATTAGGATTAAATTCCCTTAGAGGTACGCGTAAAATCCAGGCATTTTCTGACCCATGGACTTTTTCCAGAGGTTGATTACACAGGGTACCGTCACTATTAGGAATTAAACGAGTCAGAATAATTACTTTAGGTTGGACATTTAAGCCTTCCAAACCAGCAAGAATTGCATCTTCTTGTAATTGCTTTTCTAAACTCTTGGCTTGGTCTAAAACATAAACCACTTGTCCTCCGGTGTCAGGTCTTCCTAACACTCCCTCTTGAGCAAACCAACCGTGAGCGGACACCAAGACGATTTTGAAAATCATCGGGATCCGAGAGATGAAAGCTTCTAGGGTTTGGGGATCGGGAGAATCGATTAGTTCATCTAAAATATTTAAGGTTTCCAGCACCCTTGCAGCAGTGTTTCCCCATCCTGGTTCAAACCCCATCATTTGTAAGGGGAAACGGAATACTTCGTAACTTTCGTCCTCAGAACGCTGACTGACAAATTCAATCGCTTTTTTTACCTGTTCTGACAATTGCTGCTGAGAAGCAATGCGATCGTTAATTAGCAGTTGAATGCCATTGTATTGATGCAAGCGTAAGAAATCAAAGAGACCTTCTAACCATTGGTTGGGGTCTTGGAAGAGCTTACTGGAAAGATAGCGATTGAGAAACTGTACCCCTTTACCAATATTTTTGGGGTCGCGAATCATTGGCGAATAGTCGTAAAATGGTCCAAAGTCTAACTCTAGCAGGTCTCCTTCGTTAGGATGGTACTTATCAACAAAGCGATCGCGTAAATCAAGCAGTTCTTGAGTTGTCATCTCTTCAACTTTCAAGTCTGCTGTCAGTCGATAGATTTCCTCAGATGCAATTTTGGGACGAATAATAAAGCAAAGAGTCGATTCTTCCCTGATATGAATAATTTCTTGCGTATAGTAAATTAATTTACCTAAATTAGAGTAGTTAAAAAAGTTTTCAGGCTTTTGATATTTAGAACAATACTCATCAAAAAGATTCAGAATATCGTTACGCAGTAAATACCCCTGTTCTTGTTGGCGTAACTCGCTGACTAAGTTACGCAAATCATTTCTATCTTCACTATCGAGAACTGCTTGAATTAATTCAGACATGAAAATTCACCAGATTATCCTTCACTGTGTGGGTGGTTATGAAATTACTTATGGGGCAATCGAAAAATCATAACAAGAATGAGGATAGCTTTATCATTAATAATTGCCATCCAAATACTAGTTATTCTTACTTTTTTCCAATACCTTATCAATGGGAATTCTTGACTCTAGCTCAAGATAAATAATTTCTATCTGAAAGCAGAGCATAAAACATTTCACATTCAAGAAACAAAAAAGGCTTTTAATTTACTTTCTTGTCATCTTTGTTACTATCCATTTAGATATTTTCCAGTACCAATTTTCACCTAGCCTCAGTGTATATACTGATTTTGTTTGGTGCAATTGAATAGTCTGTCTCTGACTACAAAGGAGAAAAATATTGAAGCAACTATAGGAGGATTTTATCAGAATTATCTGCTTTGTAATGATAGATATATTTAATCTATTTTTGATGTATATATTTTGGATCCCTGATGATTATGGATCTGAATACGTTGAGACTACAAATGTTTTCTGTATTTATCGTAATAAAAATTAATGTTTTTAATATTTTAAATTGTTTGGATTTTAAAACCTAATTAATTATCAAATAACCTTACAAATTAATTAGTAATTAGATGTTTTGTTAAGCATGTGGAGGAGTAAATTTATTTCAAGAGAATGGAGGGGAAAGGAAATGGAGAATGAGTGAGTTAATGTGTTGCATTATTCCAAAAAATGTAGAGACGCGCCATGGCGCGTCTCTACAAGAATTTTGGGTGACGCGTATTTAATTTGCGGGAAATGTCTATTAATTCCCAGAGGGTTGATATTGCTAATTTCTACTCTGATGTCACCATATTCCACAGCACATCAATACCGCTACCAATAGATTTGCTATCTTGGTTTTCTTCCAACCATTGGACAACTTGAGGAAGAACCTTGTTTAAGTCCTTACCCAAGTTACCTAAAGCTCCAGCAGCACTGTAACGCACCAAGAAATCATCATCAGCCAGAAGTTTCACAAACCCATCCACTACCGGTTGTGAGTACTTACCCAAGTTACCTAAAGCTCCAGCAGCACTGTAACGCACCGAGGAATCATTATCAGCTAGAAGTTTCACAAGTTCATCCACTACCGGTTGTGAGTCCTTACCCAAGTTACCTAAAGCTTTAGCGGCGCTGTTACGCACCGAGGAATCATTATCAGCCAGAAGTTTCACAAGCCCATCCACTACCGGTTGTGAGTCCTTACCCAATTTACCTAAAGCTTCAGCGGCGCTGTTACGCACGTTTGAATCATCATCAGCCAGAAGTTTCACAAGTTGTTCCACTAACGGTTGTGAGTTCCTACCCAACTTACCTAAAGCTTCAGCAGCACCATTACGAACCCAGAAATGATCATCAGCCAGAAGTTTCACAAGTTCATCCACTACTGGTTGTGAGTTCCTACCCAAGTCACCTAAAGTTTGAGCAGCGCTGTTACGCACCAAGAAATGATCATCAGCCAGAAGTTTCACAAGTTCATCCACTACTGGTTGTGAGTCCTTACCCAAGTTACCTAAAACAAAAGCAGCGCTGTTACGAACTAAGGAATCATCATCAGCCAGAAGTTTCACAAGTTCATCCACTACTGGTTGTGAGTCCTTACCCAAGTCACCTAAAGCAAAAGCAGCACTGTTACGAACCAAGGAATCATCATCACTGAGTAACTCAATAAGAGTACTTACTGCTCCTTCTTTATCGCCCAATTCTGCTCGATATTCCTGTAACCTCAACTTATCAATATTATTAGCTTCAGCTTTTAATAACTCCAATACTTTTTGTTCAAAAACTGTTTCATGAAAACGACAAAGTGTAGAGAAAACTTCCTGGAAAACTTTTTCACCAACCTGATCGCGACCATTTACCTCCAATGCAACTAAATCCCGCAAAATCTCTTCACCTAACTTTTTATAATCCCGCATCCGAATTAAAATCGGTAGGTAATCTACATTTGGGTCTAAACCTAATTTTTCTTGATTTTCAGCTTTTTTTGCTTCGTCTTGAGCCAGCATTACAGCAAAATAGCTCAACAAAGTGGTTTTTCCAGAACCTGGAGCGCCCAGTAAAACAAATTTTTGCGAGTTTTTTTTCTTTGAGTTTTTTTCGGTTAAAAGTTGTGCAGCGAGAATCTTCTCACCAGAACGATTACTTAAAGCCCTTTGTCGCTGTTCTAAAAATAGTTCTTGCTGACGTTTACCAACTGAAGCATCAGAGATTATTTCATTTAATAACTTTTCATTGTCGATGACAGAATCGTTTTTTACCGTAACATCTTCCTGTACATCTGGCATGACAAAGATATTTTCTAGTTTCTCAGATTTTTCTACCTCTTGTCCTGCTACAGCAATTCCAGCAAATTTTACATCATCAAACCAGTTTGCTAATTGTTTAAAATAATCTTCCTTTGCGACTTGGAATCTAAAATAAGGATCTATATTTTTAAAATAGGTGTTGACAAAAATCTCCATCCAAGGATGAACGCAATCTTGAGCGATTTTGTTCATTCTGTCATTATTTAAAGCTGCTTTTGTAAAAATTTTAGTTAAAAGATCAATATTTGGTTGAGCTTCATTATTCAGAGGCTTTTGTAATTCTGAAAGTCCTTTTTCCTCAAGAAATTTATTGATAAATCCTTCGATAAAATCTGGTTCACACTCATAAAATAATTTATATTCACTCTGCTGGGCTTCTGAAAATGCTTTTTCGATTGCTTTATCTATGTCGCTGGGATTGAACTTACGAATAACACCAGGAAGTAACTTTTTAGAGATTTCTGCGAGCATCGCTCCCCCAACTCGGCTAGCAATGATTGTTACAGGATCCATATTGTGATTTAGAAAACATTTAACAAGCTTGCATCTGCTTGATATGGTAGCAAAATTACATATATCTGTAGGATGTTGCTAGCTATAAAAAATAAAACCCTTTATCAAAGACTTTACGTTATCCCAAAAAATGTAGAGACGCGAAATTTCGCGTCTCTACAAAAATTTTTGATTCGAGTTTACAGGAGTCATATCCCTGACAATTACGAATAATTCCTTACGAAGCAGGTAAAGAAAAATTCGTTGATGAATTTGCTCGAGCAACCTTTTGCTTATTAACTTCTTCCTCAGCAAGCAAATCGCGAATAACTCTAGCAATAAACTTCTGTAATAATTGCGCAGTCATTTGCTGACCCAAACGCTGTACCCCTGGATTAAAGATAACTTCTACAACTTGAGAACCCAATTTTGCAGGGTCAAAACCAGGACTTTGTTGGAGAATTCCTAATATTCTTTTAATATGATCCAAAGTTTGTTGCTGCTCAGTACTCGCTTTTGGTGTTTGATTAACAGCTGCTATCCCTACCCGCTCCCGTAACAAGAAGGTAAAGTTATACATCACACTTTTGCTTAAAGCATCAATTCCGTTAAATACTTCATCAACAAGCTTGTTACGAATAAAAGCACCGCGTTCGGAAGAAAGAAAATCTACAGCCTGATTTAAAGCTAAACTCAAATCGTAATCATCGCTGTTACGAGCATTTTTGAGTAAATTTTCCAAACGGTTCCAGCGGAAACTACCTTCTTTAAACAGTAAATCTTGCAAAGATGCTCTTAATTCTGGTGCTTGGTCAGTTAATAAGCGTTTAGCAACATAGGGATAAGCTTCGCTAAGCACTTTAAAGTTAGGATCGATATAAATAGCAATACCTTCTAAAGTCACCAAAGAGCGGATAATTAATGCGTAGTAAGGTGGAACTTTGAAAGGGTACTCATACATTAACGCCGATAAATCGTCAGTAATACTCTTAATGTTTAATTCTGCAACACTTGCACCTTGAGCATCAGCAAATACATTTGCAAATGCTGGAACAATTGGGGTTAAATCTGTATCCGGCGATAAGAAGTCTAACTTAACATAATCTTTGGTTAAACCATCAAAATCGCGGTTGACCACGTGAACGATCGCTTCAATTAAACCGTATCTTTGGGGTGCTTGAACTTCACTCATCATCCCAAAGTCGAGGTAAGCTAATTTACCATCCGGTGTCGCTAGCAAATTACCTGGATGAGGATCGGCGTGGAAAAACCCATGCTCAAGCAATTGACGTAGAGAACACTGCACCCCTACTTCAACCAAATAGCGAGCATCTATTCCTTGAGCATTAATTTCGGCAGTTTGGGTTAATTTGATACCGTCAATCCACTCCATCGTCAGCACACGACGATTGGTATATTCCCAGTAGATTTGCGGTACATATATATCTTTGATGTGACCGTATAACTCAAAAAAACGTTCGGCGTTTTCACCCTCATTGATGTAGTCCATCTCCTCAAAGATGCGTTCTCCCAATTCATCGAGGATACCGACCAGGTCACTACGGATAATTTTAATATTTTTCTGCGCCCATGCAGCTATTTTCCGCAGAATATATAAATCAATAGTAATACTTTCCCTTAAGTCCGGACGTTGAACCTTAACTGCGACTTTTTCACCAGTTGTTCTAAGTCTACCTTTATAAACCTGACCCAGAGAAGCAGCTGCTATTGGCTCTGGAGATAGTTCCGAATATATCTCGGCTGGTTTTGCTCCCAATTCTTCTTCAATGAACTGATAAGCAATTTCATTATCAAAAGCAGGTAACTGGTCTTGTAGTCGAGTGAGTTCCTCTAAATATACCGGAGGGACTAAATCCGGTCGAGTAGATACAGCTTGACCAATTTTAATATAAGCAGGTCCGAGCAGGGTAAGGATTTCCCGCAACCGAATAGCACGACGAGCATCATTTTTGATATCAAAGCCCCTTGTGCGATCCCACCACAAACTCAAAACAAAACCAAATGTAGGACGCAAAACATTCAAGATACGCTTAAATACTTCTGCAGGTTTACCCTTGTAAAAAGCAGCTATTTGCTGAGCACTATAACGTAAACCCTCAGGTTCGTTAGCTGTTTTGGGTAAAAGCTTCGATTTTGGGGTTTGTTCTCTCGCGTATACATCCACTGTATGGGGAGGTAGTCCGCCATTTTCCGGTACAACACCCGCAACTGACAATCCGCTTTGGTTTGGGGGTGTACCACTGCGACTATTATCCTGACTCGATTTGGAGGTTGGGGGGACTGTATTGGGGTTCATGGGCTTACCACTGCATCGGAGTTAACATTATGTTAAGTATTGTAACAATTTCATTCAATTTATCCCACTATCCTGGGGATTAAGATTTCGGGGGTTTGGCGTACTATATTGGGGCATGTTCTCAAAGTAATGGTTAAGTTACGATCTTCCTAAATCTCCTTTGGGAAGGAGGACTTTGACCCGGTTCCTTTTTGTTAAGGGGTTAGGTCAAATCTCGTTGGTGCACTCACAATCATACTTTGAACATATCCTATGGGTTACCCATTACCTATTACCAATTACCCAAATAAAAAACAATGGTTGGTTTAAATCTTTAATAAATTCAAACTAAACTATGTTTGTTTGCCCGAAAGCGGCATACTGATTCAATGGTAATAAAAAAATTGGTTCAGAAGGGGGTATATCCCATATTTTTAGATCTTTTACAAGCTGTAATTATTGAAGTAACCGGAAATTAAATAGCTTGAATTTAAATAAATTGGAATTTAAATAAATTTGAACTTAAATAAATTTGAACTTGAATAAACTGGAATTTGACTAATTTGGAAAATGTTAGTGTAAACCTTTCGCCTACTTCCTATCAGATTTTTCGTTCTTTTTGACTTATGTTATCTCTATTGCGAATCGAAAACTTTGCTCTGATTGATAAATTAGAACTGGAGTTTTACAGGGGGCTAAATGTTCTAACCGGTGAAACTGGAGCGGGAAAATCGATTATTCTGGATGCGATTGATGCAGTATTGGGTGGAAAGGTATCAAGTCGAGTGATTCGCACGGGAACAAATCGGGCGATGGTGGAAGGTACCTTTACAATTAATTCTTCATTAGCTGCTTGGTTGACGGAACAAGAAATTGATTTGGTTGATGAAGATTATGTTGTCATTAGTCGTGAAATAACAACTACTAGTAATAATGTCCGCAGTCGCTCCCGAGTAAATGGGGTTTTAGTTAATCGCCAGTTAATGAACCTTTTAAGGGAACGTTTAGTAGAAATTACCGCTCAAGGACAAAGCGTTCAAGTGGGACAGTCCGCACAGGTACGGGAATGGTTGGATGTTTATGGTGGTGATTCAATAATTCAACAACGTCAAGCGGTTGCTGTAGCTTTTAGCGATTATCAGAAAGTACATTCAGCCCTGGAAAAACGTCGTACTTCCGAACGGGAACGGCTGCAAAAATTAGATTTGCTTACCTACCAAGCCAAAGAATTAGCAGAAGCAAATTTAACTGAAGCTTCGGAAATGGAAAAATTGCTCCAGGAACAGGAACGTCTCAATCATGTGGTTGAGTTGCAGCAAATGAGTTACAACATCTATCAGGCATTGTATCAAAATGATGATGGTGAAGCACCCACTGCAACTGACCTGTTGGGAGATAGTGAAACCACCTTAAATGAAATGGTGGAATATGACAGCGAATTGCAATATCTATTAGATTTAGTTAGGGATGCTCAAGCTGCGATCGCGGAAGTGTCCCGAGAAATTAATAACTATGGTGCAAATTTAGAAGCAGATCCCCAACGTTTAGACGAAGTGCAAGAAAGAATTCGGGAATTAAAGCTGATTTGTCGCAAGTATGGTCCAAGTTTAGCCGATGCGATCGCCCATTACGAAAACATCCAAAGCGAACTCAATGAACTCAATGACGACGAATCATCAATTGAAAATTTAGAAAAGCAAGAAAACCAAACTTTAGAAAAGGTTACTAAAGTCTGCGCACAGCTAACCCAGTTGCGCCAAAAAGCAGGGGCTAACCTCCAGTCACGCTTACTCAAACAACTCAAACCGATGGCGATGGATAAAGTCAAGTTTGAGGTTGAGATTGTACCTACTTCCCCATCAGTTAATGGTGCTGATAAAATTACTTTTTTGTTTAGTCCCAACCCCGGTGAACCTTTGCAACCATTAACGGAAATTGCTTCTGGTGGGGAAATGAGTCGCTTTTTGCTCGCCCTCAAGGCTTGTTTAAGACAAACTGACACAGCGGAAACCATGGTATTTGATGAGATTGACGTTGGTGTTTCTGGAAGAGTAGCTCAAGCGATCGCGGAAAAACTCCATCAACTCAGCCAACAACAGCAAGTATTATGTGTCACTCACCAACCTTTAGTTGCGGCTATGGCTGACCGTCACTTTCGCGTAGAAAAACAAGTTGTAAATCAATCTAAAGGTAAAAAAGAAACCAACGGTAATGGCGAACAGCGCACTGTAGTGCGGGTGAAAACCTTAGATAATATCAATAAACGCCGGGACGAACTCGCACAGTTAGCCGGTGGAAAATCAGCCCAAGATGCTGTAGCTTTTGCCGAGTCTTTATTAGCCCAGGCTGCCAGTCACCGTCAAATTAATGGTAATAGTAATGGTGATTCTGGATCTAAAAAAAAGAAGTAATGCAAACAGTTTGGAAAAGTCCAAACAAAAAATACCCCATATCACTCGATATAATTGACCCGTTCGGGAAACAGGTTTGTTACCCCTACAAAATCCAGATGAGTGTCGTAGCGCAAATATTATTACCAAACCAAACCATAAAATTTGGGAACTGAAAAATGGTGAGGAAATGTATGATTTTTTAAATAAATCATTTCCACAAATACCCATAGATAAAATAATTTCTCCCCAAGAAGCCCAAAGATTTGCTACAAGTGAAGGTGGTAGTTTTCCTACTCCTCAATACTGTTGTGGATTTTATTCCAAATTAAATCATGAGAAAGCATTTATAGTTCTTTTAGGAGATGCGATACATAGCTTTCCACCAGACCTCGGACAAGGTGTAAACTCAGCATTAGAAGATGTATGTATTCTTAATGATGCACTGGAAAGCAATGACAACAATCTTTCTAACGCCTTAGAACAATATGAATCTTTACGACTTCCCGATATCAAAGCTTTGATTCGTTTAATGCAAATTGGCTATCCTTGGCAGTATAATCAAGCTCCTATTCGCAAAAAGTTATGGAGTATTAATGTTATTTTTAGACTTTTACTAAGTAAAGCATTACCCTCAATACTTAGTCCACAAGCCGTCTTTCTCATCCGAAACCAAAAAATTTCCTACCGAGAAATATTACTCAGGGAGCAACGCACAACTAGAATATTGTATGTATCTATCCTGATGCTTTTATTAGCTTTTTTGGCTTTTAGACTGAGGAATTTAACCATGTAAATATTTGATTTTTGAATGTTTTATTCTTGTATTTAGCCGCGATAAACTTCACTTAATTAGGTAGGCGTAATTAAATACAACTATGTAACATAATGTAAATTAGGCGTGTCCGTTAGCCGCAGCTAAAGTTGAAGGGCATAATAGGACATATGCTTCTTTTTATTTTACACCGACTTATTTGTACCTGTGGGAACAGTAGTCGAATTATGACCCAAATCTTCCAAGACCCGAGCAACATTAGAACGCAACCAAGAACCTTCATTTTTATGTTCGAGTAACGCAAGTAGTCCCTGTCGTAACCGACGAACTGAAACATTACCAAATTTCATCAGTATCTGAGCAGCACTTAATCGCACTCTCGGCTCATCAGTTTTATCCTCAAGTAATGAAAATAACTCAAGTCGCAGTTTGTCTGATATCTGACGCGATCGCATCAATTCTTGAGCAGCACTTAAACTTATCCTCAAATCTTCAATGATTCTTACTAAACCAAGCTGCACCTCTTCAGAAACTTCACCTAATTTCATTAATATTTGAGAAGCACTCAAACGAACTTTGGAATCGTCATCTTTATCTTCAAGTATTCCTATTAAGTCAAGCTTGACCCGGTCGGAAGTATTGCTGAATTTAATTAATGTCTGAGCAGCATCTAAACGAACTTGAGCATCTTCGGAATCTTTAAAATCTCTCAACGAACTAGATTGTATCTTTTCAAGGTTACTACTTAATTGGATCGATGCTTGTGCTGCACTCAAACGCACGTTGATATCGTCATTCTTATCTTTAAGTAACCCAAGCAAGTAAAGCTGCAATTCTTCTGAAGCATTGCTTAGAGAACCTAAAGCTTTAATCGCGTCCGAACGCACCTGAGAATCTTCATTGTTGCTTTCAGCTAGTTCCAGCAAAATAGATTGAATTTTTTCAGAGATATTACCTAACTTAATCAATGCTTTAGCAGCATCCAAGCGCAATCTAGAATCCTCAGAGGTTTCCAGAAGACTTGGTAAAACAAATCTTAACTGATTTGAAGTACTACCTAATCTGAGCAAAACCTTCGCAGCACTAGCTCGCACTTCATAATCTTTAGATTCTTCAAGTAATGCTAATAAAAGTTTCTCTATTTCTTCTGAATTATTACCTAACTCAATCAATGCTTCAACAGCACTGGAACGCACTTCTGTGTTATCAAAATGTAAAACATCGACCAGAGCAGGAGCAGCTATTTTTGCTGGCGAACCAATTTCTCTTAATTCTTTAATCGCATCTAATTTATCCTGAATTACCGAGTTCGAAAGCTTATTAATTAAAGCCTCTATACGTTGTTTGAGTTCTTTCTGTTTTCCTTTTGCCAAATATGACAACCACATGGGGCGCAAGCGAAGTGATAACAGATATAAAACTATAACAATAACTATAAAGACTAAGATTGAAATAAATAATTCATCCTGTTCTTTTTGCTCAGATATTTTTGATTTCTCTCGTTTTACCAATTGTAATTTCTGAGTTTGGATAAGTTTATTTGTCTGAGATATAGAGTTTTCAAATACCTGACTATATCCGAATTCATAATTCTGCTTGTTTCTTGTTTGTCCATAGCTATTACTTAGTACTAGTAGAGGTAATAATAGTCCCAAAAAATTAGACTTAAGTAATCTAAATAAATTATTTTTAGGGTATTTAGACATAAATTACCTCCATAGCAAACAGAAAATATTAAGTTAAACGAGGCT
>NZ_JASJDK010000133.1 GCF_030065675.1 Mastigocoleus sp. MO_188.B34 | reverse complement strand
GACTTACGCAACTGGCATATTTTTCCTGTAGGGTGTGTGACGCTGTGAAAATATCTGAACGTAAGAATCAGACTTATAGCGTCACGCACCAACCACCAATTGTGACACTTGCGTAAGTCCTGTATTTATTTAATTTTCTAATTTATTAATTACTAAAAATAGTCATATCAATGATGTAGCAAAATGAATACAAATTTAGATAGACAATATTTTGGTTATGCATATTCTCGATCCAAATTAGTGTATATTTGACCATCATTCCATAACGATTGAATATAAGTCCCTAATGCTTTCATAAAACCCAAAACATAAAAGATAAAGCGAGTAAGGATTTTAATTGGTGAAGCACTTTTATGACAGGGAGGACGTCCAAGAACATGACAATCAAATAACCTTGCATAGAGACGAAGTGCTTGACTTATATTCAGATTTTTTAAACCCATCAAAAAATGGTTATGATAAAAAGTTAGTTGATACTTGAGGGAACGCATACTAATATCATGACAACCACCAGTTTCCTCTCCCAAATGTACTAAATGTGCTTCTGGGTCGTACCAAATCTGATATCCGGTTTGTCGCAAACGCAGACAAAAATCTGATTCTTCTCGAACAGCACTACCGCGAAATCTTTCATCAAATTTAAGCCCATGGTCAGTAAATATTTCGCGTCGGAATGACATGTTACAACCCCTTGCTGTTAAAACTTGCTGGGGTTTGATTGTATGTACTAAATCAATGTAATACCAAGCAATACCAGGATCCATTGCTTGAGGGGGTAAATATTCTATTGTTTTATAAGCAGTTTCTTTATCTCCCTGAGTTTTCCCTTCAGCTGAGTCTGCTATTTTCATTCGGTCAAAAACTCTTCCAGCAACTGCTCCGATTTGGGGTTTATCAATATAGTTTTTTGCGTGAGCTGCTAAAAATTCGGATTCCAGTTCGACATCATCATCAATAAATAAAATAATCTCACCTATTGAACGCCTTACCGCATAATTACGAGCTCCAGGTAAACTAGCCCAATTCAAGCGATACCATTTAATTTTATTTAGTGCTGTTTGTTCTTCTAAAAAAGATTGAACTTCTGGCTGATGATTTGGCGTTTGATCTACAACCAAAACTTCAAATTTCGGATAGTCTTGTTTGATAACATCGAGAATACTATTTTTTAACGCTTCCTCACGACCATATGTTGGTATTACTACAGATATAAATGGTAAATTCATATTCTTTTAATTATTGAATTTTAATTACTAAATGCAAATTTATAAACTTAAAATTTTAAGATATTATTTCAATACTTAAATTATTTAACTTATATTTTTGGGGTTTGGGTCTCTTACTTAGAGTTTTTAATTTAGATTTATTGATTTAGAGTCTTAAGAATAAGTTTTAAACTTTACACTCATGAAATTGAATAATTATTTGAAATTTTTCTTCCTTTTCTTCTTCTGATTTTTTTCTGGTTGTACTTGTTCTTCTTTAAGTTTTTCTATTTTGTCTATTTCTGGTAATTTCAACAGAATCCCTGCGAAAAACCAGTAATAAACAGCTACTGGATCAACATCTAGAGGATAGTAGTAAGTGTTGTAACTAATAAATAATATAAACACCCATAAAGCTGCTGCGTAACCACGGAAAATACGGTTTTTTATGGAACGATATGTCCGAAAGCAAATAATTGTCAGGGTTGTTACTAATGCAAGAAATCCTAAAGCCCCAAATACTCCTACTTCGTACATGATTTTAGGATAATAAGTTTCTAGAAGTTTAGTTTTACCTAATACTCTCGCTGAGTTGGTAGCTCTACCTAAACCTATACCTAAGGGAGTTCCATCTCGATCTAAAAAATGTAATACTTCGTGAAACTGATTAGTAATAAACTCGTAAGGTGGTGAAGCTTCCCAACGACCAATAAAACTATCTAAACTAGATTGAATAATTTCGGGATTACTGGCCATAGCACCTCCCAAAATTAACACTAGTCCAACCATTATAGGAATAAATCTTTTAGGGCTGGAAAGTTGACCAGTCAATAATAATAATAAAATAAAACAAGTTGGTACTAATGCTAAAGCTATTCTCTGACCACAAATTACAGCATTAACAAATACCAATGCCAAAGACCCCAAACTAAAAATGCGCCACAGAATAGAAGGGTCACTAAAACCAGTTGCAAAGGTAAAAAATGTACTGGAAATTAAAAACCATCCCCATTGCCAAGGAGCAACAAAAGTACCCGGAAGACGAATCATAAAACCCGGGCTAAAAACTAAAGAACCACCAATAAAACATCGCGCATCAAGAGTTGCTTTGAATAATGCTCCCCCCACTACTCCCCTTGTACCTTGGCATATCCCAACTTCCAACATGACCCGTTGAATTAGTCCCAATATGCAGCAAGTGAGAATTAAAGAAACTTGTAAGCGCGATAAAAATAAAAAATCTCGCTTATTTTTAATCAGATAATATCCACAAGTAATTAAGGGTAAATAACCTAAGAATACTTTTAAACCTAAAATACCCATACCCAAAGGCATTTCTTTAGTCGGGGGTGCAAAAGCTTTGGGTGGAGGAGGACTAATTTGCTGCAAACCATTAACGCATAACAAAGTCAGCAAACACAAACCTAACAAAATAAATAAAGGTGTTTTAATTCCTTGGGGAATCAGAAAAGGCATTCTTTGCTTGCGGGTATTTTGCCAAATTGCAATTACGGCGGGAAGATAAAAACCGTCTTTGGCTAGTTGTAAGACTGGAGAGTTACCCAACAAGTAAACAATAGTTCCCCCAAAAGGTACATAAATTATGAAAGCATACAACGCCGGAAATGGATACTTATAGGAAAGGGTTAGTACTATCACCGCCATCATCCCAGGAAGTGCTAACTTTATTCCAGCCACCAGAAAAAGTATCACCCCTAAAAAAACACCGCCACCAATGGCGGTACTTAGCAGACTAGTTAATTCTTTTCGTGCTTTTGCAGCCTTACGCTTTTGAGCTAACTTTTCTTTAAGACTAAGGGTTGGAGTTTCTGGTTTTTGCTGTTTTTTTACAGATTTTTTTTTCTTTTTGTTTTTTAACATCGGGGTCAGTACTGAGTCCTGTTAGCGTAAGCCTGACCGTAATGGTCAAGTTCTGTAGTTGCTCCTTGCGGCGCTTCTAACAGAGTATTTTGAGTAAAATAAAAATCTTGTTATCTTTTTAACCTATTTTTATCTCAAAGAAAAACCCCGAATTTAAGCTACATCCAAAGAGAAAATACTTACAGCAAAAGGTTAAATTACTACATTTTAAAGTGTTGTAGGTAAATTACTACATTTGAATGCAACTTAACTTTATCCCATTTGTTTATTCTCAGTAATATCAAGTAGAAGGTAACTGATAAATCATACTCAAAATGTCAAGCCCAATGATTTGTATAGGCAAAAGAAATATCAAAAAATTCTCTGACCGCTCTTACATTAATAAGTGTTAGCGAAAATACTTAAGTTAACAGTTTTAGCTAACAGAACTTTATAGTGGCTTAGTACTATTCCCCAAGCTGTTGCTGAACCACTGAAACTAACTCCTGCGTCCAGTGCTGGGTCATTTCCAAATCTTCGGCTTCCACCATCACCCTAATGACTGGTTCAGTCCCTGACGCACGAACTAAAACTCTACCAGCATCTCCCATGGCATTTTCGGCACGAGAAATTGCCTGTTGTAGAGGTTGACATTCTTGCCAATTAGCACGTTTATCCCTATCTTTGACATATACATTTTGCAAAATTTGCGGATATGTCTCAAAGCTGTTATCTACTAAATCGGAAAGTGAAACCTTTACTGAACGAACTAGAGCAGCTATATGCAATGCAGTTAATAAACCATCTCCAGTGATGCCGTAATGTCGACACAGGATATGACCAGATTGTTCGCCACCCAACATTCCTCCAGTCCGTAACATTTCTGCTTGAACGTATTGATCGCCCACTGCAGTACGAATTAATTTTCCACCTTGTTGATTCCAAGCCTTCTCAAAACCCAAGTTTGCCATCACTGTGGAAACTATTAGATTATGAGGTAAATTTTTATTTTGCTGTAAGCTGCACCCCCACAAGTAGAGAATATAATCCCCATTGACCGGACGTCCAAGATTATCAACAGCTAATACACGATCTGCATCTCCATCAAATGCAAATCCAATATCTGCTTGATTATCTAGAACAGCTTGCTGGAGAATTTCTAAGTTAGTAGAACCGCAGTTAACATTGATTTGGTTACCGTCGGCTTTATTGTGCAGACACACAACTTCTGCTCCCATCGATTCAAATGTCGAAGGTGCTAAACCTACAGCTGCACCCCAAGCAACATCTAAAACAATTTTTATCCCTGCAAGATTGACTACATTATGCAGAGGTGTTTTTAATGCTTTTGTATACTCTTTGACTAATTCCGGACGTTGGTAATGACGTCCACAACCAGTTACAGTAGTACTAAAAGTAGAATTTCCAGTACCACGGAGTCCAGCTTCTATTTCGGCCTGCAGGTTTTTAGATAACTTTACTCCGTCATCACCAAAAATTTTAATTCCATTGTCTTCGGGCGGGTTATGACTTGCAGAGATCATCACGCCACCAATAGCAGCAGTTACGCTGGTGAGGTAAGCAACGCAAGGAGTTGGGCATAACCCTAAATACCAAACTTCTATTCCTGCAGCTGCTAGACCTGCACTCAAAGCCATTGCTAGCATATCTCCAGAATTTCGAGAATCCTGTCCAAGAATGACGGGACCTTGCTCCTGGGCATGGGTGCGTAATATAACACCTGTCCAAAAGCCGACTTGCAAAGCTAGGGGAGCACTTAAAATTTCTCCCACTTTGCCACGGATACCATCTGTACCAAACAGAGGTGTTACTGGCAGTATCAACGAGTTAAACACTGAATTATGAGAATTATCAGACTTAACAGCAGAGTTTCCACCAATATCTGAAGTTCGAGTTATAGATGAGACCATAGGTTTTTACGCTCCACACAGTCAAACTGGAGGATATCACTTTAAAGCTCTTCCAACAATTCCCCTGGATCACCTTTTGGTCAGGATTTTTTACAAACTTCATCAGAATTCATCACTAAGATTTATTTTTTATACAAATAAAACAATACACTAAAACAGTACGTATAAACACTAATTTCATATGGCAACCAAAAAATTTTTTTTCACATAACTTAGTATCAAAAGTTTCTATTCAGTCATGGATGTGATGCAAATATATCTTTTAGGCGATAATCTATCACAATGCACTTTTCCAATTGCATATTTTGCTAAAAGTTAATTTTTTTTAGAACTGTTACTAAACTCAGAAAGTAAGTAAAAAATCTCTTCACTACTAATTGTCTCATCAAATTTGCACAAGGATATTTTTTGGGAAAATTTGAAATAACAATTATCTTCTTAAATATTTTTAACAAAAATTCTCATCAAATAGCTCTAATGTAAAAAATTAGTAGGTTTTTTATTTTTTGGTAAATCAAGATTTAGGCAACTAATCAAACTATTAAATCTATAAAGTTGGGAAAATTAGGATGAGTAGCAATTTAGCAAATAAACTACGTGTTGGTACCAAAAAAGCCCACTCAATGGCAGAAAATGTTGGATTTGTCAAATGTTTTTTAAGGGGAGTAGTTGAGAAAAACTCTTATAAAAAACTAGTAGCTAATTTTTACTTCATCTACTCAGCGATGGAAGAGGAGATGGCAAAGCATAAAGATAATCCAATTGTTGCAAAGATAGATTTTCCACAACTACATCGCAAGCATACTTTAGAAACTGACCTTAATTACTACTACGGTTCTAATTGGAGAGAGGAAATTAAACTATCTCCAGCAGGAGAAGCATATGTTCAGCGTATTCGGGAAATATCCGCAACAGAGCCAGAATTGTTAGTTGCTCATTCTTATACTCGCTATTTGGGCGATCTATCCGGCGGACAGATTCTGAAAAATATTGCTGTAACAGCAATGAATCTTTCTGATGGAGAAGGTACAGCTTTTTATGAATTCGAGCATATAACTGACGAAAAAGCTTTTAAGAAGCAGTATCGTCAAACTTTAGATGAGTTACCTGTTGACGAAGAAACTGACGAGCGCATTGTTGATGAAGCAAATGCAGCTTTTGGAATGAATATGAAGATGTTTGAAGAGTTGGAAGGTAATTTAATCAAAGCTATCGGTGTAATGTTATTTAATAGTTTGACTCGAAGACGTTCTCGGGGTAGCACAGAACTAGCTACAGCAGACTAGGCTATCCAAATATGAATATGTGAAATAATTAAATCTTAGGGACAGTAACCTTGAGATTATCTGTAGTCTCATATAGATAAACCCAAGGTTACTGTCCCTAACTTTCATGTTGCAATTTTATTGCTCCAATCCTAAGTCATTGCAAATTTATTAGCAAGATAAAATTAATACTGTTCTATCAAATTTACACTTACTTTTATGTCTTTTACTCAAATCTTTAACATCGCCAATGTTTTTGTTTTACCATTTTGGGTACTAATGATTTTCTTACCAAAATGGGAAATTACACAAAAGGTTATGAAATCTTATATTGCTTTTATACCTTTGGCATTAGCTTATTTATATCTATTCATTATTAGCATTACCCCAGAAAATGCCCAAGCTTTATCGAACCCTCAATTAGTAGATATTGCAAAGTTTTTTGCTGAAGAGAAAGCTGCTGCTACTGGTTGGATTCACTTTTTAGTCATGGATTTATTTGTCGGACGTTATATTTATTTAGAAGGTCGAAAAACTGGAGTTTGGACTGCTCATTCTTTAGCCTTTTGTTTGTTTGCAGGTCCTTTAGGTTTACTTTCTCACATTTTGACTTATTGGACTACACAAAAATTCTTTTCTTCCAGTGACACTAAAGACACAGCAGAAGATGCAGTACTTTAATAATCTATTCCAATTTATTGTCGTAGACGCATGGAAAACCTATCTCAAAAGGAACACACAATGAAATTTTAAGTTGGTTTATTTGGCGTCTACGGCATTGTTAGAATACTAACCGCATTGATTAGGTGAGTACTAAAGTTTTAATTTGTTTCTACATTAGTGCTCTCAATTTGATGATGGTCAAGCTTGTTATTTTCAACTTTATGATTATTTGGTTTTACCTTCTTTTCAGTTTTCTGTTTTTCACTCAAGAAATAGGTTAAAGCAGCAATCACTAAAGCCACACTTATTCCGAAAGGTAATATTTCCGTTCCGGTTTCCCATTTAACAGCTTGTCCTAGGAATACCACACCTAAAATGACAACTACCACACTAGCAAGCTTATTTTTTAGGTCTTCAATATTATTAATGGCTAACCAAGTGGGAACCTTAATACGATTATCAATAAAAAGCTCGTAGAGCCCAACTCCGGTGATATATAAAACAGTTGCTAGGAGAAACAAATCGATGATTTCAATAAATGATAAAATCAAGAACTTTGCTTCCTTACTAGACACTTCATTTGCGGTTATCGCGTGACCGATAGTAGCGAAAGTTTCCCTTGCACCGTATATTAAGAGTGTAATTGCTGCCAATAAAGAACAAACTACAGCGAGCATTATCGATAGACGACTACCAACTAGAACTCGCCCAACCATGGTTCTGAACAACATATATTTATTTCTCCTGTAGACAACCCTTGCAATACGGGAGCATCATAATTTACAACTATTTGTTTACAATTAAAAAACGTGTTTCATCTTAATCGGTTGATTGGGACAAACTGGTGACAAATCTGATATGTAAGTGAAATTTTGTAAATTCTGACATCCTCTAGAAGACTGAGTTTTCTCTGTAAGAGGGTGGATATTTTACTAATGATAAAACATTATTGTTCAAAACCCTTGCTTTAATATAATTCCTGTTGTCAGGAAAGCTTGATTTAGTTGCTGATATCAATTACACATCAAGCTTTGAATATGTTTTATAAGATAATTGTCACTTCACTAAAAAGTTACTCAAACATTTTGATTGACTTATTTAGAAGTTTTTCTAAGCTACTACGATCCTTGTAGATCTATTAATTATTAATTATTCCCATTTCACATGGGTGTTTCACATATTAAATTTATCTATTTGATTTACATATTCATTTTTAATGTTTTTAAATAAAATAATTAGTATTTAGTGAATTATTACTATACCAATCAACTAAATACTAGATATTCGCTTGGGTATCTGAGAATTTAGATTTTAGTTGTCTTTATGTTTTATTTTGTTTCGTGAAAATTTTAAGAAATTTATGAGTAGATATAGGTTCTAATCTTTATAGTTGTACAATACCCAGTAGATTGATGTGCATTATATTTATAGCTGCGATCAAAGTGCCAAAGTTAGTCAGTAGCACTTTGTTCGCAACTAAATCTATTGATTGATTGTATGTTTATTTATTAATCAATCAGATGAGTATGTTACATCACTTTGATATATCTGTCTTCTTATCTTTATTATCTCTAAAGGATAATAAAAATAATTAAATTTCTCGCTGAAACTTTTCTAGAATTTCCATAAGTTCCACCAAGCATTGGGATGGTAGAAAATCAAGTAAGGCAATCTCTTTCTTTCCAGCACCGATTTTAACAGAAATAGTTCCGAGAACTTCTTTAACTTGATTCTCACTTAGTGAATTATCGGTAATTAAAGAATACATTCGTTCGGCAACAATCGTGTGTAGTTTGGCATTTGCAAGATAAAGATGCCATTTTGCGACATCTATATAAACATTTTCGCCAATTTCTGCTGCTAAAGCTTCCAGTAGTTCTGTTGTATTAGCCATTAGAATAACCCCAAATAATAAGGAATAAATCTGTGTTGGTTGATTATGCCTTAACTAATCAGCCAACTTTGCTATCTCAAGTAACAATCACCTGAATATAATGATGATGCTAATAAATTTCCTCATCTGGGGGTAATCTAGGTAGCGTCTGTTGAGTAGTCAGCGATCGCCGAAATGTAAATGAAATGAACTAACAAAATAGCAGCCCAAGCAAGTGTTAACCAAGGTAACCATTCCCAGTTCGCTTTTTGCAAATTATGAAAAAACCACAAACCAGAATTAGTAACGGCGAATATTGCTACATGAACAGCAAAATTCATCCGGTCATCTAGTTTGCGGTAATCTGGATCTTTACGGTCGGGTTTGCGAGGCCAACGAGGAGGCATAAATTTTTACTGTAGACTTGCACTAACTAAGCTATATGCCTTATTTTAGTTTTTTTTGTGTAGTTGTCGTTATCTTCTATGCAAATTTTATGGTCAAAGGTTGATTAACAACAATTTCCGCCACAAGCAAACTCAACTATTTCAAATCTGCAGGTAAAAGCACTCTGTCGATGACATGAATGATGCCATTACTACCTTTTATATCTGCCTTAATTACTTTAGATTTATTTACTTTAATTCCATTACCTTTGACTTTAACCTTGACAGAGCTACCTTCTACCGTATCTACGTCACCAGATTTCAAGTCACCGGACTCAACAGCACCAGAAACAACATGATAAGTAAGAACTTTTTGCAGAGTTTCTTTATTTTCTGGCTTGAGTAATTTATCTAGAGTCTCTTTTGGTAAAGCTGCAAATGCGTCATTTGTAGGTGCAAAAACGGTAAAAGGACCATCGCCAGATAGGATTTTTACCAAATCTGCAGCTTTTATTGCTGTTACTAAAGTTTGAAAATTGGAGTCTGAGGCAGCAATATCAACAATAGTGCTATTTCCATTATTTGCTTGGGATACTAAAGTACCTGAAGTTTTAGTACTTGAAGTTTTGGGAGTGGCGAAAGACTCTGCATAATTTGGAATATTTACCACAACACTAAGGCTAGCGAAAGTTGCAACAGCAAACGCTTTACCCAACAGATGCATAAATGTTTGATTTCTCATTGATGTTTATCCTTTAGGAAAAAATAAGATATCCTGTCTGCAAACTCAAGTTACTGAAACAAATTTGCCCTTGCGGCTTTTTCAAGCCACCAACTGTAATTTTTAAATCGTTACTTATAGCAGCTTTAGCATCGGAAACTAGCACCAAATTCCCCAAAATTGCCAAGAACACAATTAAAAATCGGAACTGTTGCCACATTAATTTCTCCAGGGAGTGGAAAATGATTTTTTGTAAAAAATAGCTTAGGTTTATACTCCACTGTTTACGGAGATACTTACCTAAAAATAGGTAGGTCATATTTAAAATGTACGTATTTTCTTAACAATTTGCAACCTAAACTATTTCAGATAATCTTATGCAATCTATCGAAAAATAAATTATTGAATTAAAGCCCCATAAAGTACTAGGCTTATCAATTCAGCAATCATCTCGTCTTTGGTTTTGTCACCATATTTTTGGACAGTTGGTAGGGGTTCAACGCCACACAAAAAAATACCCGCAATAAAACCTGGGTCTCCTCTTAATTGCGGTTGGTATTGAACAAATAATTTTTCTACAGGTGCGTGAACACAACGACCAATTGCTTGCTCAATTTGAATTGCTTTTTGAGAATTAATCTCTGTTAAATCAGTATGAATAATACGGTTGGCATTCAGGGGGGGTTCCTCCCAAAGCCATGCTGCTAATTTAGCCAAACAGCCTTCTAGGGTTTTGGACTCGGTTGCAATAATTTGCTCGAGAGTTTCTCTTCGCCGTTCTAAATGACGCAGCATAACTTCAACAAATAAATCTTCTTTTCCCCCAGGAAAATGGTAGTAGAGGGAAGCTTGTTTAATGCCAAGCTTTTTGGCAATATCTTTTAGGGTTACAGCCCCATAGCCTTGAGAGGCAAATAAATGCTCAGCTGCATCAAGAACTGCTGCGCGTGATGAACTTATATTCGATTTTTGACTCATTCTGATGAAATTAATTGAGGTGGATAATTTTGTCAAGAACTGCTTTTTTGGGGTGGTTTTGTTAAATTTAATTTTTTTATCAAATTTAATTGACAGGAGATTATGCAAGTCCTCAGATACACCAATTATTAAGCCTCCGGGAGTCAAAAATCTTGAATAAACCTTTATGACTTTCCTTCTAAATCAATACGAATACGGTTATCCGCACTATGTGTTTGGACGCAGCTTGGAAGACGCGCCGTAGGGCGAACCGCTGTTCATCCGTCAGGATGCGGTCAAACACCGTAGGTGCGTGCTAACAGATAAGCCTAAATTCTTCGTAGAGATGCGACAGAGGCTAACGCCGACGCCACAGGCTCTGTCACGTCTTTACAGTGTTATTTGTTTAAAAAAGTCTTAACTGAACTGCATTGTTTTTAAATATGTAAGCACTTATGCAAAACAATTTATATACTCTATTTGTAAAATAAATTGAAAAAGTCTTGAATCCTTTGCGGTTGCGTCATTCTGCTATGCTCCATATGCCCTTTGCGCACGCCCTTAAGCTCCGCTACCTACGGATCCGGAACTGCTACCTTACGGATCCGCTAATGCAATGACAAATGTGTATTGAATTATGCGCAAGTACTTAATCCTTGATCTATCAATCGCATTCGCGCCAATAGTCACCTGATTTTCCCCCAGTCTTGCTTACCAAATGAATAGATCCAATTTGAATTGATTTTTCTAAAGCCTTTGCCATATCGTAGAGAGTCAGAGCGGCTACAGAAACAGCGGTTAACGCTTCCATCTCGACTCCTGTTTCAGCTTTAGTCTTGACTGTGGCTTGAATTTCGTAACCGGGTAGTTGTGGTTGGGGATTAATTTTAACTTCGACCTTTTGTAACGGTAAAGGATGACATAAAGGAATAAGGTTGGCAGTTTGTTTTGCAGCCATAATCCCTGCCAACCTAGCAGTACCTAAAACATCTCCCTTAGCAGTATCTCCAGCTTGAATAGCACCAAAAGTTTCCATTTGCATTTTGACTTTACCTACTGCTATCGCTTGGCGAACTGTGGGGATTTTACTGGAGACATCCACCATTTGAGATTGTCCCAAATGATCTAAATGACTTAAAGCTGGAGAATTATCAAAAAAATTTTCTTGCGTCATGGCATGTAGATGTGATACTCTTATATCCGGTAAGGCAAGGACGTGTAGCTCAGTGGACTAGAGCACGTGGCTACGGACCACGGTGTCGGGGGTTCGAATCCCTCCTCGTCCGTTTATAAGATGTAACACATGTACTGAGTTAAAGCTTCCCTATTAGGACATACTCCTTTAAGGGAAGGTTAACATGGATAAAATCTTATACTATGTACGACGTGAAGAAGATTATAGAGACTTGCAGTATTCATATTGCTGATACAAGTCTCAGAAAGTATCCCAGGTATTTTAATTGTTTGAAAAATCTTGTTTGTAAATACAACCTTGATGAAAACAAACAATAAGAAACTTTCCTAAGATTGGGAATGTTTTGTAGTGAAGTTTCTATTTATTTGATTTAGGGCGTAACAATCTTGTCCGCGACCAAAAGCAAAGCGTAATGAATGGGAAATATCTTTGCTCGATTGCGTAATGAATATCAGAAAAGCAAGACAACTTAAAGCTGCACTAAAAGCAAAAATATTACGGTAGCCGATTTCCTCAGCTACAGTACCTAAAACTGGACCTGCGATCGCAATCCCCAAGTCAAAACCAGTTAAACAAAAGCCAAACATTCGTCCCCGTTCTTCTGGTAAGGCGCGATCAGCGACGATCGCCGATATCATTGGAATTAACATTCCTAAGCCAGCACCTTCAATGGCTCCAGAAATTAGAAAACTTTGGGAACTATTAGCAGACCAGATATTAACCAGTGCAATAACGTATAATACCAGGCTAATACTTACAAACAAACCGCGACCGTAACGGTCTGCAGCCCTACCAACAAGTAATCTGACGCTAAAACCAGCGATGGCAGAAGCAGTATAAAATAAACCGGGATTTAATCCTACACCGGTAGATTTAATAAACAAGGGAACAAAAGTTCTCATACTGCCAAAATTAAGACCGACGAGTAACAATATTATTGCCGGAATTCGAACTTTAGGGCTAGCAAACAAATGCCAGAATTTACTTCTATTATTTTTTTGTACGGATGAATTAATTGGGGGGTTGGTAATTTGTGTAGTGCATAAGATACTGAAAAACCCTAACCCAGAAGCAAAAAGAAATAGCTGTGGATAACCTGCGGTTTCAACCAAATAACTTCCAACCGCCGGACCAATCGCTACACCTAAAGAACTAACCAAGCTCATGTAACCAATGATTTCACCGCGATTCTCTTCCGGTGCTAAATCAGCGACTAGTGCTGTGTAGGCAGTACTAAAAGCAGCAATACTTATACCATGAAAAGCACGAATAGCAATTAAGCCATAAATCGAGTTTGTTCCTATGTACAATAAAGGGGCAATTGTTACTACTAATGTCCCAATAATTAAAACTATTTTTCGTCCTCTTCGGTCGGAAAATCTACCCAACCGAGTACGAAATGACAACAAACCTATAGCAAAGCTACCCATTACAATCCCAACCTCTTGCTTTGTTCCCCCAATATGGTCAACGTAAAGGGGTAGAGTGGGCAGAAATGAAGCCATGCTACACCAAAATAATAAACCTGCTGCAAATAAAATCAACAGGTTAGATCGTAATTTTTTATCGAGTGTGAGGAGTAGTTTCACGGTAGATGCAAATCGGTAATGATTCAGTTATCAGTTTATGGCTGACGCCACGCCCTTACGGGCTTACAGTTAACAGTTAACAGTTATTAGCTACAAGTTAAATGGTTTTCCCATTTGTCCTGTTTCTTGTTTGCTTTATGACTAATTCCAGATTGAACTAATACTGTTTGCTGTTGCCCAATGACTGACAATTTATAATTGTTCTTTGATAACTGTATTCATTATATCTTTACATTACTTAATATCTCGACCAACGACTTCTCTAACTCGATAGATTGTACGTCCCTGAGATTCGTGATAAGTACGCATGAGCAATTCTGCAAGCAATCCGAAGCAAAATAACTGTACCCCTGTAACCAAAAGCAAAACTACTAAAATCAACAGGGGACGATTGCCGATATCTTCACCCAAAATGAACTTAACCCAAGTTAAATAAATTCCCAGCGTTCCGCCAAAACTTATAGAAATTAAACCTAACAGTCCGAATACATGCATGGGACGAGTCAGGAATTTTTTCATAAAAGCAATGGTTAATAAATCCATTAACACCCGAAAAGTCCGCCATATTCCATATTTACTACTACCAAAACGGCGAGCATGGTGACGTACGGGTATTTCGGTAATTCTTGCTCCTTCTATATAAGCTAGGGCTGGGAGAAATCGGTGCAGTTCTCCATAAAGGTTCATGTCGGCTACTAGTTCGCCCCGATAAGCCTTGAGAGAACAGCCATAGTCATTTAATTTAACTCCTGTGATCCTTCCAATTAACCAGTTGGCAATTTTAGAGGGAAGTAATCTGGTCAGAGCTGCATCTTGGCGTTTTTTGCGCCATCCACTTACTAAATCAAAACCTTCTTCTAATTTATCTAGCAGCATAGGAATGTCTGCCGGGTCATTTTGCAAATCGCCATCTAAAGTAACGATCGCCTTACCTCGTGCGTGGTGAAATCCTGCTGACATTGCAGCAGTTTGACCATAGTTACGACGCAGTATTACTGCTTGTAGGTCGGTGCGAGCTTCAGCTTGTTCCTTTAACAACTTAGCCGAACCATCCTTTGAACCATCGTCTACGCAGATAATCTCATAACTCAAATCAGTATTACTTAAAGTTGAAGCGATCGCCTCAATCAAATGGGGTAAACTTTCAACTTCGTTATATACAGGGACAACTATAGAAACTGCCAAAACAGGCGAAATTTCTTCCTCATTACTAACTAACCCGTTTTTTACTAACAATCTATTGCTCATATTTTTGGGTATGATGAATCTCCTGGATGTTTTTATTCACCTGCTGAATTATCAGGCTAAAAATTAATTAGGCTGATAATTGGGTTGATAATTTTTAACTATTCTGCCAGCGCCGCGTAACAGCTTGTAATATGACCGACTAACTTCATCTCCCTGTTCCGAGAGAATATCAATTCCAATGCCATTTCGACCAATATCTGTTCCAGATGAGTGAATATAGTGATTGTCTCCTAAATAGAGTCCCACATGAGTGGCTTTTTGGGGAGTCCCAAAAAACACGAAATCACCCGGTTGTAAATTTTCTACAGGTATTGGTTCCAAGAAACCTTCCTGCTGATAAGCATCTCTGGGTATACGAATTCCCACTGAAGCAAATGCAGCTTGCATTAATCCGGAACAATCAAAATTAGGTCCTACCGTTCCTCCCCACAAATAATAATTTGACTTTTCCATGGCTTTGTGGGTAAAAGCTATAGCATCTGGCAATAACTGTTCTATTTGTTCTGGAGTAAAAAATTTAGCTTGATAAGTTTGGGTAGTAGAATTAAGGAATTCCAAATCAGAAATTAATATCCAACCAGGATAATCATCTTCACACAAGCGCACCCGCACAGACTTTTCCTTTAAGCTTTCTACAATTACTCGTAAATATCTACCCTTTGCAGCTTGAGTTGCCAAAGTCGTACATTGTGGAGAATCATATAAATCTAAGTCCTTCAGACATTCATATTCAATATTTGCTTGTAATTGTGCAGCAGACACCATAATAATCTTTAACCTCTCACACAAAAACTAATTGCGATCGCTATCTTCATTGAGTATGATTTTTTTTAACCAAGACGAGCAGCTTGAAAATCTCAGTAATGGCATTTTAGAGTCAACCTGGGCGAAGTTTCCTAGGTTAGCACGTAACGAAATTGCTTTAACTTGGATAGTTTACGACCCGCCCGTACCTGTGAATACTGGTGGAGCCCTTACTCCCAAAGCTTTCTGGAATCATCCCGTACGTGGTTTTACTTATCGTGGAAGTGAGCGAATTTATCCAGCAAGTGTAGTCAAACTATTTTATTTAGTAGCAATACATGAGTGGTTAGAAAAAGGTATGGTCCAATCGAGCCCAGAATTGGAAAGGGCGATTAAGGACATGATTATTGAGTCTAGTAATGATGCTACTAGTTTAGTTCTAGACATATTAACTGGAACTACCAGTGGACCAGACCTACCTCCAGGACCATTCGAAACTTGGAAGCAGCAGCGTCATATTGTTAACCGTTATTTTAAATCTTTGGGATGGGAGGAACTGGAAAATATTAATGTTTGCCAAAAAACTTGGGGTGACGGACCCTACGGAAGGGAGCGAGCATTTTATGGCGAATTGCTAGAAAATCGTAACATGCTGACAACTAATGCGATCGCACGACTGTTGCACGGAATTATGGGAGGGGTCACAGTTTCTAGCACCCGATCGCAAGAAATGATGGCATTAATGAAGCGTTCTCTCAATCCCGAAGAATTACCTGTAGATCTAGAAGAAGATCAGGTAACAGGCTTTTTGGGTGGTGCTCTACCATCTGAAGCACAAATATGGTCTAAAGCAGGTTGGACTTCCAAAAACCGTCATGATGCTGCATATATTGAGATCCCCGACAGTCGTCCCTACCAACTCGTAGTATTTACTGAAGGCAAAGAAAATGCCAAAAACCGAGAAATACTACCATTTGTTTCCCAACAATTTGCAAAAGCAATTATTGATATGTAGTAAATAGCAATTAGCCTCTGGTCATTTGTCATTATTATCTGTATACGTAGTTTTAAACAATGACGAGTGACCAGTAAACAACAATAATCAAAATAAGATTTTATCGCTATATATAAAGTTAAAAGAATATATTTCAAAAATATTTTTATTGCCAAACTAAGAAGATTAATAGGGAACACAAGTTAAAGTCGAGAATGTTTCGACTACATATAATTAAGTGGCTTTCACATTTTGGATTAGCGGTGCATAATTTAGTTAATTCCTCAGGATGTATATGGAAATATGTTTATTCTCTAAACAATTCAAGTCGTACAAAAATACTGCAAATTATTCGTATGAAATTATTTCAGTGTATAATAACACACATGTTTGCGATTAATTTTATGAGCAGTATATGTAACAACTGCTTGATAAAATATCTATTACTTTCCAAGCATAATTGTTGTTTTGTTATTCTTCCCATACAAATTTAACTTTTGTTTTAAAACCAATAGGAAAAATGGAATATCATCTACAAGATATCTTTTCCACAATCTTTGTGGTTCGCGACTTAATCTAAATAACCATTCCAATCCAACTTGACCCATCCACTTGGGACAACGCTTTATCCTACCAGCTTCAAAATCAATAGTTGCTCCTAAACCCATAAATATTTTGATATTCGATAACGATTCCTTGTAATTTAAAATCCATTTTTCTTGTTTGGGAGAACCTAAACCCACAGCTACAACTGTTGCATCAGAATTCTTGATGATATTTACTATATGTTCGCATTCTGCCGGATCTTTTTCGAATCCAAATGGAGGAGAATAGGAGCCAACGATGATATTGCGACCAATTTTTCGGTTGATATTTTTCTGTGCTTGACTTGCTACACCCTTTCCAGCACCCAAAAGAAATATCCTAATATCTTGATTGTTCCAATGATAATTATAAAAAGCAGGAAAGAAATCAGCACCCGAAATTCTTTCTTCCAAAGGAGTACCGAGAAATTTCGATGCATATACGATAACTTGGCTATCACAAATTTTATAGTCACTCATATCATATGCTCTTTGAAATTCTAAGTCTGTCTGTAATTTCATTAAATGGTCAACATTAGGGGTAAATAACACACCAGATTTGAACTCCTGCAAAAATTCATTTTGTGAAAAGTTATCAATTTCTAAGTTAAGAATTTGAATTTTCCTCATATCACTTTTTGAGCTATAAATTATTAGTTGTGGGATGTTAATTAATGCAAGTTTGGGTACGATCTGATCTGAAATCTCATGAAAAATATTCAAATTGGTTTGACTCGCTACTCATATGACTTATTTGATTAGTCTTTCATAAAAATTCACAACTATTAAAGGTAACTATGTATGATCCTTAAAGCTTAAAACCTCAACACTAGTAAGTTTATTATCTAAATTTTTATTCTCAATTTTTAGAAATACTAAATATAGAT
>NZ_JASJDK010000132.1 GCF_030065675.1 Mastigocoleus sp. MO_188.B34 | reverse complement strand
ATTATTTAAAAACTAGTTTTTAAATAATTAGTATTTTTTCTCTCATAACTTAGATTTGGATATTTAGCATTGATCTCAATCACAAATTCACTACCTTCTCCAAGGCGTGAGTTGCATTTAAGTTTTCCTCGATATTTATTGACTATGATTTCCTGACATATAGATAATCCCAACCCTTTACTTTTTGAGGCTGATTTGGTTGTAAACAATGGTTCAAAAATCTGCCTTTGAATGTGTGGAAGAATACCTTGACCGTTATCAGTAATCTTGATAATTACTTTACTCTTCCTAAAACTTTTTCCTCCTGATGTTTGAGTGGGATCCCTTTCAACTAGTGACAGATGATTGGCGATCGAACTAGTATTTACCCAAATCGTGGGAATGAAAGAATAATCCTGCTCCATCCTTTCTTCTAAACTATCAATTGCATTCGCAATAATATTAATTAAAACTTGGGCGATTTCTCCACAATGACCTTCAACAGGTGGTATATCACCAAATTCTTTAATTACCTGAATTCCAGATCGTGTTGGCTGTTCCTTCAGTCGATATTGTAAAAGTTGAAGAGTTCGATCTATCTCTTGATGGATGTCTATTTTTTCTATTTGCTCTTGATTGTTAATAAATATTTGCAAATTCTCAACAATATCTTTGATGCGTTCGGAACCCGCTCCCATTGACCATAACAAATTAGGAAAGTCAGTTTTTACCGATTCCAGGTTCAAGTATTGAATATTTGAAGTGCTAAAATGTTGAACTCGATCTGGATGACTTTGGTTATTTTCCAAAAATTCAATTAAATCCTGTGCGTATTGACTTGCAGATTCGAGAGATTTGTAGATAAAACCTGCAGGTTTATGAATCTCTGAGAGCATATCGATCGTTATTTGACCGAGATTACTCATTTTTTGGCTTTCTAAGAGTTGTTCCTGTAACTTTGATATTTTCTCTAAATTTGTTTGCAGTTGCTGTGAGTGATAATTTAACTTGGTTTCAAGGGATTTGCGAACTGTGGTTTCTCTTTTTACTTGAGCGATTTGCTCCTGTTGTCGGATGGCGATCGCAATTAACTTCGTGAGTTGCTTGAGAGTATCAATTTCCCAATTTTCCCATTCACGATAGTGATCGTATTGTTGAACTGCAAGCATTCCCCAACAATAATGGGAAACTTTGTGGGATGAGGAATATTCTCCCGGTGAGTAATCTGTATGTAAGAGAGATAAAGCTCCGACTTGACCGATTGCAAATTGCTGTTGATGGGAGGTCAAAGATAAAGCTTGAATTTGGTCGCTGGGTACTAGGATTGGAGCTAATAATTCTGTACGAGAGCGATCGCTATCAGAACGATCGTGTAGAGTTTCGTTCTTGACAAAAAAATTACCCTGCTGCTGTGGATCTACAGGTTGCAGATTTATATATTTCCGGATTACTTGCTGTTTAGGAATAGAAGCTTCATCTCCCACACAATCAGAAGTGTAAGTCGGTATATGACAGCTTTTAAGTGAAGACAAACTATTTGCGAGGGATTCAAAAGCTACACTATTGCTACCATCAGCCTGAGGGCGATAAATAACAGTTTTATCTACTTGCAAACAATGCTGTAACTCTTCAACAGCAAATTCTAAAATCTTCTCTAGGGAATTACCAGCAATAATTTGTGTTTGTAGTTCCCGGAAAAATTTTTCTCGCTTAGTTTGTTGTTTTTTGGCTAATTTTGCAGATACTTCCTTGGTAATATCTTTGTAAGTACCTACTAATACTACAGGCTTCTCATCTGGATCCCGTTCGTGAATTTGAGCAGTAGCCAAAATCCATTTCCATTGACCAAATTTTGTCAGTATTCTCAACTTAAATTTGTATATTGGAATACGTGACCCTGGGTGGTTGTGCAGTACCTTATATACTCTTGGTAGATCCTGGGGATGTATGATTTGCTTCCAAAACTTATCCAAATTAGTGAGTTCTTCAATGTCATAACCTAAAATCTGCTGACATTCAGAGTCGCACTCAATTTGATTGGTTGTAAGATTCCATTTCCAGAATCCTAAACCGTTAGCCGATAAAAATGCTTGTAAAGCTGTTTGCCATTCTTGGGACATTGCTACAAATATATATGCTAGTTGTAGGTGCTCTTGATCGTATGCAACAGGATGTTCTAAGAAATAAGGCTGGATTCCAACTTACTTGTTATTTGTTTGTAATTGATAGTTATGTGGAGTAAGTCTTTTTACAGAACCATCAACAGCACTTAGTCTTTCTTGATATCCTGTAGCTAACACTGTTTTAATACCGAGCCATGTGCTAACAAGGTGTTAACAGAGGGTTTTGATAAGGTCCAAATTTAATAGGCAACTTCTCTATAATGTGAATCGAATTTACCCAAAGGTAAATGCTACAATGTGACTTTTTTTTGTGATTTTATTGGGTAATGTAACAAAAATAAGCTACATTTTTATAGTGCTTTTTTTTAGTTCTTTAGAACCAGTAGTATATAAAAATACTTTTACATGACAAACAAAAACGTAAAAATAATTAGAATACAATTGACAAAATCCATTAAATGCAGGTATTTCAGCAAAATTAATGAAAGTCAATAATGTTTTTGTAGCATCTTTCTTATTAGCTAGCTATTATCAACATGATTGAGGCTACAGTGGACTCATTGTCACACAAATAAATCTTATAAAGCAACATCTTTGAAATAAACTTGAAATCAAAAGTAAAAATAGTTACTAATGACTCTAGATGAAGTTCTACTATTATTAAAAGCAAATCTTCCCAATTCTTTAAGTTCTTTGCAAGAAATGATTTTACGTTCTTCTTGGCAAGGAAAAACTTATACTAACATTGCTGCGGAAGCTCATTATGGAGAAGAAAGAGTTAGAAAAGTAGCTTCAAATTTATGGCAATTACTCAGCGATTTATATCAAGAACAAATTAATAAATCAAATTTTCGTCAGGTATTAGAAGTCCGAAGACTAAATAAAACAGAACAAAAAATTATTCATGACTTAAATCAAATCGCAATTAATACATCTTTAGAATATCCTAGTGGTCCTGTATCTGTTAATTCTAGGTTTTATATTTCACATCCAGTAATTGAAGAAACAGTAAAAGCCCAAATTTCTAAACCAGGAAGTGCGATTTATATTCATGGTCCGAGAAAAATAGGCAAAAGTTCTCTGTTGCTAAGAATTATTGACCACGGGAAAAGTTGTAATTTGCGGGTAGTTACTATAGATTTTCAGCAAGCAGAGCGATCGTTATTTACTAACTTAGATAAATTTTTGCGTTGGTTTTGTGCTAACGTGAGTCGGGAATTAGATCTAGAACCAAGAATGAACCAGTATTGGGATGAAGAGATGGGTAGCAAAATTAGTTGCTCGCTCTATTTCAAATCCTATTTACTTGCTTCAAGTGATAAACCCCTTCTCTTGATACTAAATGAAATAGATTGGTTATTAGAATATCCAGAAATAGCTGGAGACTTTCTTCCATTATTGCGTTCTTGGTACGAACAAAGTAGGTATATAGAAGTATGGCAAAGATTGCGTTTGATTTTGGTAGGTTCATCACAAATACTTTTATCACCGAAATCAAGTCAATCTCAATTTAATATTGGTTTTACGCTGAAATTACCAGCTTTAAGTGCCGAACAGATTGAGAATTTAGCAAAAATTCATGGATTTAGCTGGATAAATAATTCTCACGTCCAAAGTTTAATGTTAATGCTGGGAGGGCATCCTTTTTTAATAAGATTAGCTTTCTATCATCTGATAAAAATGGGTGGAGCAGAAGAAGATTTAGAAAATATTTTACAGAAAGCACCTACAGAAGAAGGAATTTATCAGCAATACCTGCAGCAGTATTTACTAGCTTTGAGAGAAGAACCAGAACTAGAAACTGCCTTTTTTCAGATAGTTGCAAATAACACAGGTACATATATAGATCCGATAATAGCTCAAAAGCTTCAAAGTATGGGGTTAATAAATTTATCTGGTTATCACGCTTACCCGGCTTGCAAACTATATCGTTTGTATTTTCGTAGAAAGCTCCAACTACCAGAAAAGCTAGAAGATTTAAGATTCAAACAATTAGAGACAGAAAATCAGGGATTAAGATTTCTCTCTAATATCGATGAACTTACTCAACTAGCAAATCGACAGTACTTTGATAACTATTTGTATACGGAATGGCAGAATTGTATCGAGGAAGAAATAAAAAATAATACTTGTGCCACTAATTCTGCGAATATTTCTCTAGTGTTATGTGATGTAGACTATTTTGATGCTTATAACCGTACTTATGGCAAATTAGCTGGTGATGATTGTTTAAAACAAGTTGCTAACGCTATTCGTTACTGTGTAAAACATCCACTAGCGAGTAATAACTTTCTTTATGGTGGTATGAGTTATATCAATCATGTTTCAACTGAAAACTTTCAGAGTGAGAGCTTTGAGTTTGATAAATTTGAAGCTGAGAAGTTGCAAACTAATGATTCTTCAACTCACGATTTTGAGATTTCTGGAAAAATTACTGATAAACCAATACTTGTCGCACGTTACTCTGGAGAAAAATTTGCTATTCTCTCTAGAATTGAATCTGAAACTGCTGTATACATCGGTGAGTACGTAAGAAAAACTATCAAAAAATTAGCAATTCCTTGTGATTATCCAAGTATTGATGAATTACCTGCAAATGTTTTGACTGTGAGTGTGGGAATTGCAAGTATGATACCGAATGCTAAGGCAGAACCAAAGGATTTAATTCATAAAGCAGAAACAGCATTAAAAAAAGCCAAGAAACAAGGTCGAAACCAGGTTATCCTTGGTTAGTCAGTTAACTGTTAGCTGTTATGAGCGTTTATTACTCATTACTCATTAATGATTTATTTTTTTCTTCGTAAGCACTGTTAAGATTATTTTGTGTCATCTCCCATGCTTGGGGAAATGTTTCACGGGTATGAACTTTTAAGGCAGCTTCATAACACTTAATAGCAGCACTGATATTTTCTAATCTATTTCCCTCAATTCTTTCACATAAAGCATTACCTAAATTGTTTTGCGTCATTGCCCATTCTTGGGGAAAGACTTCGCTATTATATATTTGCAAAGCTTTTTTATAACATTCAATAGCCATTTCAATATTTTTGCTTACATCTTCAGTGGCTCTTTCAGCATAAGCATTTCCTAGATTGTACTGTGTTGCCGCCCATTCTTCTGGAAAAGCTGTTGGTTTTAAGAGTTCAACTCCCACCTCGTAACCCGCGATCGCAATTTCTAAATTATTAGCGCGATCGCCTGATGTCCAGTCTTGCAGTAAACTGCTCAAAGCGCTAATCAAAATACCAATATCTTCGGCTTCTTCCGGTTCAACTTCCCCAATTGTCTTACTAGACCAATCTTGCACAACTTCAATAAAACGCTTATCTAACAATTTTGCGTTCTTCTGCAGTAGAGGATAAATAATCTCTGGATCGCCCTCACTTTCTTCTGTTGCGAGTAGAAGTTGTATTAATAGATCTATTTGGGAATTGATAGTAGGTACAGATTCTAATTGCATTAAATCAGCCAGATGAGATCCAATGGTATTCAAAAAAGCTGCTGAATTTTCATCTCCCTCCTCTGCAAAACCTTCAGCAACCTGTCTCATAGTATTTAAGAATCCATCATCAATTAATTCTGGATTTGCATCTAGAACCTCTGCTTCTTTTCCAGGGGGACAAGCTAGAAGTTTATTAATTAAATCAAGATAAGCTTGAGGGCGTTTTTCATCCATTGCGTATAACACTTTAGTATAATGAGCAATTTAAATACAGAGTCAAAGTCATAAAAAAAAGATAAGGTCACAGAGATTCTGTGAAATTTCTTAATTTGCTCGACTTGCATTCCGCTCTTTTAGCTAACTGTTATAAACAATTTTTTTCAAGTCGCAAATGCTACAAAGAATGAGTGAAGGCATAAATCAGATCCATGCTGGAATGATTAGTATCATGTCTGTGAATTAACTCGATAATAATTTGCTGTGTAGTTTATTATCATAGGTATATGCTTTAAATTAGTGTGAATTACTATCGGTTCGCAAACAAGAACACTTCATCAAAAGTTCCTTTGCTTTTTCTTCTGCATCGGGATTACAAATATTTACTGACGTCGGACGAATAACTCCATTAAATAAGTCTTCTAAACCATAGGGTGTAAAAAACTGCCATTCACCTTTTTGATTTATTTTTACACCTACAGCAGCAGTAGTATGTAACCAATTCATGATTCCATCTTCAGTGCTAGTGAAAACTTTTAGACCAGGACGCCAATTACCAAAGCTCGCTTGGTTTTTTACGTCAAATAAATGTTGGGGAAATTGTTCTGTGAGTCTTGCTTTCGCTGCTAATTCTTGATTTCTATCTCCTGTTACATCAAAAAATGCAATATCAAAATCTTTAATAAATAGCTTACATTCCTCACCAAAAAGAGAACGCCAAACTGTATTTCGTATTGCACCCCCCGCTAACCACCAATCTGGAAGGTTGATTTTAGCGATCGCAGGAAGTACTTCAGGAATGGGTGAGTTAGCTAAAATTTCTTGCAAGCGATGATTGTTTGTCATATAGTTTTGCAATTTGAATGATCGCAAAAATACTCTGGCTTTTTCGCTCGCCAGAGCATTTGGATTAAAGCAAATAATTTAAGAATTTGCAGTTATTATTACTGACTATCTGACTATCAACTATAGATTTCGCAGATATTGATTCGGAATTAACACAGATAAAATATAAAAACCTTGAATAATTTGGGCAGTAATTAAAATTAAATACACACCCACTTATTCAAATCTAATCAAATCGACCTAAAGTTTTGGCTTTTCTTGACTAAATTTCATCCCGATAGTTTTGGATTTACTACTATTTACAGCTGAAGATGTCATCAAATATTCCATTACTTCTTCAGTAAAAGGAATGCGCAAATGGAAAGTACCATTTGGTTTTACCTTAATTGAATGACCACCAATAGTTACTGTCGCACCAGGTTCAGTCGCACCGTGGATGATTAATTCAGCATCAGCTTCAAACCAGAAATCTTGGTCAGGAGAACTCAAAATATTAGTTATTTCCGAACGACCCAAAGACAACCAACGCTTATCGTTGCTGAGATAACCAATTTCTACCATATAATGGCGATCGCCTTTCGGGATTGCAACATAACGGTGATTAATACTTAATTCACATTCATACTGTTGTATCAACTGGGGTGTTTGATAACTGAGATCTACATCAGTCACGTCATACAAACGCAGTATCAATTGTGAATCGGTTTGCTGTTGCAATTGTTCTTTATCTGTAGTGGATATTTTCCAAGCAGTGTAAGCCCATCTTGGAGTCCTGGAAATTAAAATAATCCCAGTTTCAAATTCATTATCAGGAAGTTTATTGTTCACCGCATCGTTACTCCATATTCCACTAATGAATGTGGCTCCTGCACCTGCAATACCAGCACCAACAGCGATTGGGTTGACTGAGGCTAAATTCTCGTTGACTTCATCGGTCTCATCGGTCTCATCAACTTCATCGGTCTCATCGGTCTCATCAACTTCATCGGTTGTTACTTCATCCCTATTTATAACTTCATCCCTATTTATAACTTCACCACTCACCACATCAGTTGTAGTTGTTTTGACTTCCTCATCAGCAACTTCATCAATCGTTGAACCTACTGCAGTGTCCGCGGTCTTTTCACCAATGACTTGATTGATTTCTGATTTAACGGTCATCTCACCGGTTGAAACTTCATCAGTTGACTTTTCATCAGGTATTGATTCAGAAATAGCATCAGCTACAACTTCATCACTAACAACTTCATCGCTAACAACTTCATCAGTTTCATCAGTTACTATTTGAGCAATTTCGTGAGTTATTGCTTCATCAATGACTGGTTCGGGAGTTGGTTCTTTGCTAACAAATTCATCATCAATTACTGATTCAGTAGTCAAATCACTTACAGCTTCATTTATTACTGGTTCGGGAGTTGGTTCTTCGCTAGCAACTTCATCATCAGTTACTGTTTGAGCAATCTCATCAGTTATTGCTTCATCAATTACCGTTTCAGCTACCTCATCAGCTACAACTTCTTCAGTTGTAATATCAACATTTTCTTCATCAACAACAACTTCATCAGTTACTGTTTGAGCAATCTCATGAATTATTGCTTCATCAGTTATTGTTTCAGCTACATCATCAGCTACAACTTCAGTTGTTTTGTGTAAAGGCTCCGCAGCATCTGCTACTGTATCTAGTATTTCTTCAGAAACATCTGGTAACTCGATACCTGAATTATCGCTTACACTATTGGTTGTTTCTTCTGACAATACTTCATCCCACACATCTGGAAGTGGTGGATAAGTTTTCACAGCATTTGACGCATTATTTTTTACGTCATCTACTATGTCAATTGTTTTATTTGTTTCTGGTTCGATTTCTTCTGAAGCTTGTTTTGACAGGGAACCTAAACTCACTCCTGCTGCTACTGCTACACCTACTGCAGTTAAATTATTCGTCAAGTCAGAAACTTCATTATTTTCTACTCGAACTGTATTCAACTGAGCACTATCTCCTTGAAGATTTTGATTTGCAGTATCTGAGTCTGGCAAAGTTCCATTAATTTGATTTACCCGGTCAGTCAATGGAGTTGTAATTTCTACAATTGGCAAATCACTTGCTACTTTGTGGGTAATTGTCTCAACTTGTAAACTGTCAGTTTCTAAACTATCAGTTGTCAAATCTTCTTGTTTCGAAGTTGTGATTGTTACTGTTGGTAATGGTTTTTGCTTGAGGTCTGAACTAGTTTTATCCAGCGGATCTTTATCCGTTACTTGTGTAACTGGTAAAGACTCAGAAGTTACATCTTCAGAAGTTACATGTCTAGAATTTGCACTTGCGGAATGAATATCTTGAATTTCTGTATCTTGTTGATCTAAATCCGACAATACTTTCCCAGTCCCCACAGCCACAGCAATTCCACCTGCAACAGCCGTAGCTTTCGCAAATCCACTATCGGTAGATTTTTTTTCTAAATCTGTTTCTTTGCAAGTTATATCAACTTCTGCAGTTCCAACTACCGGATTATTTTCGAATCCAGACTCATTAATGTTAGTAACTTGTGGAATTGAGTTATTAACGATTGCTGCTGGTTCTTCTAAATTCCATTCCCTTTCATTGACTTGTAATGCAGTATTCCCAATAGCCGTATCGGGTAAGTCGCTATAAGAATTTTCAGACTGGAATTCAGTATTATTTTCTACTGCCACTGCAGCTGAAGAAATATCATTGCTACCATTAACTGTTGTTGAAGTTGCCTTTGATACTCTTGCAACAGCCTTTTCCCCTAACTTATTAGCAACACCACCCATTGCTGCTCCCACATTTCCCATCATAGCTGCAGCTATTCCACCTTGATTTACCGCATCTAAGGATATGCCAGAATTTGCTACTAACTCTTCTTTCTCTTTATGTTTTTTCTCTCCCTTAGAAGCAAAAAACCATATTAAAAAGCCGCCAGCACCTAAAATAGATGCAAGCAACAACCAGACCCACAAAGGAATACTTGCTGTTGAGTTAGAAGAATTATTATCGTTTTGTGCAAGAATTTGCCTGTTGTAGCGATCACTAACACTGTTACTTGCAGTTAAAGTCCCAACATTTTCTACAGAACCCCGATCGCTAGCTGTTGTGCTCTGCTCGGGACTACTGCTGTTGTTACTTATATTAGTTACTTTGGGTTGTGCTTCTGTGTTCGCTAAACCCGTTTGAACAGCCTTAACTTGCGATTTTTTTTGACTAGGGTTGGTATTACTACCATTAGCGAATGATACGTCTTTAGCAATAGTTTGGGCTTCTTGCTGTCTGGCTGATTCAATCGCTTTTTGACCGAGATTTGCAGTGGTAAAACCAAGGAAACTAGCAACAGCATTGCCAGGTTTTTGTTTATAAACGTAAACAATAGGCTGGGAATAAGGATATTTGGGATCTTCTGGTAATGTTTGATGCATCTTTAAGATGCGGACACCATCTAATTTTGAAACTTGATTGGCAATAACGTAAGCAATACCATCTTTACCCAAATGCTTAACAACTTCTACTGTATGGTGGCTATCAAGCAAATGTGCATTAGCACCAGTTATAAATTCAGCCTTTTGAAATACTGGATAACTACGAAAAGATTGGCGAGTTTCGCTAGTCTCAGGGTGATCTATTAAGCGAATCTTACCTTTTTTGCCACCTATTTGGGACCAATCAGTAATTTCTCCGCGAAATATCTTGGCAAATTGTTCGTTAGTAATGCTACCTTCAAAAGGATTTTCTTTACTAACAATTACAGCAATTTTTTCTCGACGCAAACGTAATTGCTCTAAACCTTTCGACTTTTCTTCTGGTGTTAAACCACGACTAATTGCTGCAATATCAATTTTGCCATTCAACAAATTTGTGATTGCTTGTTGTGCTCCATTCGCTGCAATTTCAACATTTGAGCCAGGGAATTTTTTCTCGAAACCTTGTTTTAAGGCTTGGTTAATTGCAGCAACACTACTCGAGCCATCAATTCGGATATTAGTATCATTAGGAATACTATCTGGCAAGGGGAAAGAGGCTTTTTTCGACTTAGAGGAAGATTCTGCTAAAACTGACTCTGAGTCGTGAGAAACCACTGCTACACCAGCAGCAGTTAATGCCATAAATAATCCCAAACCAGCTATTAAACTATCTTTTTTTTCTTTTTGCCACATAAGCCCCTTATTACGTCAAAGGAAGGAGAAAACTCGCCTGTTTTAATATCGATCCCGGGTTGGATTAAACGCGTTAATTATATATCTTTATTATCTTTTTCTTAAGCTTATGGAGATACTTATGATACATGATTTTTTGGTATAAAGATTACTTAGTACGGATAAAATAAAAACAATGAGTTTATATTTTTAAGTTATCTTCCAATCCCCTAAAGTTAGTAATTATAGCTTATTTTATATTCTATAATTTTAGATTGTATATTTACCCATAGTAGACATAAATTAAACTACGATATTTAACAAATATTATTCAATATATTTAACAAGCTCAGTAACTGAAAAAAATACTCATAAATATTTCTATCGCTACTGGATTTTATTAGTGAATAGGTAAACTGTAGAGAATTAGCACGGTCAGTTACATTTCTATAAATAAAGATAAATTTTGATAAATTATTAAGATTTTTGCTGTCAGTTAAATCACTCTCACATCGAATAAAATTCTCTTTTGGGGTGAATATAACGACTGTACGGAATAGGCATGCTACTCGCTGCAAAGCAAGATGATTGCTTACAGAAACATCTCCTTCTCTTCCCACACTCCCCAAATTCCCCACACTCCCCAAACTCCCCAAATTCCCCACACTCCCCACACTCCCCACACTCACCACACTCCCCACACTCCCCAAACTCCCCAAACTCCCCAAACTTCCCACAATCCTTGGTATATCCTGTAAACTGTTGGCATTATTTGATTGATGTCAACCCCGACCAGAAAAAATTGAGTCTCTTATGCCTGCGTTTTTATTAGAAGTTGGTACAGAAGAACTACCTGCAAGTTTTCTCAGCAGCGCCCTAAAGCAACTCCATGAGCGCGTACCCAAAAGTTTGAGAGAAAATAACGTTAGTTCGGAAGCTGTGGAAGTTTACGGTACTCCCCGACGGTTAGCGGTACTTATTAAAGGTCTACCATCACAACAAGCAGACCGGGAAGAAGAAATCAAAGGTCCGCCCGTTCAAGCAGCTTTTAAAGATGGTCAACCAACTAAAGCTGCAGCAGGTTTTGCCAAAAAGCAAGGGGTTGAAGTTAAAGATTTCACAATTCGGGCGACGGAAAAAGGTGAATTTGTTTTTATTAATAAACTAATTCCTGGGCGTAAGATCGCGGATATTTTAATGGAATTGGTTCCCCAATGGGTTTGGGGTTTAGAAGGAAAGCGTTTAATGCGTTGGGGTGATGGGGATAAACGTTTTTCTCGTCCTATTCGTTGGTTGGTAGCTTTGTTAGATGATGCGATACTACCAATTGAATTTACTAGTGGTTCTGAAACCATTACAAGCGATCGCCTAAGTCGGGGTCACCGGGTTTTACATCCGGATAATATCAGTATTGCTCAAGCCAAGGATTATGTAACAACTTTACGTTCTGCTTACGTTTTAGTGGATCCTGCAGAACGAGAAAAGGCAATTATTCAACAAGTAAATACCGAAGTCAAAAAATTAAGCGGAGAGGTAGAAATATATCCAGATTTACTAGCAGAAGTAACTAATCTGGTTGAATACCCTTGTGCAGTTGTTGGCAACTTTGAACCGGAATATTTGAATTTGCCTACAGAGGTAACAACCACTGTAATGGTATCCCATCAACGATATTTTCCAGTTTTCAAAGATAACGAACGCCGACAATTATTACCGAATTTTGTCACTATTTCCAATGGCGATCCAGCCAAGTCAGATATCATCGCCCGAGGAAATGAAAGGGTGATTCGCGCCCGCTTAGCTGATGGTCAATTCTTTTACAAAACAGATTTATCCAAATCTTTGGAAAGTTTCTTACCTGCACTTGAAACAGTTACTTTCCAAGAAAAATTAGGATCTTTACGGCAAAAAGTTACTAGAATTTGTCAAATAGCCAGCCAAATTTCTACACAATTACAATTAAATGATTCGGAATCCGAACAAATTCAAAGGGCTGCTTTGTTGTGTAAAACCGACTTAGTAACCCAAATGGTCTATGAATTTCCTGAATTACAGGGAATTATGGGACAAAAATATGCTGCTGCTAGTGGCGAAGCGGAAACTGTCGCAACAGCAATTTTTGAGCATTATTTACCTAGGGGTGCAGATGATATTTTACCCCAAACCCTTACCGGTCAAGTAGTTGGCTTGGCAGACAGGTTGGACACTTTGGTTGGTATCTTTGGTTTGGGAATGATTCCTAGTGGTTCTTCCGATCCTTTTGCTTTACGAAGAGCTGCAAATGCTGTAGTTAATATTATCTGGTCAGCAAACCTCAACATTAACTTACAAAAACTATTACACCAAGTTGTTGCAGATTTTACCGCCATTCACGAGCAAAATCAAAGTCAAACCGAATTAATTACTTTGTTAGAAGAATTCTTCTTACAGCGCATCCGCACCCTGCTCCAAGAAGAAAAACAAATTGATTACGATTTGGTCAATGCTGTGCTAGGGGAAAAAGATCCAGAATATACCCAAAGAGCATTACAAGATCTATTAGATTTAAGAAACCGCGCCACTTTCTTACAAAAAATTCGTGATGATGGAAGCTTAGAAAAAATCTATGAAACTGTGAATCGTTCTAGTCGTCTCGCCGGACAAGGGGATTTAGACACAAAGCAGTTAAACCCCAACTCTTTAATCGATCGGGAGTTATTCCAAAAAAATTCTGAAGAAAACTTCTACAACGCCATTGTCGATTTAATTCCCCAAACCGAAGCAGCACAGCGATCGCGTAATTATCGCAAACTAGTTGTAGCTTTAGAGGAAATTACACCCAGAGTGAGTAATTTTTTTGACGGACCCGAAAGCGTATTGGTTATGGATCCCGATCCAAAAATCAAGCAAAATAGACTAAACTTGCTTGGATTACTTCGCAATCATGCCCGCGTTTTAGCAGATTTTGGTGCAATTGTAAAAAATTTGTAGCATTGGTAAATATTTAGGCGTTTAATTTTTGCCAAGAAGCGCTACTATAGGAATCGCTTAACCAGGGACCTCTGCTACAGTCTATGTCCAAAGCTCATGTAATTGGATTAGGAAAATCCGGCGTTGCTGCAGCAAGATTGTTGAAACAGGGGGGCTGGGAGGTAGAAATTGGCGACAGTGGAACCTCTTCAGTCCTGCTGACACAACAACAAGAACTTGCTCGCGAACAGATAACTGTCAAGTTGGGATATTCACTGGACTTAGAAAGTTCAGATTTGCCCGAATTAATTATTGTTAGTCCCGGTGTCCCTTGGGACATTCCCCTGTTAGTTAAAGCTAGGGAAATGGGAATCGAAACCATTGGGGAAATGGAACTAGCATGGCGAAATCTAAAATCGATTCCCTGGGTGGGAATTACGGGTACCAATGGGAAAACCACAACTACTTCCTTAATTGCTGCCATATTTCAATCCGCAGGCTTTTATGCACCAGCTTGTGGCAACATCGGTTATGCAGCTTGTGAAGTAGCACTAGATTACGGCGAACATAAATTAGCAAATCGTAAGTTAGCAGATAATACCCATAACACCAAAACACAAACCAAGCATTCCCTGGACTGGTTAGTAGTTGAAATGAGCAGCTATCAAATCGAGTCTTCCTCCACCGTTGCTCCCAAAATCGGAGTATGGACAACTTTCACCCCCGACCATCTAAATCGTCATAAAAACTTAGAGAACTACTACAACATCAAAGCAAGTTTGTTGAAAAGTTCTCAATTACAAATATTCAATGGGGACGATCCCTATTTACGAAAACTGGGTTTGGTTCATTGGCAAAATGCTTATTGGACAAGTATTAAAGGTAAAGAAGAACTGGTAAGGAATAAAGGGTTTTATATTACAGATGGTTGGGTTTACCAAGTTACAGAAAACGGTGATGAACCAATCTTGGAAGTATCATCATTAAAAATGGTTGGGGAGCATAACCTGCAAAACTTGCTACTAGCAGTAGGAGTTGCTCGGTTAGCAGGGATTGAAAATAATGTCATAGCCCATGCTGTTAAAGAATTTCCCGGCGTCCCCCATCGTCTAGAACATATCTGTAATTGGCAAGGTATTAAATTCATCAACGATAGTAAAGCCACCAACTATGATGCTGCGGAAGTGGGCTTAATATCTGTTAAAAGTCCCTTAATTTTGATCGCCGGTGGTGAAGCCAAAGAAGGTGATGATAATGCTTGGCTAGCAAAAATCAAGGCTAAAGCTGCTGCGGTACTACTAATAGGTAACGCTGCACCCCAATTTGCCCAACGCCTGCAAGAAGTTGGTTATAGTAATTATGAAATTGTTGAAACCATGGAAAATGCAGTTCCTCGTTCGGCAAAATTAGCCCAACAGTTACAAGCCAAGGCTGTATTACTATCTCCTGCTTGCGCTAGTTTCGACAGTTACCGTAACTTTGAGGAACGCGGCAATCATTTCCGCAAATTATGTTTGACTTGGCAAGAAAATAGTTAAAATTTTAATTATTTATTTGACTATTTGAGTATTTGAATATTTGAAGGATGGTGCGTTATGACTTCCATCTAACGCACCCTACAATACCCAATTTTTTATGCCCAGAGGGCACCATGAGCTAATAATAATCAAACCCAAGTCCCATAAATTACTAAATATAAATTATTGAAAACAATTGAAAAAATAAATATATACTAGATTTTTTATACTTGACTTGTAATATTTGATTTTCAATATTTAATTCTTAATCTTTAATTTTTAATACTTGATTCTTAAACTGTATAACTCTGGCTTGCTCGAGTTCATGTTTTATATTTATCATTTTTAAGTGTTTTCAATGTTCCCTCTTCTTCACAACTATGAGCGACTTTGTCAGAATACCTGCTGAAGGTACTCGCCGTAGGCTAGATTCTCTCAAATCTAAGATTTTAAGTCTAACTAGTGATGTTATTAATTCTGGAGAATATATATCTGGAACAAGGGTCGCAGCATTAGAAAAATATTTAAACTCGAAATGGGGAAGAAACTCTGTTACTACTAACTCTGGTAATTCCGCTTTACAGTTGGCGCTGTTAGCTGCTGGAGTTACCCCAGGAGATGAAGTAATAGTACCAGCATTAACTCATATTTCTACCGCCTATGCAGTAAGTGCTGTGGGTGCAATTCCTTCTTTCGTAGATATCGATCCACATACCCTGACCATCGATTTGCAAGCAGTTAAAAATGCAATTCGAGAGGAAACAGTAGCTGTAATTGCTGTACACCTTTACGGTCAAATGGTTGATATGCAGCCGTTAATGGAATTTGCTTCCGAATCTGGGCTGAAAGTTATTGAAGATGTAGCTCATGCACACGGAGCAAAATACAAAGACAATTATGCGGGTTGCATCGGCGACTTTGGTTGTTTTTCAATGTATTTGGGCAAAAAATTAGGTGGGTTAGAAGATGGAGGATTTATTACTGTCTCTAATCCTGAAGATGTTTTACAACTGAAAAGTTTGCGAGATCCCGGTAAAGTTGTATTAAACAAATATATTCATCAAGAATTTGGCTTTCGGGCTCGGATGGGCGAGTTTACTGCAGCTGTAATTGGTTTAGAATTAGAATTTTTGGAAGATTGGAACTGTTGTCACCAAAAAATTGCTGCTCGTTATAATGCTGCATTTGCATCTTTACCTTTCCAAACTCCTACAGTCAAAGATGAATGCGATCGCACATTTTATAAATATGTTATTTTGCTTGATTCGGTACAAGAGCGTTTAGCTTTAGAAAATCGCTTAGAAAGATTAGGAATTCAAACAGAAAACTTGTTTTCTAGAACTATTCCAGAACAACCTGTATATGCACTGGGTTTACCTTGTCGGGTAGAACCTCTCACCGTTGCTAAAGAAGTAACGGGGCGTTTATTAAGTTTACCCATATATCCAGAGCTTGAAGAACAAGAAGTAGACGCTGTAATTACTGCAATGCATCAAGCTTATAAAAAAGTTTTAGTTGTTGATTGATAAAAATAGTTTACTATTCTTAGTTTATATATCCTTAATGGCGATCGCATGACTCGCGGTAACTGCGATCGTTATAGCTACCCAGGGAAAAATTAATGAGATGGGAATTTTGGGAAGTGTGAGAAATTTGAGATTTTGCTCCCCGGATCCGCTAATGATTTGCGCGTAGCGCTGTAACTTGAGTCTAGTCCTATAAGTTCCATTAACTCAACAATAAATGCATCACTAAATGAATATAAATAATTTTGCTTACATACTTATGCTTGGAGAATGAAGTATGGGTACCTAAAACAAAAATCATTGCTTATTACTAATTAAGACTAGATTTACAGCATAATTAATACTCTGATTTAGAGCATATTTAAACATTTTAGATAACTAAAATTTTCCTCATTCAAACTCAGGCAATAGTTTAATAAAGTTGAAAATCATCATGTAAATATTTTTCGGTGTATACACTGGAGGCAAATATATTTGGAAGTTAATAATATGATTATATTCACGTCTCTGACTGTGAGTATGGCTGATTTAATCAGCCATTGTTGCTGATTGTTGGGAAGGTGTAGTGGCACCCCTTAGGGTGTTTTCTGCATAACGGGCATCCTCAAAAGATGCCCTTCTTTACTGATTTAAGCTCTTTTATTTTTACAAAAAAAACTAAATAAAATACACCGGGAAAATCACAAATTAAAATTTATAAATTATTGATAGTTAAATATATTTATTTTATACTCACATAACAAATAATTCTATTATTTATATTTTATATTTATCAATTAATTGCTGTGATTTAGATGTCAGTAATATACATAAAAATCAAGAAGATAAAATTACCAATCATCAATAATCAATTACCAAACCTCGACAAAGTATGCTAATGATATAGAAAATTAATAAAATTTTGAATTCGCAGCCAATTCCATGTTTTCTCAAGCTGATTTTCTTCAGTTTACCCAATGGTCGGGAATCGCCACTGTAGTATTTGCTGTTTTAGCTTTACTAGCTTTTATCCTCAAATGGGGTATTCGTTTTCGATTAGTAGGTACGACTGGTTTTATGTTAGTACTGACAGCAGGTTTATTTGCATTATCCCTTGCACCCTTAACACGAACAGTGGTTCCTGGAGCCATCCGCTACAGTTTAGTTTATGATAATGGAGCTACAAAAGCAGTCATTGCCACCCCTGTTGAGATTACTCGTTCTGAATTAGAAGCAACTTTGCAACAAGCTGCAAGCGATTTATTTTCCTATGGTCGTCTAGCAAGCAGAGGTGAAGATAAATTAATCATCAGAGCACGGACAGTGATTCATCCTGAAGAAGGGTTATCAGTCCCACTTTATTTAGGTGAAGTCAAACGGTCTCTTGCTAATCGTGAAGACTCACAGATAGAAATCGAAATCTATCAAGAGAATTTTGAGCGTTTAACGCAATTATCAGCTTAGGGAAATAAATATTTAGTCTAGCCAGGGAAAAGAGGTGAAAGTCTTACTGCGGAAATATTCTTCAGTTCTCAAATGCTTTTCAACCTCAAGCTCCCTATATTTTCCATCCTACTAACTCATTGATATTAGTTACAAAAACATTTAAGTAAGTTTTTTAAATCTATTGAAATTCATATTCACGTCAAAATGCGATTCTGTAAGTCTCCTTAGGACGGACTTTAGATGAAGTGATCCCGATTCTAGGAGAAAATCCAATTAGATAACATACTTTAAAACCATCACCCAATCATTAAAGCAAGAAATGACTGGGAAAATAAGACAAAGCTATTTTGATACTTTAGAAATTTTTTTGGTAACTCAAGACACAATTTGTCAAAAAGTTAGGTAAAATGTTGACATCAAAAATAATTTCACATATAGAAACAGGAAAAATTTTATTTTGATTGTAGTGGATTGGTACTTCAAAAACACCAGGAATTACGAAACGACAACACAATTTATAGCCATTACGACCTAAGGAAGGAATCTCAAGCAATTAAAATTGGTAATGAGTGCGTAAGTACTAAATATTTGTTGGCGACTAATAAGTCAATAAATCGGTAAACATTGCATTTTTTCTACGCTTACACTTAAGATTTAATAACGTTAATCGAACTTAAGAAAGTTAATTAATATCACAAATAAAATACTGATTTATCTGGGCTAAGAAGCTAAACAAATTCACTCATAACACAAGCAGTTGGGTCACCTGGGATAAATTGTCAATTAAAAATTGTCACCAAAAGGAATAAGCTTTTTCGCTCTTCTAGAAACCTAGAAGTCTTGGTATTTTTAATTAGTTATATGTCTAATAAACTCACAGAAAAATCATCAAATCCAACTTCCAAGTCTTTGCTTACTCTTGCAGTTGCTCCAGCAAAAGTGATGCGTGGTTCTGGAATTTTAGCAGACTCATCACCAATTATTAAAAAATTGGGAAGTCGTCCTCTATTAGTTACAGGGAAAAAAAGCTTTAGCTTCGCTGAAACACATTTGCAGCCCATAATGGATGCAAAAGAACTTAATTTTGCTAAGTCTTACTACATTCCCGATTGCTCGGAAGCAAGTCTTAAAACTTTGCATAAAGCAGCAAAAGAGCACAAAGCCGATGTTATTGTTGGCGTTGGTGGTGGTAAAGCTTTAGATACAGCTAAATTGCTAGCCCACCAATTAAATTTACCCGTTGTGACAATTCCTACTTCAGCTGCTACCTGTGCTGCTTGGACCGCACTATCAAATGTATATTCTGATGACGGAGCATTTATTTACGATGTGGGGTTAGCACGCTGTCCTGATTTGCTGCTTCTAGATTATGAGTTAATCAAAACCGCTCCCCAACGGACATTGGTCGCAGGTATAGGCGATGCGATCGCTAAATGGTATGAAGCTTCTGTTAGCAGCGGACACTCAGAGGAAACTTTAATTATTGCAGCAGTTCAGCAAGCACGAGTTTTACGAGATATTTTATTGCAGAAATCTTCTGCAGCCCTGCGATCGCCAGGAAGTGATGTTTGGTGTCAAGTGGTTGATGCAACTGTTTTGTTAGCTGGGGTAATTGGGGGAATTGGTGGAGCCCAATGCCGTACAGTTGCAGCCCATGCCGTACATAATGGTTTGACCCATGTTTGCGGGCACGGAAGCATTCATGGGGAAAAGGTCGCCTATGGAATTTTAGTTCAACTACGCCTGGAAGAAATGTTACAGGGTAATCAGCTCGCAATGACAGCACGGCAACAGTTGTTGAAGTTCTATGCAGAGATTGGATTGCCGCAAAAGTTGGCAGACTTAGGCTTGGGTGAAATTACTTTGACACAGTTACAAAATGTTGCCCAAATTACTCTAAATCCAAATTCTGATATTCACAGGTTACCATTTTCAGTTTCCCTAGAACAGCTGATGGCAGCAATGGTTTCCACCACAGCACCAACTGATACGAAAGAATCAACAAATTGTATATCCCTGAGCGGATTGAATAGTGAGGTGGAGCAATGAGTTTAAATTGGATTGCCCCAGCTGAACGCATTCAGAAATTGCCCCCTTATGTATTTGCCCGTCTCGATGAACTCAAAGCTAAGGCTAGGGAACAGGGTTTAGATTTGATTGATTTAGGGATGGGTAACCCAGATGGCGCAACACCACAACCAGTAGTTGAAGCAGCGATCGAAGCTTTGCAAAATAAAGGCAATCATGGTTATCCTCCTTTTGAAGGCACCGCCAATTTTCGTAGAGCAATTACCAATTGGTACCATCGTCGTTACGATGTGAAATTAGATCCAGATAGTGAAGCTTTACCACTACTGGGGTCTAAAGAAGGATTGGCTCATTTAGCAATTGCTTATATTAACCCTGGCGATTTGGTTCTAGTCCCAACTCCCGCATATCCGGCACATTTCCGCGGACCTGTCATTGCTGGCGGTCAAGTTCACAACCTGGTTTTAAAACCTGATAATGGCTGGTTAATTGATTTAGCTAGCATACCAGATGAAGTTGCTGAAAAAGCAAAAATTCTTTACTTTAACTATCCTAGTAATCCCACAGCAGCCACCGCACCAAGGGAATTTTTTGAAGACATTGTTGCTTTTGCTCGCAAATATGAAATTCTTCTAGTACACGATCTGTGTTATGCGGAACTGGCTTTTGACGGCTATCAACCAACTAGTTTGCTAGAAATCCCTGGAGCAAAGGATATTAGTGTGGAATTTCATACCATGTCTAAGACCTATAATATGGCTGGATGGCGAGTTGGATTTGTTGTTGGTAATCGCCACATTATCCAAGGTTTAAGGACATTAAAAACTAACTTAGACTATGGAATTTTTGCCGCGTTGCAAACTGCAGCGGAAACAGCTTTACAATTACCAGATAGTTACCTGCAACAAGTACAACAGCGATATCGTACTCGCCGGGATTTTTTAATTAAAGGTTTGGCCGATTTAGGTTGGCAGATTCCCAAAACTAAAGCTACCATGTATATCTGGGTTCCATGTCCAGCCAAAATTGGTTCTACAGACTTTGCTCTCGATGTGCTGCAGCAAACCGGAGTAGTTGTAACACCTGGTAATGCATTTGGTGTCGGTGGTGAAGGATATGTGCGAATCAGTTTGATTGCAGAATGCGAGCGACTAGGTGAAGCGTTACACCGATTTAAACAAGCTGGTATTCATTACTAAGCGTTGTTATTCTTGCCTGCATTCGAAGTCAATATAAAATACAATTAGGCAACATTAAGTAATGCAAGCACAAACACCTCCCGTTCTTAACACCAATTTGATTGCTGCAGGTTTTCATGCTCTTTCTGAACCTTTGCGGATTAAAGTCCTAGAAATACTGCGCAAGCAGGAAATGTGTGTTTGTGATTTGTGCGAAATTTTAAAAGTCAGTCAGTCAAAATTGTCTTTCCACCTCAAAACACTTAAACTGGCTGGCTTAGTTCGTACTCGTCAAGAAGGCAGATGGATTTACTACAGCCTTAACCTCAGCCAATTTATTGTTTTAGAACAGTATTTAGCTGATTATCGTCGCTTTAGTCAACTATTGCCTGCTAATACTTGTGGCGATGAGTACGAGTAAATTAAATAGCAAATAAATAAAATAACAGCTATCTCCAAACACGTAAAGAATGGGTAGAGACATTATATTTATGCGTCTCTACTATTTTTTTTGGTAGTTGTTGATATGTAATATTAATGAAATACCTTGCTAATTAAATGTAATTTAGATCACGTTACACTAATAATTCCTATTTATTCTTCAGAACGATTGACATATCAATTTTTATTGAAATAACATTATGGGTATACGTATTGTTTCTTCATTTTTTAATATAGAAACCCTATTCCTAGGTAGTAATGAGATCGAATAAGAAGAGCAATTTACCTAAAATACCAATCAATTATTCCCGAGAGGCGCTAGCTGAAGGGATTGGAACTTTTATTTTAGTTTTTGCCGGCACTGGTGCGGTAATGGTAAACAGGATTAGTAATGGTGCTATTAGTCACTTGGGGATAAGTTTTGTTTTTGGAAGTGTTGTAGCTGCTTTAATCTACGGTATAGGTCATATTAGTGGAGCACATTTCAATCCTGCGGTCACATTAGCTTTTTGGACGAGTGGTTTTTTCCCGAGGAAACAAGTTCCTTCCTATATTTTTGCACAGTTGATTGGTGCGATCGCTGCCTCAAGTTTATTGCGGGCTAGTTTGGGAAAAGTCAATAACTTGGGTGCGACCCTACCTCTAAACGATAATTGGTTGCAATCTCTGATTTTAGAAATTGTTCTTACCTTTATTTTGATGTTCGTAATTTTTGGTTCCGGGCTTGACCGTCGCGCTCACATCGGATTTGCAGGTTTAGCAATCGGTTTAACAGTGGGACTTGAAGCTGCATTTATGGGACCAATTACTGGTGCAAGTATGAATCCAGCACGTTCTTTTGGTCCAGCTTTGATCGGAGGTATTTGGCAATATCACTGGGTATATTGGGTAGCTCCAATAGTCGGAGCACAATTAGCGGTAATAATTTATGGCGTGCTTTCAAACGGATTTCGGGATCTTAAGTGATCTATAAGGAATGTGGATTAAATAAAGTACAAAAGTAGTGTGCTGTTAGCATCACGTAACGCATCATTCCAGATTTAATTAGAGATGAACAAGAATTGTCCAAGTTAATCTATCAAAAGCAAATCAAATGATGAAAAAAGTAATGTTTGTTTGTAAGAAGAACTCCCGTCGTTCCCAAATGGCTGAAGGATTTGCCCGAGCACTAGGAGAGGGAAAAATTTCTGTCACTAGTTCTGGATTAGAAGCAAGCTATATCGATCGCAAAACTATAGAGATTATGGCAGAAATTGGAATTGACATAAGTAATCAGACTTCTCAGGCTTTGAGTGATTTTAACCCTGAGGACTACGATGCGGTAATTTCTCTATGTGGATGTGGTGTAAATCTACCTCCTGAATGGGTCACGCGAGAAGTGTTTGAAGATTGGCAACTTGACGATCCTGAAGGTCATGGAATTGAAACATTTCGGCGTATCCGGGATGAAGTTAAGCAAAGAGTTGAAAAACTAATTACAGTTTTGAGTTAGTTTTAAGCTGAAATTGCTAAAGCACCAAAGTTTATACTCAAAACTCGATCGATATTAAATTTAATTTAATTTGATTTGATTTGATTTTCCATAGAGACATGATGCGACTTTTATGCATTATCTCCTTCCTAGTGCTCTTCCATCACTCTGGAGAAGTAAAAATCTCAGACAATTTTTTAATCTCAAACAGGTACTGGGTTTGGAGCTTTATTTTCTAACACTATCAATAAAATAATCGCTTTTGGCTAATAGTCTTA
>NZ_JASJDK010000131.1 GCF_030065675.1 Mastigocoleus sp. MO_188.B34 | reverse complement strand
ACTCATTACTCATTACTCATTACTCATTACTCATTACTCATTACTGTGCGCTGTCGCGCCCCGCTGCGCTAACATTACTCATTACTTACTACTCATTTCCCCTTGGGTAAATTTACTCTTGTGCAGCCACACTATAGTGGCACAATTACTTAATTTTTATTGTACGGTCGGCTTTACCCTTTTAAAGGAAAAAACTTTCCGTCCACCTTATCACAAGTCAATCGACAATATTAGTTATGGCATTAAAGTTACAAGTTCCGGATATTAACTGTAATGGTTGTGCAAAAGCAATTACTACATCAATCCAAGTTATAGAACCCGATGCCAAAGTAGATGTAGATGTAGAAAATAAAATAGTGATAGTGGAATCAAAGACCTCCTCTGAATTTATCAAACAAGCAATAAATGCAGCTGGCTTTGAGATTATTGTCTAGTTGCGGTAAATCCCAACTGCTTTTAGCAATGGGAAAGAATTATTCAGCAGTCAAATGATTTTCCAAACCTATCTCAAAAATTTTCCCAGTAGATAGGTTTGTACTTAAATTTATGTTGAAAATAACGTAGATTGTAATCTATTAGACAAAACATTAAGGAAAGATAAATATTAACTATAGAAGAAATTTATATTATTATCTTTAATTAAAAAAAATTGCTAATAATCAAAACTATTATTTTCTTTTAATCTTTTGACGACGACTAAACTATCAGTAACAGTAAATTTTTGCCAGTTTCTACGGAAAACTTTTATTTCTTCTCGAAACTAAGCGCAGATTCTGATATCAGAGAGTACAGATTTAAAAAGTTGATATATATAATTTTTTTTAACAAGTAATTTTGAGTAAATCATTTTGCTTATCTACTTGAAGGATAAAAATATTTTTCAGAATTCTATTTTTCAGAATTCACAAATATTTATATTAGTCTTGGTAAATTTATTCAAGTACTATTACTTAGTTATGGATGAAACTTTAGTTTTTAAGCCTGGTTTTTACTTATTTTACGAAGTTCAGGTCATGAGAAAATAAAGAAAATATACTGCGGCAAAAAGTCAAAACAATGACTACAGTAGGGCTTCAAGATAATAGAGCATAAGCAAAATAAAGGTTAACCAAGGCTCAATCTGTAACTGAGAACTGAGATTTTGTTTTTTTATATTAAGTAGTAAATCTAACTAAAGTCTGATGACGATATTTATAAACCAATATATGTACAAACGATGCAAATATTTAGATACGACTAAAGTCTAATGACAAAATTAGTAAATTGAAATACTTGTCTCATAGGAATAAGTAAGCCAGGAGACACTAATTGCTTAGAAATTCATATAAGATTTTTTTGATGCCCAATGTATATCGGTTTTTACTGATAAGTAAATCTTTCTAGGTGTGCTAAATATGATGAAGAGCAAAACTGATTTTTCTTAAATTTAGAGAATGGAAATGTTATCAAAATCTTGGATTTACGAAATATTACTCGTTGATCTTAAATCATATGCTGATTCATGGCTCCACATGAAATATCAGATTGGTGTTATTAAAATCCTTAAATATAAGTATTAAATAAAAAAACATACTATAAATACTGTTAGCAATTAAACATAGTTTTTCATTGAAAATACTGCTTAATTGTTTAAGTTATATTTAAGATTCAGTATTTCTACTGTTTGAAATAAGTGGTATCTCGACAGAAATTATGTATCAGAAATAAAAATGTCAACAATACTCGTATAGATACAAGTTTTATTAGGAGAAAAATGAAAATACCTGCTGAACAGATAAAGAAAAGAATAAGATATCCGTTAATTCCCCAACCTCAAAAATACGGGCAAACCAAAAAATAACTGTGGATATCAGTAAAATTTACGATTTTTTAAACAGCCTGAGTTGAAGTAATCTGAAAAGCAAAAGTAATAAAATGAACATTTCCATTTTTGTCTTTGGAAATGACAAATTTATAGCTACACTCCCCAAGGAAATTCGTGACACAGACGTTTTTAGTCTTGAAATGATTACCAACCTAAACGAGGCGGTGTCGCGGATCCAAAACTTTCCTCCAGACGTCATTCTTGTCCAAGCGAGTCAAGATGGAAGTATGGAATTATGCAACTGGTTAAAAGAACAGACAAAGTTATCGTGGATATATTGTATTTTGCTGGAAGACCGTCCTCGGTTGGTTGACGCTCGTACGGAACAGAGTCGTGAATGGGAGTTGGATGTAACTTGTACAGCCCTCAGACAAGGTGCTGATGCTTATATTTGGTATTCTTTAGAGGAACTAAGGAATTACCATAATACTCTTTGTATTGAATCTTGTATTAGCCATCGTTTATTGCTAGCACAATTAACCGTAGGTTTGCGTAAAGCGCAAAAATATCGAGATTTAATCCGTACCAATGATGTACTTTCTGCAATCGCTTTAGCTGACTCGTTAACAGATTTTAATAATCGTCGTGCTTTAGAATGGGAGTTACCCAAGCATATAGATAGATCGCGAAGTACTGGAAAACCTCTGAGCCTAATTATTTTAGATGTAGATTATTTTAAGAGAGTCAACGATAATCATGGGCATTTAGTGGGCGATCGATTACTACAATTATTGTGTACCCGCTTGCGTTACAATCTCCGCTATCAAGATACTCCATTTCGTTATGGTGGTGAGGAGTTTGTCATTCTGCTAAGCGATACCACAAGTCAAGAAGCCTACACCGTTGCTCGTCGTCTGAATCATGTAGTTAGTGATCAACCCTTTGCAATTAACAGCGACTTAAAGATTGACATTACAATTAGTTTAGGAACGGCAAGTTTACGCGGTGAAGATGACCCTAAGGGTCTTAGTTTATTGGATCGTGCTGACCGATATTTATTACAAGCCAAATCAAATGGGCGTAACTGTGTAGTTTCCAGTAATGACAGTAGTACTAACAGCGTGTCCAATTTTCATACTTCACACTTGAGAGTAGTATCGTCGTAAAACTCATGAATAATCGCTTGTGGATTATGGCTAATCCAAATTCCTAGCCATCACCCACGAGCAATTACTCCTAAGTAGTTGGACAAAAATATTTATGTCATTGCGTTAGCGCTTAGCGGAAGCGTACCGTAGGTATTGCGTGTTCGTTAGAACAAACGATAGTATTAGACCGCAGCAAAGCTGAACGCGGAGCGCGTCCTCAGCAATCTCAAAGCCTTGCGTTAGCGTTAGCGTGTCCGACAGGACATATGCTACGTTACGCTACGCTCCACTAGCCCGCAGCAAGCTGTTCACCGTAGGTGCGTGCTAACGCAATGACAAATATACAATTAATTTTCTCCAAGTACTTATGATGGAAGATACAGGAGAAATTTCTTTGAGGGAGTACATCAAAACCCATAAATAAAAAGGTTTGGTAAAAAGGTTCACCAAACCAATATTATTGATATTGCGGCCAAATGCTTGGGTCACTCATTCATAGTTGTTGGTAGTTTGAACTTAGGCAGTTAAGATCGAGAACGATGTTGGTCTGTCGGTTCTAACTGCTCAAATTTTTTGTTGATTTCTAACTCTTGAGCGCTACAAATAGCTTCTAAATCTATTACTCGTTCCTGTATTGTTCGAAACTTATTGCTTAATTCGTCAATCTCTCCTTTCTCCCGACTTCCACTACGCCAAGCTACTACGGTAGATACGCTAGCCCCTAAAATAATAAATATTGGTAGTATGATGGCATCGTCTGTTATGTCTATCATCGGAATGCAAACAGCCATCATTGCTGTTGCACAGCCCCAAATAATAGCAACTGTTGCAATTAAGGCGCTATTTCCTCCTGATTGACGTTTCAGATTCATGATGTAAATTATTTTTGTTTTATTTATTATTGTAAAAATTTTATCTGAGACTTACGTCAAGCAGTCAGTAACTTTTTTCTCTGATTTACTGCGATTCCAGGTTATCAGTGACAAAATCTACAAATAACTGTTGCAACTAAATCAAATCTTTTGGGCGACCGCTGGCTTAATGTCAAAGTTGAGGGTTAAGTTTCTGAAACAACATCTAAGTTATTCGTGAAGAACGATTGAGTTCAAGCCCTAAAACAGAGGATTCCGTCAAGTAAATACGTATTTGTACGAAACTAATTTATGCTGGGTTGTGTCGAAAAAAGTAAGAGTAAATGCAACAGAACTGGTAAGTTACCTGTCTTTACAACAATCAGGTGATTTTATTCAAATATTGTATCTTTATACTGAATTGCAACTAATACTTATGTTCTATGGTATGTACAGATAAAAGGACACCCCTATGAGTGTCCGTTATTAACCATTAAAATCAGCAACGTTAATTGGAAATAATTAATCTGAGATTAATTTCTCCGCTTAAACTATTTCCCATTACCATTACCATTACCATTACCATCACCATTCATCCCTAAAACCCGGTCAGCTAACTTGTCGGGAACCTCTTGTAAATGGTCATATTCCCAACTGAAAGAACCAACCCCTAAAGTTTGCGATCGCAATTCGACAATAAAGTCTTGCATTTCGGCTTTGGGTAAATAAGCTGTAATGCTATCCCAACCTTGCCAATTTCCTACGGCTTCGTAACCCAAGATTTGTCCCCGTCTACCGCTTAATAGTTGCAGAACTTTCGAGGTAAATTCACTGGGAGTATTTACTTTGACTTGCAGAATCGGTTCAAGGAGGGTTGGCTTACATTTCGGCATTCCGGTTTGCATTGCGGCTCGCGCAGCTTGTTTAAATGCTTGTTCGGAACTATCTACACTGTGGTAAGAACCATTGGTGAGAGTTACCGCAACATCAACCACAGGAAAACCTAAAGGTCCATTGCTCAGGAATTCCCGTACACCTGTTTCCACTCCGGGAATATATTGTTTGGGAACTACACCACCAACGATAGTTTGTTTAAAATTAAAACCTTCGCCACGGGGTAGAGGTTTGATATCTAAATAGACATCGCCAAACTGTCCGTGACCGCCACTTTGGTGCTTGTAGCGACCGTGAATAGAATCAACAGGTTTGCGAATCGTTTCTTTGTAAGCAACTTGGGGCATATGTGTAGACATCGGTAAGTTATACTTACGCCGTAAACGGTCTAACGCAACTTGCAAATGAATTTCGCCTTGTCCCCAAAGAATAACTTCGTGGGTGTCGCCATGCTGTTCCCAAGCCAAAGATGGATCTTCTTCTAATAATTTACCGATCGCACTACTGAGTTTAACTTCATCTTTACGATGTTCGGGAGCGATCGCCAAAGCATAAACTGGTCTAAGAGATTCAGCTTTGGGTAGTTCTTTTACAGGTTCTTGTTCACCATTGGTGGGGGCTTCAATAGATAGAGTATCGCCAGTGTAGATATTATCTAAGCGACTCAGAGCAACAATTTCTCCCGCTTCAGCTTTTCTGAGTAGCTTTTGTTGTTGTCCAGTGAGGCGATAAATTCCGCCAGCCCGAACGCCATTTAAAACCATCCCATCAGTTAAAGTTCCTCGCCAAATTCTAACTAAAGAAATTTTTCCACCTTGGGGAGTGTAGTAAGTTTTTAATACTTGGGCTATGGGAGTATTAATATTTTGATTTTGCCCAAGTTGGCGACGTTGCGCAGTAGTTTCAGGTTCTGGGGCTTCTTGGATCAACGCTTCTAGTAGCGGGCGTACCCCATAATCCTGTTCTGCAACCCCGAAGAAAACCGGTACAACTAGATCTGCTCCTAATTCTAGTTTTAAGTCTTTAAGGATTTCCTCTTGGGGTGGTTCAATATCTTCTAAAAGTTTTTCAAGTAAATGGTCATCAAAATCTGCTAGGGCTTCTAGCATATCTTCCCTAGCAGCGCGTTCTTCTGCTTTAAGTTCTTCCGGTAACGGGATCTGTTGTGCAGGTGCGCCGGAATGATATAAATACGCTTGTTCGCTAACTAAATCTATAAAACCAGTCAGCGCCTCACCTTGCATAATTGGGTATTGATGGGGAACAAGGGGACGACTAGAAACTGTTTTGAGGGCGTTTAATACTTCAATAACATGATTATTTGCCCGATCCATTTTATTTACGAAGATAATATGGGGAATTTCCCAATCATCTAAGAATTTAAATAGGGGGGCTAAAGTCAGAACTCGGTCGTTAGCGGGTTCGCAAACAACTATTGCAGCGTCAACTCCTATTAAAGCATTGTAGGTTTCTTGGGCAAACTCTACATTTCCCGGACAGTCAATAAAGGTAAAATTAGTGTCTTCATACTTGGTGCTAGCAGCGCTTACTTCTACGCTCATATTGCGAGCACGTGCTTCTGTGGAGCTATCTCCTACTGTATTACCTTCTTTACAGCTGCCTTTGCGGGAAATTGCTCCTGTAACAAATAGCAAACTTTCCAACAAGGTGGTTTTGCCACTTAAATAGGGACCGACAATTGCTACGTTACGCGAACCCGATTTGACTTTTTCTTGCATAAAACCTCCTTGGCGCATCACGCACAAACATTGGTTTTACCCCATCTATAATTTCAGGGATAAAATACTTTTGTTTGAGAACGATCTCGCTGTCATTTCTGAGATTATCTCGCTTTAATCTGAGATTATCTTGTTTTTTATCATTGCAGGTCAAAATCGTATTTTCTTGTAAGATTTACTGCAATCCCGGTTAAGTATTACAAATATTTTTATAGAAAAATGAAGTTAGGGAATATTTTCCGTTGTATCAAAATCTAAGTATAGATAAATCAAAATTAAACTAAAACAAAAAACACACCAAACTAAAACCAAACTAAAACAATAACTATTGAGTTTAAACAACTATGCGATTACTACTTCATAAATATGAGTTTTATACTCGCTCTAGTTTTATCTTGTTCGGTGGTTTAATATCATTGGTAGCAGCTTTATATCCTAGTACTGCAATTTCTGCTTCTTTGCTGCAAACTTCAAATCTTAATCGCAATGCTGTTATCAAACCACAAAATCTAGAAATATTAGAAATATCATTAGAAACAAGAAAAAAAATCGAGACAAAAATAATAGCACAGTATGTTGGAAGAACGGCAGAAGATTTTCTCAACGAAGGGTTACAATTAATCCAAACACAACAGGTTCCACAAGCTATTCAGGCTTTTCGTAAAGCAACAGAACTTAACCCAGATTTAGCCCCAGCCCAATATAACTTAGGGTTAGCATTGCGACAGTCAGGACAATTACAACCCGCAGCTACAGCCTTTTACAATGCGATCCAAGCAGATCCAAAATTTGCTTTAGCCTATGCTAATTTGGGAGGAGCATTATTAGAAGGAGGAAATTTCACTCAAGCAAATAGTTTTTTACAAAAGGCATTAGAAGTAAATCCCAAAGAAGGTATTGCTCACTACAATTTAGGATTGTTATACAAACAACAAAGGGATTGTAAGCGTGCTATTTCAGCTTTTAGAAAGGCAATGAAATATAGTAAAAAAGCTCCAGAGCCTGCATATCATACCGGTTTATGTTATCTACAACAGGGTAGAAAAAAAAGAGCAAGAAATTATTTCCGTCGGGCAATTAAAATCAATCCTCAGTATGCAGAAGCGCACTACAGTATGGGAAGTATTTTGTTTGACCAAGGTAAATTAGAAGATGCTTTAAAATCATTTAGAAAATCGGCGGAAGCTAATAATAATTATGCAGATGCTTATTATGGAGCGGGGATGGTGTTTATGCGATTAAAGAAATACCCCCAAGCCGCACAAGTGTTGCAATACGCAAGAGATTTATATGCAACGAATGGAAATAATCAATGGGCTCAGCGAGCAGGACAATTACTGGAACAAATACAAACTAATAACTATCAACGCCGTTAATGGGTAATTCTAATACTGTGAGAATCAAACAGATCGCGGCAAAATAAAGACATAATTAAATATTTTGATTGGGGAGATGGAGGAGGCTGGTGTGTTTCTTAATTTCATGCAATGCATTTCCTTTTGTAACTGGTACCCTTCATGAAAAAGCGCAAGAAAAGTCGATTCATGTTTTGTGATCGCTGGATTGACAGAAACTGGATTGTTGGTAGTATGGAAGCCTTTCAGGATTTAATTGTCATGGTTTTATGTGGCAGCATGTTTGCCGTGATGCTATTGCAATTGTGGGGAATTTTTCGTGCTTTATCCCAACCTCTTAATTACAAACAGGTAACGGCTCAAATCCTATTCATTCTAATTTTGGTGGAATTATTCCGACTACTTGTGGTTTATTTGCAAGAACACAGTATCGCGGTGGGAGTAGCGGTAGAAATTGCAATAGTTTCTTTGCTGAGGGAAGTTGTTGTACATGGAGCACTGGATATATCTTGGGTTCAAGCCTTATCAATCTCCGGTTTGTTGTTTGTGTTGGGTGCATTACTGGTGGTATGTGCCAAAATACCACATATGGACTGCATGAGCGCCCAAACTAAATTTTGTCCTTCTTTTCCACCAGAATCTGGTTCATCACAGCACAGAAATTCAGAATTACAGAAATCAAATCGCGAAGCTCTTAGGTAACAAAACAGAGTTTCGTTAAATGTGGGGGAAATTTTCCCCACTTTTTTGTCGAGTTATCAGCTATTAGTTAACAGTTTATGGGTAACGCCACCTCCTTACAGGCTAAGGTTACTCCTTAGGAATGAGAATTTAATAACCTGTTATTCTGAAATTTGGAATGGTGCGTTACGCGATGCCAACAGCACCCTACTTTTGTGCTTTATTTAATCCACATTCCTTACTCATTACTTACTCATTACTTATTACTGTGCGCAATACCTATAGCTAGAGGCTCCGCCGTCGCCGTAGGCTCTAGCTGCGCTACCTGCGGAGCCGCTACCTACGGATCCGGTACGCTTACGCTAGCTACGCGCCCCGCAATAAGTACTTGGAGAAAATTAATTGTATATTTGTCATTGCGTTAGCACGCACCTACGGTGAACAGCTTGCTGCGGGCTAGTGGAGCGTAGCATAACGTAGCATATGTCCTGTCTGTCGGACACGCTAACGCTAACGCAAGGCTTTGAGATTGCTGAGGACGCGCTCCGCGTTCAGCTTTGCTGCGGTCTAACACTATCGTTCGCAATGACATAAATATTTTTGTCCAACTACTTACCTAGAGGCTTCGCCGAGGCCGCAGGCTCTAGCTGCGCTACCTAGCGGATCCGGTACGCTACCGCTAGGCGCTAACATTACTCATTACTCATAAAAACCTTTGAATCCAATTTTCTGTGCGCACAAATTCTATTTGAGCATTTCTTGCTGCACCTTCATCTTCTGGATAATTACCTACCATCCAAGATAAATCTAAATCGATATCATAATCTAAAGATGCTAAAAATATCATTCCTGCTCCTGGTTTGCGGAATGCGTATTTTTCTTGCAAATTTAATTCACTTGCTTTTAAATATTTAGAAATTTTGACTGCTCCTTGATGAGTTACTCGCCAGCAGTTAATTCCTTCAGAGTGAGAGCAAAAATAAATTGCACGTAATTGTGATAGTAAAGATAAAGTGTGCTGCATCTTTGTGATTGTGCGATCAAGATGCTTGAAAGGTTCGTCAGTATCTCGATCCATTGATTCCCAATCTCCTTGATTGCTAATTCCTATCATTAACCACGACGGTTCTTGGTTTTGGTAATAATTAAGTGCAATTTCTACACCTGGTAAAACTTTTACGTCTTGAGGATGTTCCTTCAAAGAATCACTAGCAATATTTGTTGTCAGTGTTTCATCGATACTGAAAAAGACCGCTCTTTTCATTTATTTACCTCACCAGTTTAATTTGTAACCGCAGTCATAAAAGCTTGAAATTTGCCATTGAATTTACTTATCGATTGGTCTAATAATTTCTTATATGTTTGTTGGGAATTTATTGATTGAGTTATTAATTAATTGGCTTATTGATTTCTTATTGACCGATTTCAAATTATTTCTAGGCGCATAGAGGTAAATTATTTACTGAGTGCTGATAATCATTTTTTATGAAAATAGTCACCTCAAGATTGATAATGTTTTATGTACACAATTACTAAATAAACAAATTCATGACAAAAGCAATTTGGAATGACACGGTTCTAGCACAAAGTAATGACACTATAGTTATCGATGGTAATCATTACTTTCCCCCTGATTCAGTTAATAAGCAGTATTTAAAAGAAAGTAATACACATACCAGTTGTCCTTGGAAAGGTACTGCTAACTATTACGATATAGAAGTTAACGAGCAAATAAATAGAGATGCTGCTTGGTTTTATCCCAACGCCAAGGAAAAAGCAAAACATTTTGAAAACTATGTTGCATTTTGGCGTGGTGTAAAGGTTGAAGCTTAACAAGCTCGCATAAATGGGAACATTTGTGTATTGTTTATATCTTTGTAGAAAAATTCAGTTATTTTGATGCTGGTATTGCTAATAGATGTTCCCATAAAGTACTGATGCTAGTACCTATTAAAGTGATTTTCAAGTCAATTAAAATATTGAAAATTGCTAAGCAGCCAGCATTTATTTTCTTCAATTCTTACAATCTAACCTCATCAAACAATCCCGCTCGAGATATATACGTGAGGGATATATTACTGAAGTTGGTAAATGCACAGATAAAAAATATAATTTTTGAAAAAGAGCTAAGGATTTATTTCTACTTCGGAAATTTAGGTTTATAACCTGGGATTCAGAATTTCATCTTCAGAATTTTATCTTCAGAAAGTGCTACGAAGAATCTAGCTTTAATTGTTTGGATTAACCAGCTAAATATTTGTAGTTGGTTTTTAATCATTTGATGCTTTACGTCCACTCAAAAATTCAAATACAACTCTAAAAAGTATCTAACGCTGTCAGCTTACTAGATGCACTCAGAGAAATCCAGTCTCTTTACGAACAATATAAAGAGATATTTTCAAATAATTGAAATTTTGTCGCCTAGGACACTTACAGTAACAAATTTAATCACTTCGTGCAACTTTCCTTGGTATTTCTAAGAGCATGTTTGTAAATAAATTCTAAAGTCGTTTGGATTACGGCAACATCAGGATTTCATTGTTTGAATAATTCAAAATGTGCCGTACCCCACCGATGTTATATGGTGCGTTAAACCTATTCAAGTTACTGTCGAAAGTGAGATATGGTAATAGGTTTAACACACCCTACAATAATTTTATTTTTTATTTATAAACACCTTCTAAATTTACAAAAGATTAAATAACTGTTGTGGCAAGCAATAAGGTATATTTTTATACCAAAAAACCAGACGAGAAGTCATAGCAATAATTAAGCCACGCTTGGGAATGAAATAAATTGAGGCTAGTTATTTATCAGCAAACTTCAAGTGAACAAACCTTAAATGAAATAAATACAAATCTACTAGAGAACTCTAGTTTATGAAGATTTTGATTGGAAGAAAATTTTTACTTGGTGCAATTGTTTTTAGTGCTTTGATTGGGAGTATTACACCAGTATCAGCAGCAAATTCTGCAGGTGAGTATCGACAGTTGGGATTGTCATATCGACAACAAGGACGCTATTCCCAAGCAATTGCAGCGATGCAAAAGTCAGTAGAACTCGAAGCAGAAAAAGTCACTTGAAACAAGCAGCATTTACGCCAGAACAAATTCAAGTCACAAAGGAAATATTAAGACAAATTAGCGATCGCCAAATTTAAAAATTGAGAAAATACTTCCTGCTGTTCGTGGGAAATTCCATACATCGCTTCTTCTCGCAATTCTACTGCAAGTTGTGGCAGTACGCTCTGCAGTTCTTTTCCTCCATCTGTGAGAAAAATACGCCATACCCGGCGATCGCGAGAATCTCTTTTACGGAAGATTAAATCGCGTTCTTCCATTCTATCGAGTACGCCGGTTAACGTTGCTCCTACTTGTTTAAGTTTTTCACCAATACTAGAAGTAGATAAACCATCTTCCTCCCACAAACAACATAAAACAATCCAGTGGAAGGGAGTTAAACCATATGGTTCTAGTCTTTCTGAGAATCGACGAGCAAGAAGTTGAGAAAGCAGCTTAACTCGGTAACTTAAACTGTATGGAGCCCGAATTTCCTGCCAAGACTCCAAGGATTCTAGTTTATCTGATTGGGAAGCCATTGGGTGAATTAATACACTTAAAGATAGTTATTTGTCTTGTGGCAAAACTTGAATTAATTTATACTTTTTTATACTGCCAATTACACGAAAATTCTGAGACAAGTTATTTATTTTGTTGCCTTTAATCCAGGTGTAACTATAATCTTCTAATTCGGCAGTAGTTGTAACCTGACGACCTGGTAATGATGTATAAAAGTTTATTAATACTCCAGTTTTGCCCCCGACCTGTAAAAAGTTAACTGAATTATTTGCTAAAACCTGAGCGATTGATGGTTGTTGAATAAAATTTTTGAAATCGGTGTTGTAGTCTCCTAACAAACCGATGCTACCAGCAACAACCAATGTTAACCAAACAGGAACTAGCCAAGCAGCTAACCAGTAGTTAGCCGAGAATAACTTTTTACCATAGTAACAACGACCAATCCATACCAAGGGTAAAATTAACCAACCAGTTCCCAATATTAATGCCAGAGTTGCATAGTTGCGAATATCTCCATTAATCCAAATGAAAACAACAATACTGGCTAAGAATAATATTCCTCCTAAAAGACCAAAAATATAACTCAGAGCTTGAGGCAAAATTTTTATCAGCTGATAATATTTAGAAGAGTACTTTTTAGAACCTAAAGTCTTAGTATTTAAAGTTTTAGTATTTAAAGCTGGAATATCTAAAAGTATTAATGGAAAAAGAGATTTTTGATTTTTCCTACTAATTTTACTTGATTTAAATTGATGATTTTTGTTTTTATTATTTTTCAGCTTATCATTTATTTTTAAGTTATAAATTTCAATTAATTTGCTTAATCCTACTGCTGCCAGCAAGGCGATAAATGGATAAATTGAAAGACTGTAATGAGATAGTCTTGTAGAAAATAAGGTAAGTTCGCTAAGTATGATGAGTGGAGTTCCAACTAATATTAATTTATAGTCTTTTACTGGCGATTTTATTACTAAAAATGAACCGAAAATAGCGAATAAGCTCCAGGGGAAAGACTTAATTGGAACGTTCCACAAATAATATCCAATTCCATTCCCATAACGTTCTGTGGAACTCAGACGTGCTGCAAAATTAAATAATTCCTGCCAACTTTGTTCGCCATAATGTAACCAGCTTAAATATACCCAAATCAATGTTGGAATTAATCCAACAATAGCCCCAAGATATATCATGGGATTTTTTAAATGCTTGTGGCGATGATGCTCGATAATTAAATAGGGGAATAAAGCACTGAAGGGAACCAAAATCATAAAGCTTCTGAGTAAGAAGCCTAAAGTTAAACATAAACCAAAAACTGAGCCCCAAATATAACTAATTTTTGATTGTCTTTCCGCTTGAAGTAAGGCAAAAATCGCCAGTAAAACCAAGAAAATATAAGGTATATCAGGCGTTCCTAATCGACAATATTGCAACCATAGGAATTCTACAGATAAAATCACTCCTGCTAACCAAGCAATTTTTGGGCTGAGCAGAATTTTACCGATTTCATAGATTAGTAAAATACTGATAACTCCCAAAATAATACTCGGTAAACGAGCACTAATTTCACTAATACCAAATAAACGAAAAGCACTTGCAACCAACCAATAGTAACCAGGAGTTTTATGATGGGGATTGTCCCAGGGATTTATCCAGTCCCCAGAGTCTACCATGCGGCGCGATCGCAAAGCATAAAGCCCCTCATCATGAGCCATCAAACTTTGTTGCTCAGAGTTGAATAACAAAAGTGGGAGAACCCAAAACAATAAACTTAAATAAGGAAATCCTCTCCATTTCCAGAGAAATTGGTAAATATTTTGGATAGAACTGATTCGCGAAACCATTAACTTCAAATCACCTGAAACTTTTGAGAATAATTTGTAAAGTTGTATAACGTATATTTAAAATATGTAAAGAGATTGACAAAATACAGAATGTCGATCGCTTCGTTAATAGCTTTTTACAACTCCTTATTTACAAATAACAAGGGCTTTGATGTAAAAAGCAAAGATATTGATAAACCAGAGTACTTTTCTCAAGTGTTTATTAAACAAGAAAGTGTTAAATGTTAACAGTTTTAGTAATTGGACTTTTAAAAGCTTTGAGCTTTGAATTTTGAACTTTGAGTTTTGAACCTTGAGTTTTGAACTTTGAGTTGTGAACTTTGAATTTTGAACTGTGGACACTGAGATTATATGCTGCTAAGACCAAATCAACGTACCAAGTTAGACGATACAAACGATAAATTATTTTATGACTATCCCCGCTTTGTCACCCACGTAGACGAAGGTTTTATTAAACAATTAACAGATTTATATTCTCAGCGTCTGAAATCAAATACTCGAATATTTGACATGATGAGCAGTTGGGTATCTCATCTTCCTTCAGAAATGGAATTTGCTCATATTGAAGGACATGGACTCAACGCAGAAGAATTAGCACGGAACCCATGCTTAGATAATTACTTCGTGCAAAACTTGAATGAAAATCCCAAATTACCTTTAAAAGACCAGGAATTTGATGCTGTCCTCAATTGTGTCTCTGTGCAATATTTACAGTACCCAGAGGCTGTATTTTCGGAAATATATCGGATTCTTAAGCCGGGAGGAATTGCAATTATCAGTTTTTCTAACCGGATGTTCTTTCAAAAAGCAATCCAAGTGTGGAGAGAAAATTCCGAAGCAACAAGGGTGGAGTTAGTTAAGGGTTACTTCAAATCTGTGGAAGGATTTAGTTCTCCAGAGATAATTATTCGCCGCTCGAGCGTACCTAATGTATTCCAATGGTTTGCAGGTGCTGGAGATCCATTTTACGCTGTAATAGCTCAGCGAGATTCGTAGAGTAAGAAGTAATGAGTAATGAGTAAGGAGTCAGGAGTAAGAAGTAAGGAGATACCAATTACCAATTACCAATTACCAATTACCAATTACCCATTACTCATTACTCATTACCAATTACCCATACTCAATCACTAACTTCAAAATTATTATCATAGTTATGTAGTTATAGTTATTTACCCATAAACCTTGATTAAGCAAGCCAGGTAATTATAGTATTTGACAACCTAATTAATAAAAGATAAATTTTACCCGTCTTTTTCTCGTAAAGTGCTGATTATTGCCTGAAAATAAATAATTTAAGGTATAGCTATTCAAGGTATAGGAAGTAAAAATATGCTTATTAAGCGTGGAAGACAAATACTAGCTGCAATATTAATTTCCTTGTTGTTACTGACAACAACTACAGCTTGTGCGACCAAAGCACCAGGACGTTTTGACCAAGTACAACAGGAAAGTAGTCGTCAAAGAAGTGGTCAAGCAGTTGTAAAAGATGCAACTCAAGGTAGCGAGTTTAACAAATTCTTCCCTGGGGCTGCAGACGGATATCAACGGGTATATAGCCAAGAGAAAAAGGGTTTTGCTCAAGCTAAATTAAAGAAAGACGGTAAAGATATGGCGCTGTTGTCAATTTCCGATACCAGTAGTATTCCTGGTTCAGCAGCAAAGTATGCTAACAGTGACAAAAAAATTATCGGATATCCAGCAGTTTTGACCGGTAATAGTAAAACATCAATACTTGTTGGTAATAAATATCAGGTTGCAGTAATTTCTAAGGATCCTTCATTTACTGCTAGCGATCGCGAAGATTGGATTGAAAGATTTAATCTTAGGGGATTAGCACAACTTAATTAATTACTGTCCGAAATGACTGTCAGAAATTATTGTCCGGCATTATTGTTTGATAATTCCAATTAGCCCAACCGTTTCAATCAGCCCAACCATAAAATAATCAGGAGACTACCGTGAGTAAACCGATTTTTGAATTGGTAGATGAACTACCAACAGGTGGTTTGACCGTTTCGATGCTAAATGCTCTAGACTTCGCCATGCCTGGGAAATGGGAGAATATAGTTGGCTTTGTCAACACAATTAAGCATATTACCGGCGAAACAGAGGAAGATTTAATTCAAGCAATTGGAGAAAGAGCGATTTATCTTTATAACGATCGCTCTCAGGGATATCAACGGGCGATGTGGCTTTATCAAACCGTTGATAGCACCGATAAACTATTGAGTACAGCAGCTTTAGCAAATAAAGTTGGAGAAAAAATACCTCTCTTGGGTTTTTTAACTAACATTACACCCAAAGCTGATAAAGCCCAAACTATAGACCTTTGTTTGAAATTAGTTGTTGAATTGTTAGCTTTTTGCCAAATTAATGGTATTCCTGGTGATAGCATCGGTGACTTTGTTGGTTCCTTGGGTGAATATAGCGGTGAATCTTTGATGCGGATGGTCGCACTAGTTTGTGTGGACGGTCTAATTCCCCTTGGTCCTGATTTTATTAAGCAAACTCAATCTTTTCTCACCAGGACAAGTCCTCAGGATTTAGAACAAAACCAAACTTTCAATAATCTTAAAGAATATATTCCCGGTAAGAGTGCTGAAGGAAAACTTAACTTTATTGGTTCTAGTTTTGATTCTGTCCAAGGTTGGATGTCCGATCTAGTTTCATCCCAGAATTTAAGCACTGAGAAAGTTACTGGTAGTATCTTAAATTTTGTTGATATTGCTGATAGTAAGTTAGATTATCTCGCTGCGTTCCTAGATTTGAGCACTAATTACTACGAGCATACTGGAACTCAAACCTTAGCAAGACGTTTAATTGAACGTGCATTTGCGGAAATTTAAATTTACGCCTAATCTGAACTCAGATTCTGTAATTATCTGTAACAGGTAATGGGTAATTGGTAATTGGTAATGGCTATAAAATCTCAAGTCAAGTTTGGTTAGCAAATTACGAACCCAAATCTTACTCTAAATGATCCAGTAAATAGAGGAAAAAGTTGGCGTTGCTGATTTATGATATGAATTTTCTTATTTACACAATTGAGATCCTTGTAGAGACGCGATATATCGCGTCTCTACAGTCATGATTCATACTTTCATTCAGCAACGCCTAGAGGAAAAAGTTTATATATAAAGCATTTAAGGGTGTTATTGAATAACACTTTTATTTTTTTGTTGTTAACAGAACTTAGACCAAATCTGATTTTTAAAACCCCTTTATATTTTTTGGGATTTCCCCCCACACTTCCCACACCTCCCACACTTCCCTCTCTCATTCTAGGGGTAATTAACCCGGACTTAGTATTATATATAGTGCTGGGTACTGCTATAAATTTTGACTACTGTAAGTGTTTACATCGGTGAAAAAAGCTGATTTACAAGAAAAATTATCAGAAAATTGATCGATTTTGAACAACTTTGACGATATTTGTCATTTTTTTGGATGATATCTAAATATTCAATAAATAATAGCCGGATCTAAATTAAGTACTATTTCGGTTTGAGATTGGGCAAGAAATTTAATATCTTGGCGTTATGTCTTTTGAAATCTTTGGCTGTTAAGCCATCACTAATTAAATAAACTAGAAAACTTTAATAAATAAATCGCCAATCTCTATCCGGGTTTGTTTTCAAAGTACGGGTCATGATAGACAAATGATTTTTCGTGCAAAGTTTTCAGCATAAAATTTTCAAAATCATGAGATTTTTTGCACGAAACTTTTAGCACAAAATTTGTAAGTTGTCGCCATAAATATTTTTGATTGGTAAAGGTAGCGTCTTAGTCTGACACACTATGACGTTGGCGAATTTGAGCTTGTATCTTGATGTACGCGATACAAGCAAGTTTCGTATACCTTTTTTTCATTTGTCTTTTGAGGAATGAGTATCACTCAACCAATATACAACCCCTTCGCAAACAGAAATGAAACCGAATATATGGTGATTATTCGTCCAACCGATTGTGTGAGCAAGATATAAGGTGCCCATGCCTACTACCATAGTTAACAACGAACTTAAGCACGAAATTTGGCAATTTTTGCGGGAATATCAACGAAATCCTTCCGCCGAAATTCGTAATAAATTAGTGCAACTTAACTTTGGATTAGTGAGAAAAGAAGCTCACTATTGGATAAATCAATGCCAAGAAAACTACGATGATTTAATTCAAGTAGGCTCCTTGGGTTTAATTCGGGCGATTGAAAAATTTGAAATTTCCAAGGGTCATGCATTCAGTTCTTTTGCAATTCCCTATATTCGCGGTGAAATTCAACACTATCTTCGAGATAAGGGTGTTACTGTCAGAATTCCCCGACGTTGGTTAGCACTACAACAGCAAAGTATAAAGGTTTCCCGTTCTTTACGAGAAGAATATAATCGCCAACCAACTGACTCTGAAATTGCAGCAGCATTAGACATTTCCATATCTGAATGGCAAGAAATTCAACTTGCTTGGGCTAACCGCGCACCTCTCAGTTTAGATGTACCAGTGCAAGATGGAGATGATAGTTCTGCTTGCTTGGGAGAGTTAGTTCCAGATCGCCAATACCACAGTTTTCAGTTAGCACAAGAAGACCAAATTCGTTTACAACAGTCTTTGGTACAACTGGAAAAACGCACTAGAGAAATTTTGGAATTTGTTTTCTTTCAAGATTTGACTCAAAAACAAGTTGCAGAACATCTTGGTATTAGTGTGGTTACTGTTTCTCGTCGCGTCAAAAAAGGATTGGAGTCTCTGAAAACAATAATGATTGGAAACGACGATTAGTTATGACATAAAGTATCCAGGTAAAGTATCCAGGCTAAGCTTAGGAAGGAATTCTGATAGACTCTACTCTTATCACATTTGAGGTAGAGTCTTGATGGTTAAGTATTCAGATGTGGAGTATCAATAAAGATATTGTGTTTGGATTTGCATATTATTTCCTAAAAAGCTCAAAATTATCATCAAGGTATAGGGAATAATTAAGCAGTATTTTAACTGATTGTAAAAGTCTTATTTGCAACTTTTGACTTAAAAAAAATTAGGTTATAACAGTGACAGGTTTTGCTTTTAATACAAATCTCAGAAGGTAGATTTTGACAAACCTATTAACAATAAGGCTTTTGAGAACAGCTAATGGGCAAAAATTTAACAATTTCAGTTGCAACTATCCTAGCTTTGGTGATCGCTGGATGCTCTTCCGGAAATGAAGAAGCTAATAATTCAAATGAAAGTGAAGAACAAGCTCAAAAAACGGAACAACAACCGTTTAATAATCCTGTTGTAGCTCCTAAAGAAAATACTCCTGATTTACCAACAGTAATTACCAGAACGCCAAATTTAATTAGTTCCACTGATAGCACTGAAAGGGCAAATATTGTAGCAAAGGGACGGAAAGACCCATTTGCAAGAATTATATCCCCCATAATTCCTAATACACCAAAAGAGACTGATGAAGTAATTGTTGCCCAAGGACAACAAAAACCGCAAAGATCAGTACCGAGCTTACCACCACTTAGACCGAAAAGAAGTCAGGTTATATCTGCTTCTACCGGACCGAGTTTGAAGGATAAATTATCAGCAAAAATAGCTACCAGAAATGTACCAAAACCAAAACCAAAACCAAAACCAGTTTCGGTAGTACCAAAAACTTTACCAGCTGTTCTTCCTCAACCCGACCTTACTTCTGTGTTACCACCTCCACCTCAACCTGAGTTAGCAAGAGCGGTGGAAGTTACAGGAGTAGTTTTAGTTGCTGGTAAAGCACAAGCTATTATAAAAGTTCCTTCTGAGCCAACTAGTAGATATGTGAGTTCCGGTGCTAGACTTTCCAATGGAGTATTTGTGAAACGCATCGAAGTTAATGAGGGTTCCGATCCAGTAGTAATTCTGGAACAATATGGTATTGAGGTAGCCAAAATGGTCGGAGAAAAGAGTACATCTCAAAGTATCGAAGCTTCTCTAAATGTGCCATCTTCATCCCAAATTGCTACCGGTTCTACCTAAAAATTTCTATTATGCCGACAATTAAAGAGAAAATAGAATTTCCTAATTTACCCTTAGCTGTATATCGGGAGGTCGCTGCACATTTACGTCAAGTGGACGGAGTGAAAATTGATTTAATTCCTCAAACTTCCACTGAGTTTGATTACAACCAAAGTCAAATTGCTGGTTTATGGCTCGAGCATGACGAAAATCTCGACGAACAAAGTCGAATCTTAGTAGAAAAAATTTTGGCTTATTATCGAAATCGTTATAGTTGTTGAAAGAATTTTCTCGTCATAAATAAAAAAAATGAACGAGTAAACTAAAACCATTCTCAGCAGTAGCTTCGATTGGATTATCAAATGTTACGACTCACTTTTGGAATTACTATAATTTAGGTAGGGGGTGAGCATAAGGAAAGCTCACCTTTTATCTTCTCGCTGGTAGATATGCTTTCTCTAAGATGGAGTAGGCGGGTACTTATCCTAGTAATAGTACTAGCCTTTGCCTCGGGTTTTGGCTGTTATGCAATCGCAGAGAGTTTCTGGTTTGGGCAATTTGGATACCTACATGTTTTCTGGTTACCCCTGTTCGTACGAGGGTCGCTATGGATTATTGTGTTTAGTTTGACAGCAAGCCTGTTGCTAGGTAATTTGTTTCTTGCTCAACACCTTAAACATCCCTGTTCCGGAATTAGCCTCAAAATTACAATGCACCAAGATGGGGAGCATAAGGTACGAAGATCATATCGCTCTCGATTACCAAAACCTTTGATATCATCAGGTTTGGGTATCTATCAATTACTTTTGTTGATGCTGGGACTGGCACTGTCATTATCAATCATACTTTTTCACTGTACCCGGATCGTAATTAGTTACTGGCACTCCAATCCAAACCTAAATAGTTTATTCACGCCCCTACCACCTCAATTCCGTCTTGGTATAATTTGGCAGGTTTTGCGGGAAATATCATATCCTCCTTGGCACTTAGGACTATTAATTGCTTTTGTAAGTATTCTGCTTTTCTATACCAAATTTTGCCTGAGTGCAATTGCTGTATTGTTAAGTATAGATTATAGCATAATTTGGTCAAGCCAGTGGGCTAGTGTGTTGCGCTACCTAAATCCTACTCCTTTTAACCAAAGCGATTTGCTATTTGGGCAAGATCTTGGCTTTTATACTTTTTTCCTGCCCGTCTGGGAATTATTGGAATTTTGGTTGGTGGGAGTATCTCTCTATGCTTTAGCCGCTGTAGCTATGACTTATTTGTTGTCTGGTGACAGTCTTAGCCAGGGGCATTTTTTAGGATTTACTTCTATCCAGTTGCGCCATTTACAGGGATTGGGGGGATTTTTAATGCTGGTGCTCGCCCTCAGCCACTGGCTTAACCGCTACCGATTGCTTTACTCAACGCGGGGAGCAATTTATGGTGCTGGTTATACCGATTTGAACCTACAATTACCCATCGAAACAAGACTAAGTTTTCTCTGTCTCGCCATAGCATTGGTATTAGGGTTACAAGCAATAATGGGTGCAAAAGCTATTAGATTTCGTTGCCGCACCTCTTGGGTTGTCGCCAGCTTGTATTTTATAGGGGTAATGTTTGGGGGTATTCTTTTACCTACCCTAGTTCAACGCCTGATGGTTCAACCTAACGAACTAGCCCTAGAATTTCCTTACCTTGAACGTAATATTGTTTCTACCCGAGAAGCATTTGATTTAAAAAACATTGAGGTTAAATCTTTCAACCCAGAAAGCACGCTCAGCTATGCCGATCTTCAAGAGAATAACTCCACTATCCGTAATATCCGTCTTTGGGATAAAAAAACTCTGTTAGCAACTAATCGTCAATTGCAGCAAATTCGCCCCTACTACCGCTTTCCCGATGTCGATTTCGATCGCTATACTCTCAAGAGTAAAACTACTCAAACGGCAGAACGCAAGCAGGTAATTATTGGAGCGAGGGAACTGGAAGTTACTGCCCTACCATCCAATGCTCGCAATTGGATCAACGAACATCTTGTTTACACCCATGGGTACGGTTTTACCCTCAATCTCGTAAATGCCGTTGGTGCCGGTGGACTTCCTGACTACTTGTTCAAAGATATTGGTATCAGTAAAATTTCTGAGGGTAATAGTCTGCTGGGAACCACAAGTGAGAGTATTGCCGCCAGTCTACCCATCGGACATCCTCGTATTTACTACGGTCAAATTACTAACAATTACATCATGGCTCCTAGTAAGGTAAAGGAGTTAGACTTTCCTAAAGGTAATACGAATATTTACAATACTTACGATGGTCAGGGAGGTGTAGCAGTTGGAACTTGGTGGCAGCGCCTGGTATTTTCTGTTTATTTAAGAGATGGGCGCATACTGCTAACGCGTAACTTTACACCGTCAACTAAATTATTGTTTCGACGCAATATTATTCAGCGTCTCCAGGCAATTGCTCCATTTTTGAAGTACGACCGCGACTCTTACCTAGTTGTTGCTGACCCTACATTATATTCAGCTAATGAAGAAGCGCCCTCCCTTGGTTCTCCTTCGAATAAACTTCCAGAAGAACGCAACTACTTGTATTGGATAGTAGATGCCTATACAGTAAGCGATCGCTATCCCTACTCCGAGCCAGGTATAGAAGGATTCAATTACATCCGGAACAGTGTTAAGGTAGTTATAGATGCCTACAATGGATCTGTATTTTTTTACGTTACAGATAATCAAGATCCTTTAATTCGTACATGGCAACGCATTTTCCCCAAACTGTTTCATCCCCTTGATGAAATGCCCCCAACCCTGCGTGCCCACATTCGCTATCCAGTAGATTTGTTTGCGGTTCAGTCAGAGCGACTGTTAAGCTACCATATGAGCGATCCTCAAGTTTTCTACAATAGAGAAGACCAGTGGCAAATCGCAACTGAAATCTATGGCAGTAAGCTCAAAGCTATAGATCCTTACTATGCAGTTATGACATTGCCCACAGGAAAATCTGAAAAGTTTATTCTGCTACTTCCTTTCACTCCTATTGGTTATAACAACTTAACTGCTTGGCTTGCAGCGCTTTCTGATGGCAATAACTATGGAAAGCTGTTGCTTTACGAGTTTCCTAAAGAACGTCTCATATACGGACCTCAGCAGATTGATGCCCGTATCAACCAAGATCCAGCTATTTCCCGGCAGATTTCCCTTTGGAATCGAGAGGGTTCCCAAGTAATTCAGGGAAATTTACTGGTAATACCCATTAAGGAATCACTACTTTATGTTGAGCCACTCTATCTGAAAGCAGGGCAAAAGGGTTTACCTACACTCGCCCGTGTCATTGTGGCTTATAAAAACCAAATTGCAATGGCAAAAACACTGGATCGGGCACTAGATGCTATTTTTCGTCCAGAACTTGTTAAACCAGTTTCTGAACCTACGATTATTCGCGAATTAGAGTGAAAGTAATTAGGCAAGAAAAAAGTAAACTATGTAAATAAATATAAAATACTCGTATTTGGCTCGTAATAGCGCTTTAGCGCTAAAGCGCTACTAC
>NZ_JASJDK010000130.1 GCF_030065675.1 Mastigocoleus sp. MO_188.B34 | reverse complement strand
GGTGGGTCGTCTCTACTATATCGGTTTTTATAAATCATTTAAGATTGCTATATACAGAGTTAATTTTATTCGCAAATTTAATAGAAATCAGCAGTAAAATTAACTCTGTATATAGCAATCTTAAATGATTTATAAAAACCGATATAGTAGAGACGACCCACCGGGTCTTCTCTACGAACATCTATTTTTTTGACACTGCCGCGTCACGCAATATCTACGGTTATCCGCACTACGTGTTCAGCTTTCCTGTGTGTAACGCAATAATACGCTAGAAGCTAACACGAATGATTTAGGACTGCTATATTTATATAGCTATTTGAAATATATGTGGCAGTATACTATTTATTTATGAATATAGAATCTCTTACCAGCTATTGGCTCCAAAAAAAGATTACCTATAGTTTCCTTAAATGAAAATAAAAAAGGAGCTAACAAAATGCTATTTCGGGGTTTTCATTCCTCATTAAAAAGTTTAAAAAAAAAAGCGAAAACAAAGCAAATAAGTTCAATTTCTTTAGCAAGTTTGCTAAATCGCTTCACTAGTAGCTTGAATATTGCCAAAAAAATTGGTTATGGTTATTCACTATCAATTGGTATTGCTATTATGGGAACAAGTAGCGGTTTAGCAATCGCAAACCACTACGAGAACCAAGCCCAAAGACAGTTAGAATTAGCTGATAAACAGGAGTATATTTTAAGAAGGTTACAAAATGCGGTATTAATAGCACGTTTACATCCACAGCGATTGTTTGCTGTTCTTGAAGATGCAATTTGGCTAGAATTTGAAAAAAGTAAGTTTTTAACGGATGTTAATCAAATCAACACGGAATTGACAGAACTTGAGGATTTTGTGGAAAATAATGCTGAAAATTTAGTAGTAGAAAAAACAGATTTACAAAATCTATTAAATAAATATCAAATAAATACAGAAATATATACTGAGTTTATCAAGTCATGGTGGCAAAAAATAGACTCTTATAAGTTGGCTTCTCAAACAATTCCAAGCAAGCAGAATGACTTAGTGGCTTTGGTTAAGGGTGAGAAAGAGATTCGCATCAATATTAACTTTGAGATGCTTTCGGAAGAGTTAACTCGGATTTTAATCCAGGCTGATACTCAAAGACAGCAAGCAAATGTTAGCTTTAGGCGTGCTCAGGAACTACGATTACAAATAATAATTGGAAGCATGGTGGTGTCAGTTATATTTGCAGTATTATTGGCACTCTATACCAGTAGAGTGATTGCTAGTCCTTTACAAGCAGTAACTAATGTCGCAAAAAAAATCACCGCAGAATCAAATTTTAATTTGAGAGCAAATGTGAGAAGTAAAGATGAAGTTGGTACATTAGCGATCTCGTTAAATCAATTGGTGGAATGGGTGGGAGATTACACTAATGAATTAGAACTAGCTCGTCAAACCTTAGAGAAACGAGTAGAAGAACGAACCCAGCAACTCACACAAACCCTTCAAGACTTGAAAGAAACTCAAGGGCAGCTCATTCACACAGAAAAAATGTCTTCTCTTGGACAAATGGTCGCAGGAGTAGCTCATGAAATTAATAACCCTGTTAACTTTATTAATGGCAATCTTGAATGTGCAAATAACTATTTTCAAGATTTACTTACTTTAGTTGATTTATATCAAGAGTATTACCCAAATCCAGAGCCGATTATTGAAGAAACAATAGAAGAAATTGATTTGGAATACCTCACCCAAGATTTATCCAAACTACTCTCTTCCATGAAAATCGGCTCAAAGCGCATCCGGGAAATAGTATTGTCTTTACGAAACTTCTCCCGTTTAGATGAAGCTGAGATGAAAGAGGTAGATATTCATGAAGGAATTGACAACACACTATTAATTCTCAATCACCGACTTAAAAAAGGATTTGAAGTGATTAAAAATTATGAAGATTTACCTATGCTTGAGTGTTATCCAGCACAACTCAATCAGGTGTTTATGAATATTCTTAGCAATGCTATAGACTCACTATTAGACGACAAAAGCGATAAACCAAGTAAACAAATTGTGATTAGTACATCCAAGTCATGCGATAATTATATCAAACTAAGTATAAGAGATAATGGTTCAGGGATCCCAGTAGAAATACAACACAAGTTGTTTGACCCTTTTTTTACAACTAAACCAGTAGGTAAAGGAACTGGTTTAGGATTAAGTATATGTTATGGAATTATTGAAAAGCATAATGGGAAAATAGAAGTTTTTTCCGAACTTGAACAAGGTACAGAATTTGTAATTTCCATACCTATTAACGGGACTTAAACAAATTTCTCTACCAACTGGGCAGAAATGAAATTATTGTTGTGATATCGCTATCGCAGTAACAGTATGGGAACAGATACATTAATTCGTGGTGTGGTAGGATATACATCTAGATCTGGCACTGCAATCCGGAGTTTGCTCTATGCATCATTTTATTGATTACAAAGATTCAGAGCTACCTCAAACTAGGCTATTTCTATAAATATATGTATGAATTCGATGATTTAGTCTAAAAAATAATAACTCAAAAAGTTTTTGTCTTTACAATTTTAATTTAATGCAGACTTCATTTAAGGGTAAAAGCTATATTTAATCAATATTCTGTTCTGTTGTTTACCACAAACATATTAGGGGTCGGAAATCAAAAAAATTATATTTAGGCTAAAAATAGTCTTTACTTTTTCTCCTTTGCACAAAACCTTGAAATGATGAGCTTTTGAGTTCAGTTACCAAGCTCGGAGTAATCCCAAGAGTGCATTTGACGGAATGGGAGACCCATTTTCTGGAAAACATACTTCTCCTTAATACCAGCACCAACGATGTCAGGTTTCAAAGCTTTAACGAATTCTTCGAATTCGTAAGCAGTTACGTCATCATAAACGATGGTACCGTTTTCAATGTAGTGGGTAGTACGTTTATAGTCGTCGTTATGAGCAAATTCATAACCGGTACTTACTAACTGAATACCTAAATCGTTGAATGCGGGTACAACGTGACGAGGACGCAAACCACCAACCATCAATGCAACAGTCTTACCATTCAAGCGAGTACCATATTTAGCAAGAATTGCATCTACTGTGGGCTGATATTTAGCAATTACTTTCTCAGCGTTCTCTTGGATTTTCTCGTCAAACTTGGAAGCGATCGCTCTCAAAGATTCAGCAATCTTGGTAGGACCGAAGAAGTTATATTCCATCCAGGGAATACCATAGGTTTCTTCCATGTGACGGGTGATGTAGTTCATGGAACGGTAACAGTGAACTAAGTTCATCTTGACCTTAGGAGTTACCATCAACTCGTTGAAGGTACCATCACCAGACCACTGAGCGACTACGCGCAAGCCGATTTCTTCTAACAGGATGCGGCTAGACCAAGCGTCACCACCGATGTTGTAGTCACCAATGATTGCAACATCATAAGGACCGGGTTCATAACCTAAAGTACCATCTTTAGCAGCTTTGTCAGCTTTGGGGAATACCCAGTCACGAATGGTGTCGTTAGCAATGTGGTGTCCTAAAGACTGAGACACACCACGGAAACCTTCACAACGAACGGGGATAATAGGTTTACCAATTTCTTTGGAACCTTTTCTTGCAACCGCTTCGATGTCATCACCAATTAGACCGATAGGACATTCGGATTGAATTGAAATACCGTTGTTAAGGGGGAACAGTTCATCGATTTCCTTAATCATCTTCAGGAGTTTTTTGTCACCACCGAAAACGATATCCCGTTCTTGGAAGTCAGAGGTAAAGTGCATGGTACCGAAGGTATCAATACCAGTGGTACCAATATAGTAGTTACGACGACCAGACCAAGACCAGTAACCACAACCTACAGGACCATGGCTGATGTGAATCATGTCCTTAATCGTGATATTTTCCGACTGCTAAGGTTTTTATATAATAGTAATTTCAAAAAACTTTGCAAAAAAATAATCTGAATTTACCCTAAACTAGAACTTTTAAAATAGAGATAATAAATCAGATTACTAATTATATTTGAGTTTAATGAATCCTAAATTTACCCTAATTGAATTATTTTCAGTCAAGATTTAGTAGAACACAGTTTTTTTACTGTCGAACAAACATAAAAAAAACCCTTTTTTTAGGGGTTAAGCGGTTATAATTACTAAAAATATTTTTGGATATATATCTTTTAACTTAAATTCGAGATAATCTATGTAATTGCAATTTAAGTTCCTCATTCTCTGCTTTTAACTGTAAGACTTCAGTTTCTAACTCTTCATATGATTTTCTGGTAATTGCAGATTTCATGACTTTCTTGCGATTTTCTAGGGAAAACCAGCGTTGATATACTTTAGTGTGCATTTCTACAGAATGTCCCAAGTTATCCGCTGATGCTTTAATTGGTAAACCTTGGATATGGGCTCTAATCGCGCAAGCATGTCTTAGATCGTAAGGTTCAAATGGTAAATCTAGAATGCGTCTAAACCACCGAGCATTAGTCTGAACTAAATGTGATAATTCCTGAAAACTTTTTATCTGTTCTATTTTCTGACTTAACAAAGAAATAGCTTCTGGATTTTTTAATTCAAATAATTCCACCCACTCCGGAACAAAAGGTAAAACTTCTCTGTAACCAGTTTTATTTGATTTATGAACTTTCCAAATACAGTCAGTATTATCGCTACTCAAAAACCACTCTAAATCTGGTTGATTAAATACTTCACGCGGTCTTAAACCATATGTAGCAATTAATCCAAATACTAACCGATGTAGTTTCCAAGAATTACGATAATCTTTTCTTACCTTTGTATTTTCACCTTTTTTTTGATATTTTTCAAAAGCTTCTATAATTTCTACATCTGAAGGTATATATCTATCATTAGGAACTACAGGTAGCTTTAAGTCTTTGAAATCGACTTCTATCCCATGAATTTTAGAAAAAACTCTAGCAACTCTTATTGCTTGGTCGCGAGAGGTTGGAGAAGTAATTTTTTTGATAATTGTAATAATACTTTCACTGGTTGCAGATAAATCTAAATCAAAATATTGGGTATATCTTTTATATAAATGCCAAAAACTATGTTCACTCTTAATAGTTCTTTTCCTTGTACTAAAATATTCATTTTCTAAAGTTTCTAATATTTGCTTAAAAGTTTTGACTTTTTGGTGATTTGCATTTTTGCCAAAGTATTTATCATTCCATTCAAAACATTTTCTGGCTATTAGTTTACCCAATTCATAAGCTTCTTCTTCAGCAGTTTTTAAACCATTTAAATTTGCTGGTATACCCAAAGATATAAAGTATTGCTTTTTACTTCTTCCCGATTTATTTGTATCACCAGGTTTTAAAGGAAGAGTGGCTCTTAGTTGTAGAGTATTTCCGACTTTTTTTACGCTTACTTTAGTTTGACTAGCTTTAAGTCTTGCATTTATATCTGTCAGTTTCTCCTCAATTTTTTTATTCATATACTCTTGTGTTGCTTTCACTTGAGCTTGGGTACCCATATAGCTTCCATCTGTGCTTGCTGGAACTTCAAAATCTTCAAATAAACTTTCAAATAAATCTTCTAAATCTTTTTGATGCACCTGATTCATACCCTAAATATGCCCTAAAAAATAACTGCTCATAGGGAACATTAATTCTAATAAAAATGTTCCTTATAAGCAGTTTAGGATATCTTTTTTCAAAGATAAAACATATTTTTAATCGGACCCCAAACCACACCTTTAGAACCTGCATAAGCACAACCACGAGCGGTCATCACACCAGGAATAGATTTGATGTTAGACTTAACACCACAATCTGACTTACCTTCTTCATGAACGTTTAAGTGCTTGGCACGCTTTTTACGTGCTTTCTCAGGGTAAGTGTCAAGGACTTCCTGAATAAGTTCTTTGCGCTCTTCAACGACTTTTTTCTTGTCAGTAGGTGACATGTTTAATAACCTCTCTTTATACTCAGTTCGAACCTGGGAATTGGTGATGGAAGGGAAGGTCAAAGGGGGAAAGGTAAATTTCCCTTTTCCTTTGCCTAAAATATTAATTACTTAGCAGCAGCTTGTTGTGCTTGGGTTTGACCAATGATGTCTGCATGCTTAGAATCATCGTCAAGAATACCGAATTCAATCAACAATTCCTCTAATTCATCCATTTCCATTGGTGTAGGAATGGTAAGATTTTTATTGTTGATGATTTTCTTAGCCAAAGAAGCATACTCTTGAGCTTGATTGCTATCAGGTGCGTACTCGTTAACAGTCATACGACGCAATTCAGCGTGCTGTACGATATTGTCACGAGGTACGAAGTGAATCATTTGGGTGTTAAGTCTTTTAGCCAAGTTTTCGATTAATTCATCTTCACGGTCAGTCTTACGGCTGTTACAAATTAAACCACCCAAACGTACACCACCAGAGTGAGCATACTTAAGAATACCGCGAGCAATGTTGTTAGCAGCATACATCGCCATCATCTCACCAGAGGTAACGATGTAGATTTCTTGGGCTTTACCTTCACGAATAGGCATCGCGAAACCACCACATACAACGTCACCTAATACGTCGTAGGATACGAAATCTAAATCTTGGTAAGCACCATTTTCTTCTAAGAAGTTGATGGAGGTGATGATACCACGACCAGCACAACCTACACCGGGCTCGGGACCACCAGACTCAACGCAACGTACGCCACGGAAGCCTGTGAGCATTACTTCTTCAAGTTCTAAGTCTTCTACCGCACCACGCTCAGCAGCTAAGTGAAGTACGGTAGTTTGTGCTTTTGAGTGCAACATCAAACGGGTAGAGTCAGCTTTAGGGTCGCAACCAACGATCATGACGCGCTGACCCATTTGTGCCATAGCAGCAATGGTGTTTTGAGAGGTAGTGGACTTACCGATACCACCTTTACCGTAAAAAGCTATCTGTCTAATGTTTTCGTCAGTCATGATTTTCTCCTGTAATTGGTTGGTTGTTAAGTTAGTGGAGCTTAGGGTTGATTTAAGGTGTTGTTACGCTCTTGCAAGTACATTTTCGAGCGTGAGGAGAACGTCGCCTGCACTAGGTAGGTGCTTTGACGATATACTCTCCTGAAAAGTCAAGCGACCTAGGAGGCGAGCGCTCAACGCCTGAAACTATCGAGAATAAAAACATTTATTTCCTCTTCTTCCAGTTTTTCGAGTTATTCTGTTGTGATTTAGTTGTCGTGAATTAGTTGTTGTGGCGGCGGTTTATTTATTGCAGATAATCGCTAAGAATTAATACAGATAGACTTTATAAGTTTTTCTGAGCCATCACCAGGGATTAGTATTTGACCTGGGGATATTTCACGCGATCGCTATACTGCTTCTACTACTATGTTTTGATTGATGCGTTCTTTTAATCTGGATTCGATGGCAATTTTTAAAGTTGCTGTGCTGCTGGAACAGGAACCACAAGCACCTTGTAGTAAAACTTTAACTTTGTCACCTTCCACATCATAGAGTTCTACATCTCCTCCATCAGCAATTAGAACGGGTCTGACTTCTTCGTCTAAGACTTTTTGAATAAGTGCTATTTGCTGCACTGGTGTTAGTTTTTTGCCTGAAGGTTGATTGATGTAGTTAGAGTTGCTGGAATTTTGTGGAGATGAAGTAATTCCTCTTTGTACATCGATAATGATGTCATCAATTGATGCAAGACAAGTTCCACATCCACCACCAGCTTTGATGTAATTTGTTACTTCTTCTGCTGTAGTTAAATTATTCTCTTGAATAACTCGGCGGATTTTCGGTTCGCTGACACCAAAGCAACTACAAATCAGTGCACCTTCATCATCATCGTCATGAGCTTCAAGGGGAATACCTCGATAATTATAGACTGCTGCTTCTAAAGCTTCTTGACCCATTACCGAACAGTGCATCTTTTCTTGAGGTAGTCCACCCAAGTACTCGGCTATATCTTTGTTGGTAATTTTCAGGGCTTCATCTAAGGTTTTACCTTTAACGATTTCCACTAGTGCTTCTGAAGATGCGATCGCACTGGTGCAACCAAAAGTTTGAAAGCGAGCATCGATAATCTTATCAGTTTCTTGGTCAACTTTGATATGAAGTCTGAGAGCATCCCCACAGGCAATACTGCCTACTTCTCCTGTTGATATTTGAACTCCAACTTCACCCTTATCTTCTATTGTACCTTGGTTTTTAGGATTGTAAAAGAGTTCTAATACCTTATCTGTATATTCCCACATGATTGATTCTAATTCTTAAATTTTCAATAGATAATTGTTAAGTGGTAATGGGTAATGGGTAATTGGTGATAGAGATAATAAAAATTATGACTCCTGTATAGACGCGACAGAGGCTAACGCCGACGCCCTTCTGCTTTGTCGCGTCTCTACTACTCCTTACTCATCAACGGTGAGCCAATACCTGTTCCTGTTCTTGTAGCCAACCTGCCTCATCATTAGTGAAAGGTGATATAGCACGTAGGCGTTCAATAATACCAGGGAGTACCCCTAAAACAGCATCTATTTCGGCTTCCGTTGTGTATCGACAAAGACTGAAGCGAATTGAGCCGTGTAGAGTTGTATAGGGTAATCCCATTGCTCTCAAAACGTGGGATGGTTCTAGAGAACCGGAACTACAAGCAGAACCACTAGATGCACAAATTCCATGTTGGTTTAAAAGCAAGAGAATTGCTTCACCTTCGATATACTTAAAACCAATATTTGTAGTGTTAGGTAATCTTTCGGTTCCACGACCGTTGACTTCACAATCAGGAATGGTATTAATAATTGCCTTTTCTAGGCGATCGCGCAACCTTCTTTCTCTGGCTGTAGCTTCTTCAATATGAAGTAATTCTAATTCTGCGGCTTTCCCGAGGGCTACTATTCCCGGAACGTTAGGGGTTCCTCCCCTTCTACCACGTTCTTGTCCCCCACCAATTAACATCGGACGAAATCTTACTCCGCGTCGCACATATAATGCACCAATTCCTTTGGGAGCATGAATTTTATGACCGGACATGCTCAACATGTCGATGGTGCTATTTTTCATGTTCAGGGGAATTTTACCCACTGCTTGCACTGCATCTACATGGAAGATTGCACCATATTCTTTAACTAATTTGCCAATTTCTTCAATGGGGAAGATTACCCCAGTTTCGTTATTGGCGTACATTATTGTCACTAGAGCAGTATTACCTGTTAGGGCAGCTTCAAGTTCGTGTAAGTCTAGTTGTCCTCGACTATCTACTGAAAGATAAGTTACTTCGTAACCCTGATTCTGCATTTGTTTGCAGAGATTGAGTACTGCTGGATGCTCTACTTGAGTTGTGATGATGTGTCGCTTTTGAGGTTGTGCTTGTAATGCAGCCCTGATTGCAGCATTATCTCCTTCTGTCCCACCACTGGTAAAAATGATTTCTGATTCTTCTGCACCAATGAGGGCTGCAACTTTTTCCCTTGCTTGTCTAATTGCTTTGCTGACTTGTCCGCCGAAAGTGTGCATGCTGGAGGGATTACCGTAGTATTCAGTTATATAGGGCATCATTGCTTCTACAACTGCTGGGTCTACTTTGGTTGTTGCATTATTGTCGAGATAAATACAGTTATTTTCCATTGCTTTCAATTCGATTTCACACGTAGCCAAGAATAATGGCAGTTATTTTTTTTAAGACAAGAGGGTGGATGTTTCCGTGAAATGGGGACTTGAGATTGAGAATAATATCCCCATTTCCGAGTCTTTTTCTTATAAATTCTGAGTTCGTATAGCAGTTTCCATTCTTGGGGTCTGCTTTTGAACTTTTTGTATTTGCTCTGAGTACTTCTGGGAATAAAGGTCAAACCAGCCCTCCCAGTAATCTTGCTTATTTCTTAATTTTTTTACAAATCGATTATATGTATCAAACCAGCATTGCCAATAATCTGTCTTTTCTTTGATGCAACCTCTGTAAGTCGGGCAACCCGCGGCACATTGAGGTACGTTATGAATGCTACCAACGCAGTCTGTGCAAAGATTGGGATCGATCCAACGATGACCATCAATTATTTTGATTGCGTTGGTTGGACATACTGAAAGACACAAGTCACAGGAAATGCACTGACTGGTAATTTTATAAGACATGAGTGTACTCCTTACAAGGGTTTTGTTGGGATTTTGGGTAATGAGTACTGGGAATCATGAATGGGGAATAGAAAGTGGGGATATGACTGACCTGGGGTCACCCTGGGCTAAGGGGAATAGGAATAAGTTTTGATGCTTAGTTTTCCCAAGACTTTAGTCTTATTTTTTGTCACTAGCTCCCCTTTACCAAATTCAAATTATTTGGTTACTAGTTCCCGCACATATTCTTGGTGAAATTCCAAAGCTACTTTGTCAATAGATTCGTAGGCTTCAACAGTCTTAATTCCAGTTTTATGTAACTGCTCTTTCGGACAATCACCAATCTTGGCAACTAGAACTGCTTTACAATCAGAAATTGCTTGGATGATATGGTCGAGAGTTGCTTCTTCGCCGTATCCACCTTGACAGTAGTGGTCTATTTTGCGGTGAGCGACAAAAGTCACTTCATTACCGTCTACTTCGTATATTTGGAATTCCTTCGCATGACCAAAGTGTTGGTTAACAATTCCACCACCTTTGGTTGCTACTGCAACTAAAATTTTCTCACGATTGACAGGATTTTTCTCTGCTTTTACCTTTTCTTTGGCATTTTGCAGTTCAATTCTAAATTTCTCAATACCTTCATGAACTTCTTGGCGTTTTTCCAGATTGTATTCTGGAGCCATTTCCATAAATTTATCTTTGGTAAATTCTTGGCTGCGATCTTCACCTAATAAACCTACTGCATCAGCACGACATTGACGACAATGACGCATTAATTTGATTCCACCAGAACATTTATCTTGTAATGCTTTCAATTCTTTGGGTGTGGGACCGCGCTGACCTGTGAGTCCAAAGTGGGTACCATGTTCCGGTGCACTAATCAGAGGCATTATGTTGTGCAAAAATGCACCATGTTCGCGAATTACTTGATTAACTTCAGGCAAATGTTTATCGTTTATTCCCGGAATCATTACCGAGTTAACCTTACAAAGGATATCTGCTTCTTTCAAAGCTTGTAAACCTTCCATTTGCTTCTGATGGAGAATTCTTGCCCCTTCTACACCTCTGTAACGTTTGCGTTTATAGTGAACCCAAGAATAGATTTTTTCTCCAATTTCAGGATCCACCATATTAATGGTGATGGTAACGTGATCTATATTTAATTCTTTGATTCGGTCTACATATTCGGGAAGCATGAGACCGTTGGTCGATAAACAAAGTTTGATATCTGGTGCTTGTTCTGCAATTAATTCAAAAGTACGGAAGGTTTTTTCGGGATTTGCTAATGGGTCACCTGGTCCAGCAATTCCCAAAACAGTCATTTGGGGAATTTTACCGGCAACAACCAATACTTTCTGTGCAGCCTCTTCTGGGGTCAGTAATTCACTTACTACTCCGGGACGGCTTTCATTTGCACAATCATACTTGCGGTTACAGTAATTGCATTGAATATTACAAGCCGGTGCAACTGCTACGTGCATCCTGGCATAGTGATGGTGGGCTTCTTCGCTATAACAAGGATGTGTTGCAATTCTTTCTTTGAGCTTATCGTCCATTTCTACGGTGGTTTCGCTGCTGCATCCGCCGCAACCACCAGAGACAGTCGAATTTTTATCCTTTGTAGGGTCCGTAGTTGAAGGATTGATGATTCCTGAAGACAGTGCAGACATTGAATTTCGCAAAATTGGTGGACTAGCTGCCACGGGAAAAGATGTTTTAGCTAACCCTTTGAGTTGTTGAGGAATAGAAGCCGCACTTGGATCGCACTTTGCCTACTTCTTTCCAGTAGAGTGCAGGCAAATATTTTGATCTAAAAGTTCTCGGCTGGTGTGTGTCAAAGCTTGAGAATTGGGAAAATCAATGTACTTCCAAGCACGACTTCCAGTTCACAGGGGCATGGTGCTATCTCATCCCTCCACTCACTTATCACGTTAGGTTTGAGAACTTAATCAAAATTGAGTAATTGACTTGGTTCTTGGGAACGCGTTAAGTGTTTGGCGATATATGATTTATAGCAATCACCAAAATTGAGCACCTTACTAACCACTCGGATAAGATTTATTAAGTTTATTAAATTTGTACTCAAAATCTCAAACCCAGGTATATTAAACGATTAAGAAAATTTAAATTTTTTTCTCAGCTAGGGTACTAGTATTTCCAAGGACAGCTACTGGATTTTTCCGGTTCAGGGACAATATTTTTTGCACTCATTCATTAATTCACCATTGCTTTGCAGATGCTCAGAGAGCTTATCGCTATTTCCACTTATTCCAACTTCCACTTATTCCAATTTCTACTTCTTTTAAGTTCTTCTAACTTCTACTTCTTCCAACTTCCACCTATCTCAATCTCTACTTATTTGAGTGTCCATTCATTTGAGTACCTGGGAATATTCATCCAGCCAAGCCCTTAATGTACAATCCCTTTCTAACCCACCGCTGCGTTTATCCAATAAAACCCTAACGATTCTTCATAATTTTTGATATATAGGAACCCTGAAACTTGGCAAGTCAGAATTGAAAAGCTAAGCCTGAAAAACTGGAGCAGTCTACGGAGCAGTACTACTCCAGTTACGTGCGAAATTCAATTCTGTATCTAAGATATCACTTTTTTTTTGCACAAAAAATTCAATTAACCCTTTCTTAAACTTTGTCCTTAAAACTGAAGTTATTTCCTCAGATTTTTTGCTATATCAGTAGTTTAAATCGATCCAAAATCAAAAGTAAATGAGAATTATTTGCTATAAAATTCGATATTATACCTTTAAACGAAATCTATATAATCCTTCTCTTATGACTGATAAACCCCTATATCAACATCGGAGGCATCATTTATAGAAGGATAAATTCGCAATGCTTCTTAGAATCAGGAAGCATTCATCTAAATGTTATAACCAAACTTAAATAATTATCAAGCAAGTGAGTAAAGATTAGTGAGTTTTATCCTAATGGGTGATGAGTAACTCAATGTAGTGTGCTTGTTGTTTTACTTGCGATTCAAGTTGATTTGGTTTTTCACATGTCTAACAAAGATGGAGTGCTGACTATAAGGTGCAGAATATAGGGAAGGCTCAATTAAAAGTAGGATTTTAGCTTCTCATGGGTTGTTCTAGCATTTGGTTAACTTATAAAGCAAGATGAATAGTATTTCTATATACAAAAAATTGACATCTTAAAATACCTTTTCTTTGTTTGAGTACAATTTTAGAATTATGTAAGTAATCCAAATAGATACCACAAAAATAGCTGTAAATCTTTGATAAATAGAGTTTAGGGTTGAGTACATTAACTCCTAATTGTCAGTACGAAAAATACTAGAACCTTGGCTACATTAATTCTAGTAGCCTCACCCTAATAAAATTTTTAACTTTGCATTATTAACTTGTCCTTTGGCTAAATTTTTCCTTGAGTTTGAATCTCTACAAGTCCGGATAAAAGTACCTTTAAGAGTGAATCCTAACTTTAGGACTATCCATATTTTCAGGTCGTTACAATCGAGGTTGTAAAGTACTGAGTACAAGTTTAATAAAACTAATAAAATCAATGTTCGACTAATTTCTTTTTTGTTCATAGTTGTTTTGGTATAAGCAGAAAAACAGTACGTTTCTTCACAAGCCTTAACATTAGCAATGCAAAAATCCGATTACCGGATCGAAAAGTTCCTAACTGAGAAAATCTCAGATGAGACTGTGCTGAATTGTGCAATTGAGGATATGGATAAAGCTGAAAAACTGGGTAAAAAAATTAGTTTTGAACCAATTTGGAGTGATTTTCGTATTATCTTTGAACGGGATCCAGCAGCACATAATTGGCTGGAAGTACTGTTTTGTTATCCTGGGTTGCATGCATTATGGCTGCACAGAATCGCCCATTGGTTATACGAACGTCAAATAAGCTTCTTTCCACGTTTAATTTCTCATATTGCTCGATTTCTCACCGGAATTGAAATTCATCCTGGAGCCAAAATTGGTAAAGGTGTATTTATAGACCATGGTATGGGAGTCGTAATTGGAGAGACTGCCATAATTGGAGAGTATTCACTAATTTATCAAGGTGTTACCCTCGGGGGAACAGGTAAGGAAAGTGGTAAGCGACATCCGACCTTAGGTAAACAAACAATTATTGGTGCTGGGGCAAAAATTCTAGGAAATATCCATATTGGCGATCGCGTCCGGGTTGGTGCAAGTTCTGTTGTTTTACGGGATGTCCCTTCAGATTCAACTGTGGTAGGTGTTCCTGGTCGTAATATTTCCAGAACTCAGAATTCTCCTCTTTATCCTTTAGAACATGGGAAACTACCCGATCTAGAAGGAAAAGCAATTATTTCTTTGTTAGAACGTGTCGAAAGAGCAGAAAAACAACTACAAAGTCTTACTCTGCAGTTTCAAGAACAAGAATTTAAAGAACAAATTCAACAAAAAGAATCTCAAGAACGAGAACCTCAAGCAAAAGAAGTTCGAGCAAAAGAATTCAAGAATGAGGACTCAAGAATAAAAATTTCAAGAGCAAGAACTCACAAACCAGAACTTGTAACTAAGGAACCTCCTAAATGTCACATTATGACAGCCCAAAAACCATAACTGTTCGCTTGTGCTTAGAACTTCCCGTTGGAACTCGCTGGCAAATTTATCATAGATTGCAAGAACTCAAAATCGAATGTTCTTGTTCTGGTGATGGTTCCCTACGAATTAAAGTCAATCAATTTGAAGATTTAGTTTTACTGCAAAGTACTCTAAAACAATTTACAGCTTCCCGACAAGAACTAATTGACTGGTTAGATAAATGCTGGAACTTATAATCTTCAGATATGCTTTGATTCGATATAAATGCTTTGGAATCAAGCTATCGACCTTTCCTTAGAATGCGGAAATCTAGATTTAGATTTTTTCAAGAGAATTTTTCATTGCTTGGCAATATCATAGGTAGATACATGTCCAAGTAATGAATTAGAATCTCACCCTAGTCGCTACTAAATCATTACTTGATACTCATTATTTGTCTTTGAGTTTTAAGTAATGGTACTACCCCCTAGGTCAAAAAGTAACATTTACTGCATACTGAAAAACAAATATTTCTCGGTACTGATTTTTCTAAGAAATACCCCAATTCTTGGGTTTCTTTTGTAGTGAAAATATTAAATTTTCCTGAAATTGGTCTCAGAGTTAAAAATTATTTTCCGAAATCATCAGTATAAAAGAAGAAATATTTATTCATATTTTCTAATTTAATTCTAAGTATAAGGACTAAACTTTCCATGATGTTTAATCATCGTCGTGATCGAAAATTCATAGTTTTTTTGCAAAATGAACTGGAACTATCAAACTCGGATATAGCTGTTGCATTACGACATCGAGAATGTGACAGTGCTCGTTTACCAATGCTGTTATGGCAATATGGCTTAATTGATTTGGAACAGTTAGAGCGAATTTTTGATTGGCTAGAAAAGCAGGTTTAAATGAATCTGCAAGTGAAATCTGTGTTTAAGCATAAATATTTCGGGAAATATGTTACCCACTATCAGTAATTGCCTAAAACTAGGACCAAAATCAATAAAGAGATTAGGAAATTTTCCCACTATAGGTACTATCAAAATGAATCAAGTCCTAATCAACGACACCACTTTACGCGATGGCGAACAGGCTGCTGGCGTTGTTTTTAACTTAGAAGAAAAAATTGCGATCGCTAAGTTTCTTGATGCTATCGGTCTTGAAGAAATAGAGGTTGGAATCCCAGCGATGGGTGAGGAAGAACAACGCGCAATCCGAACAATTGCAGATTTGGGTTTATCTGCAAAACTTCTGGGTTGGAATCGTGCTGTGATTTCAGATATTAAGGCTTCTATGGCTTGCGGTCTGAAGCGGATGCATATTGCTATCCCTGTATCTGGGATTCAAATTGCGACAAAGTTTCAAGGTCAATGGCGGATCACATTACAGCAACTCAAAGACTGTATTAGTTTTGCTGTCGATAAAGGGTTTTGGGTCGCTGTTGGTGGTGAAGACTCCTCCAGAGCTGATGATGAATTTCTTTTAGATGTAGCTCTTTATGCCCAAGAATGGGGTGCAAAACGTTTTCGCTTCTGTGACACCGTAGGTGTTCTCGACCCTTTTACTACATACAGTAAAGTTAAACGCCTAGTGTCAGGCTTACGAATCCCTGTAGAGGTTCACACCCACAATGACTTTGGTTTAGCTACAGCTAATGCTCTTGCTGGACTTAAAGCCGGAGCTTTAAGTGTTAATACAACTGTTAATGGGTTGGGTGAAAGAGCTGGTAATGCAGCATTAGAAGAAGTCGTAATGGCAATTAAGCGAATCTATGGGGTTGATTTAGGTATTGATACCCCTCGTTTATTAGAGCTATCAAAACTTGTAGCAAATGCATCTGGTTGTAGAGTTCCACCTTGGAAAGCTATTGTTGGAGAAAATACCTTTGCTCATGAATCTGGAATTCATGCTCATGGTGTTTTAAAAAATCCATTTACCTACGAGCCTTTTGCACCTGAAGAAGTAGGTCGTGAACGTCGCTTAGTTGTAGGTAAACATTCGGGTCGTCACTTGATATCTAATTTACTTAAGCAGCATGGCATTTTCCTAAGTAAAGAAGAAACTCAATCTGTTCTTGATGCAGTTCGTCAGCACTCGATGGAGAAAAAACGCAATCTCACGACCGAGGAGTTATTAGATTTGGTAAAAATACAAAAATATTCCCATGCAATTAGATGAACTTGAATTACATTTACCTCCAGTATTTGATATTGGAGATAAAGTCCGGATACGAAAGCTCATCAAAAATGATGGCACTTTCCCCGGTAAACAAGTTGGTGAAGTTCTGGCGAATATAGGAGATATTGGCTATATCGTTAGTATTGGTACTTACTTACAAACTGCTTATATTTATGCAGTACATTTTCTGGATAAAGGCTATGTTGTGGGTTGTCGAAAAAGAGAATTAGAGGCTGTTGAGACTAACCCAGAGAATGAAAAAGAATGAGCAGAAAATATAAAAAGCTTAAGTGATAACTGACATGTGATAACTGAAACAAAGTATTACAAATCTAACAGTGAGGTTTTCAATGAAAGTAATGTTACGTGAAAATTCTGAAGGTACTCTGATTGTTTATGTGGCAAAAAAAGACCTTGAGGAAGAAGTTGTCAAACAAACTGATGGGTCAGAAGGTAAAATTTTTACTTTAGCGAATGGTTGGGAATTGGTTTTTCCCGATCTACCAGATCCATTACAATTACCCAAAACTGTAGAAGCTAGAAGGTTAGCTTAGTAAGGGTGAGTTGTGAGTTGTGAGTTATGAATTGTTATATTGTGTCGGCTTATAAAGAAATTCTTGAGTGTAATAGGGTAACAGGCTTTTGATTTAACTAGCGATCGTAATCTATAACACTTTTGAGTACTGCTTAAGCAGACATTATATTCCCATACCTAACTCTTAACTCTATACTCTCAATTTATAAAGTATATTTAATGACATGTGTTAATGTATGCTTGGTAGTTGTCACTTTGAATGCATAACCTTAAGTTTATAGCTCTAAAATTTATTGTTGCTGAATTAAAAATAGAAAAAAATGGCTAAGCAAGATCTAAGGCTATCAGAATTTGAGCTTAAAGGTAAATTTTTAGGCTTTTTTAGAAATAAGTCTGGAAAACTAAAGCATTTGAGATTACTGATTGCAGCAGGAGATGTAAAAATTAAAGTTCCGAAAAAATTACGGAATGCAGCAAGTTTATACTTAGTACCTGGTGAAGAGATTAGTATTAGAGGTGTCAGCAAACGAAAAATCAATAAAAATCATAACAAAGTAAAACTAAAAGCTAAATTCATCAAGTCAGCTAATTTTTTTTCGAAGCAAAATATAGAAGAACACTCAAAAGCCAAAATTTTGATTTGCCAAAAACCCCGTTGTATTAAACGTGGTGGTAAAAATTTAGTATCAAAGCTAGAAAAAACTCTCTGTCAACAAGGACTCCAAGACCAAGTAATTATTAAACGTAGTGGATGTTTAAAACGTTGTTCCAAAGCTCCTAACTGTGTTCTGGAAATGTCCGCAAAGAAATCTAGCGATAACCATCCAGTACATCCAAAGAAAATTATTTCTCTATTAGAAAAATATGTAAGTTCTTAAATTTTTATGAGCAAAGTACAGGCCGCCCTAAAGCGAGCGGTTGTGTTATTTTTATTAAGCTTAATTCTTGGATCTTCCCTCTTCCTTCTTCCTTCGGTTGGAGGCGATAATTATATACGCAATAAAATACGAGTTCGATATAAAAAATATATCCTTGCTTGGAAACTGAATCAAGTGTCGCTCGCCAAATAAGACGCTGAAGTCCGTAAAATGTTAGAAAGCCAATCAAAGTTATAACATGAATAGACATCCCTAATAATTCATAGCCCTCTTGTAATTCACCCATTAAAGATTTTTCACCTGAGATTTTTGCAATCTAATGTATTTTTCATAATTCTTTCATTTTTATGAGTCAAGTACTATAGTATAAAAATGAGAAGATTATGAGATTAGTTCTCGGGAGCTAAATGAGGAATAGTTTTAGGAGACAGTCCCAAATATCGAAACTAGTAATAGTAGTTGGAATTGTATTTGGATTACTAGTGAGTGGCTGTAACAATTCAAACAATGTATCCCAGGAGCAGGGACAAGAATCTAGTAATAAGGGACAGACTCCAGATGCAAAGAACAAGAAAATTATCCTGACAACATTTACAGTCCTTGCAGATATGGCTCGTAATGTTGCTGGGGATAAAGCTATTGTTCGGTCTTTGACAAGACCAGGATCGGAAATTCACGGATACGAAACGACTCCTAGCGACATAGTTAAAGCTCAAAAAGCAGATCTTATTTTAGATAATGGTTTGGGTTTAGAACGTTGGGCGGAGAAATTTTATGGGAACCTAAAAGATGTTCCTCATGTAACCTTAAGTGAGGGAATAACACCAATAAATATCAGCGAAGATGCATATGCAGGAAAACCAAATCCCCATGCTTGGATGTCACCAAAATTAGCGTTGAGGTATGTAGATAATATTCGTGCAGCTTTAGTAAAGTTAGATCCGGTAAATGCAGATACTTATAATGCTAATGCTAAAGCTTATAGTCAGCAAATTAAACAAATAGATTTAAAGTTACAAAAAACTGTGGAAGAAATTCCTCAAAATAGACGTTTTATGGTGACTTGTGAAGGAGCATTTTCTTATTTAGCGAATGATTATGGCTTAAAAGAAGTATACTTATGGGCGGTTAATTCCGAACAGCAAGCAACTCCGAAACAAGTAGAAAAAGTAATTATAACAGTAAGGGAAAATCAAATACCTGTAGTTTTTTGTGAAAGTACTGTTAGTGCTGATGCTCAGAGACAGGTTGCTAAAGAATCAAATGCAAAATTTGGTGGGGTATTTTATGTCGATTCACTCACGGATAAAGATGGTGTTGCACCCACTTATTTTAAGTTACTAGAGTATAACATTAATACTTTAGTGAATGGTTTAAAAAAGTAGATTAGTACGTATTTATTCCAGATGTAAATTGGGAATTCAAAATATAAAGATAGCTCGCTAGTATCGATTGGCTGTAATTTATATAAACTATTTAAATTGTCATATTTATATTTACCTATTACATTATTCAATTTCAATTAAGACTAGCAGTAAAAAATGATCTCATTGAAATAAAAATGATTATTATGTCTAGAATTGCAGTTCAAGTAGAAGAAGTTACAGTTGCTTACAACGGTAAAGTTGCTTTACATGGAGCTAACTTAGAATTAAAAACTTCTTCTATCAGTGGTTTAGTAGGGATGAATGGCTCGGGTAAATCAACTTTGTTTAAATCGATTATGGGTTTTGTGAAACCTACAACTGGACGTGTTTTAATCAAAGGAATGCCGATAAGTAAAGCACAAAAACAAAATTTGGTTGCTTATATTCCTCAAGCTGAAGATGTAGATTGGAATTTTCCGATTAACGTCAAAGATGTAGTCATGATGGGACGTTATGGCTACATGAATTTTTTAAGGATTCCTAGTGCTAACGATCGCAAAGTTGTGAGAGAAGGTTTAAAAAGAACCCATATGGAAGAATTTAGTGATCGCCAAATTGGGGAGCTTTCAGGTGGACAAAAAAAACGAGCATTTTTAGCACGGGCTTTGGCGCAACAAGCACAAATAATTCTTTTAGATGAACCCTTCGCAGGAGTAGATATTAAAACAGAAAAGGCAATTATTCAACTTTTAGTTGAATTACGTAATATGGGTCACACAATTTTAATTTCCACCCATGACCTGTCTTCTATTTCGACATTTTGTGATGACGTAGTATTAATAAATCGTACTATCTTGGCTTACGGTCCTACAGGAGAAATTTTTACAGAAGAAAATATTGCTCGTACCTTTGGGGGAATGGTACCGGTTGGAGGAATTGGTAGTGAGTAATGAGTAATGAGTAATAAGTAACAAGTAATGAGTAATAAGTAATGAGTAATAAGTAATGAGTGAAAGCTTGTGCTTTACAGCATTAGTGCTGATTAAAAGCTTAATATAGATATTGCGTGGTGTTAGCTATGTGGTAATTGGTAATATTTAATATTAATTTTTGGTGGTATTTTTTCAATTTTTTTGAAACAATTTGGTTGATAAAATTATGGGTATAGAAGTAGTTTGGCAATGGTTTGTTGCACCTTTGCAATTTGAATTTATGATTAAGGCAATATTTGTAAGTGCTTTAGTCGGTGTTGTTTGTTCCATGCTTTCATGTTACATGACTCTCAAAGGTTGGGCTTTAATGGGTGATGCTGTTTCCCATGCAGTGCTTCCAGGAGTTGTGATTGCTTATATTTTAAATATTCCTTTTGCTATTGGAGCTTTTATCTTTGGCTTGGGTTCAGTAGTTTCGATTGGATTTATTAAGTCAAAAACTCGAATTAAAGAAGATACGGTAATGGGTTTAGTATTTACCGGTTTTTTCGCCTTTGGTTTGGTACTAATTTCTAAGACACCAAGTAATATAGATTTAATGCATATTCTGTTTGGAAATGTTTTAGGTATTTCCGACCAAAATCTAATTCAAACAATCATAATTGGCGTTATTACTATAATATCTTTAATAGTTTTACGCAAAGACTTACTACTATTTTGTTTTGATGCAACCCACGCGCGTAGTATAGGATTAAATACCACCGCTTTATACTATATTTTGTTATCATTACTTGCCTTAACAATTGTTGCAGCCCAACAAACAGTGGGAATTATTTTAGTAATTGCAATGTTAGTAACTCCAGGAGCAACTGCTTATATGTTGAGCGATCGCTTCGGTATGATGACAATCATTGCTGTTGCTTCTGGGGTATTTTCCAGTTTGATGGGTACCTATATTAGTTATCACCTTGATGCATCCACGGGTGGGTGTATTGTAGTATTACAAACTTTATTATTTGTTGCTGCGATGATTTTTGCACCTAAACATGGAATGCTGGTCAGACACTTACAAGCACGGAGTAGGTAATAGTAAGTCAGGATCTATCTGGATTTTTGACGTTGTATCAATACGGGATGATTTAAATATATACAAAAAAATTTCCCCTTATTTATCAATAGTTTCATTTGAGATCAATTTGGTTATTATCCTGTAAATATGGAACGCTACTACAATTTTTAACTAACTTAAGATTGAACCGTAAATTTAGCAAAGCAATATAATTTTTTCATTTAAAATTGTTTTTATTTAATTTTTTTTAGGATGCTTTTTATTTTGTGGCTCACTTGATTTTTTAATGATACCGGTTTAGTAATAATAGGAAACTCAAAATTTTTATCTTGTGCAAATCTTACAACTTCTTGATTCAAAGGATTTTTAGTATTAATTATGTGCTTCGCAATATAGTTATCTCTTTGTTGGTAATATACTTCTAAATTAAAAGCATCTTTATAAAGATTGATAGCACCTGCAATTTCTAAAGTCAGCAGAGTTCTCATACACTTGTAACAAGTAGAGCAATTTTCTGTCACATTATTATTAACACAAACATCTAATGTTTTATATGAATCTTCAACTTGAGATACTTTGAGAATTTTATCTACTCTACTATATTCACTCCCCGCAGAGAAAGCATTTAATGTTTTAGTTGAAAGTAATGGGAGTGTAACTAGATCGCTGTAAGCCATGTCAATCCCATATCCATCTTTCTTCGCTCCAATGAACACATCTTGGTAAGTGTAAGCAGAACCATATATATAGTTTTTAATACCATTCTGCAACAATAAAGCAACAGAAATATTACGAGGAGTATGAGTGTGTTGAAAAGTTACTTTCTCATATAAAAGATTTAAATTTGAGTTAATCGCAATAAAAGGTAATCCTATTTTTTCACTCACAAAAGCTTTGAGAATTTCGTAGCGTTGTTTAAATAAGCCTTCTCCACCACTACCATGAGAGCCCACATTATTATACAAAAGATGAGTAATACCAAATCCTGGAGCAACATCTTTTTTGTAATAATGATCTGCTAAAACACAATAGGAATCGACTCCTGCAGAAAATCCTGTTGCGACCCCAGAAGGATTACCTGAAGCAGGTTGTATATCGTCAGCATGAATATTTACTAGCTGTAGATAAGGGAGAATATTTTTGATAATTTTTTGATAGCTTCCAGATAAGTTGTAATAAAGCCTTTCTGAAATAGTGCCAGAAATATATATATCTTCTCCATGAATCATTGCAAGGATAAGAAGAGCAACTAAAGCCGCATCTGAGCGAGATGACACTAAATCTGCATATTCCGCGTCTAAACTATAATATAAGACTGTATTTCCTTGAGAATAATTTACTTCGACACTATATATAATTTCTTGCTCTTTTTGAGTAATTTTAGGTTGAGAAATTCTCATTATTTTATGTAAAAATTAAATAAGATTTTAGTAGATTATTTTCCTGTAGGAAAAAAGGAAAATTAAATATCATCTATATTGTATGGTGACTGTTTTTTGCTCTTAATGAGAACCTTGATTATACGTAATTAGCTTTTTGATGAATTAAGTTTCAATATTAGCTTTGTTGCATGAGTGAAGAGAAATGGGAAACCTGACTTTTCCCGTTAAGTCTCTTTTGCAAGCTGCCAACCCTCACAGAGGTCATGCAATTTTAACCAACCTCGCCAGAGAACCTGGATACCAATAGGTGTTTTGCTTCGATGTTCAAGGTAGCCACCAAGAC
>NZ_JASJDK010000129.1 GCF_030065675.1 Mastigocoleus sp. MO_188.B34 | reverse complement strand
GATACTACACCACCTGCAATAGATGGTATTAATGCTTTAAGCCCTGCTGATGATTCTACAGATGTTTCCAAAAATGCAAACCTGGCGATCGCTTTTAATGAAAATGTTCGAGCGGGAACAGGGAATATCATTATCAAAACTGCAGATGGTGATGTTGTTGAAATAATTGATATCAGTAGCGATCGGGTAAAAATCAATGGAAACACTGTCACCATTGACCCCATCAATGACCTCATGGCTTCTACAAATTACTATGTGGAGGTTGAAAGTGGAGCAATTGAAGATTTAGCAGGTAATGATTTTCTTGGTATTAGTGATCCAACAGTTTGGAATTTTACTACTGCTGCTGACCCCGATACTACACCACCTGCAATAGATGGTATTACTGGTTTAAGTCCTGCGGATGATTCCACAGATGTTCCCAAAAATGCAAACCTAACGATCGCTTTTAATGAAAATGTTCGAGCGGGAACAGGGAATATCATTATCAAAACTGCAGATGGTGATGTTGTTGAAATAATTGATATTAATAGCGATCGAGTAACAATCGATAAAAATACTGTCAAAATCGACCCCACAAATGATTTTGCAGCCTCTATAAGTTATTACATAGAGATTGAAAGTGGAGCAATTGAAGATTTAGCAGGTAATGATTTTTCTGGTATTAGTAATTCTCAAACTTGGAACTTCACCACTTCTTTACCTTCCGATGAAGCACTTCCAGAATTACAAGTAGATGATAATGGTGTATTTCGGGTTGTTGGAGAAACTTCAAAAAGAGCTAATCTGAAAGCTCAATTTATTAGTAGTCATGCTACTTACATCAATGAATTAGGTGTATTTGTGGTTAATGATGAACGGGGTACGATTATTGACCCCAAAACCAAAGTATCTTTGACTCCTGATGCTGGAGATGATTACATTCAAGCAGCTTTAAAACAGTCAAAAGTTTTGTTTTCTGCACTTCCAGGAGAACCTAATGGTTTTGACTCTACAGAGTTCTCTCGTACTATTGAAGGATTTGACGGTAAAGGCTTTAGTAGTGGCGATCGCTTGGTATTTTACTTAGTATCAAACTCTACTACTGATGCTGTTATTGGCGGTAAAAGTTCAACCGAGAAGGTTTTATTAGGTGCTACTTTTGATAGTGATACCTTTCATCCGGTAAAAGTTACTTCAGGAGATGATGGAGGATTTAATCTCTCTTGGGAAGACGAAATTGGTGGTGGCGATCGGTCTTTTGAAGACCTAGTTGTAAAACTCCAACTTACTGAAGAGCCAATTGCTAAAGGAACAGAAATTCAAGGCGATCGCCCTGCGGAATTCATCGATTTGACAGGTGAGTCGGGATTAGTTAATTTCAACTATTCCGTATATAGAGAAGCTGAATACAACAACGAAGTTTACTTGTATCAAATTGACGATCCAGAAGGGTTAATCGGTAGTTTGGATCCCAACAATTCAAGTAAAAGTGATTATCTCCAAGCCGCTCTCGGTAATATTGTTAAAGATGGGGTAACAGGGGAAGTCATTAAATTTACTGCTGAAAATAACAGTACTCAGAATGGAAGCGCCAGTATTGAGGGTGGTGCACTTTTTGCTCCCATAATAATTATTAACGGAACCCTCGAACAACTTACTGATGAGGATAGCGGTAACGATCCAGAGGTTTACTTCCCATATATGGGAGCTAACTCGGATGGATTTGACCATGTTAATTTATTGGGCGATAACACCTTTGGTTTTGAGGATATGAGTTCTAATAGTGATAAAGATTACAACGACCTGATTGTTAATATTGACTTTGTTTGATATTTATTCTCACAACTTTGTTCTCGCAACTTTATTCTCACAACTGTGTTCTAATAACTGATTTGTAATTTCTATTTATTTTCAATTTTTATTCTTAGAGGCGTAGCACTGCTACGTCTCTACGTTTATGCTTTAAATTACTTTTACTATAGTTGACTTTAAATGTATTGGAGATAAAGGCAACTATTATTAAGTTACCAACGACTATTGACTAGAAACGACCAAGTAATGACTATTAATTAATGACTAGTGCTTTAAACCAGTGGTGTGGAAATATGGCAAAACGTCCAGTCTTAGCTGTGACTCTTTCAGTTTTATGGTTGATTGTAATTGGTGGAATAGCTTACATTTGGCATTTGGGTAGTATTGGCTTAGTTGATGAAACAGAGCCGTTATTTGCTGAAGCTTCCCGTCAAATGTTGGTTACTGGTGATTGGATCACACCATTTTTTAATGGCGAAACTCGTTTTGATAAACCAGCTTTGATTTATTGGTGTCAGGCGATCGCCTATGCAGCGATCGGTGTCAATGAATGGGCGGTACGCTTACCTTCTGCACTTGCAGCAATTGGATTAATCTCTCTGGCTTTCTATACTTTAGTGTGGCAGCAAACCCGGGAAGATCGACTACTCCAACTTCATCATTCTAATCGTCGTTGGTTAGTAGCTGGTCTAGCTACAGCTATGATGGCGTTTAACCCACAAATGATAGTTTGGGGAAGAATAGGTGTTTCCGATATGCTGCTAACTGGATGCATCGCATCTGCTTTACTATGCTTTTTCCTCGGTTACGCCAGCAACGATCCAAAATTTTCTTCCCATGGGAAGTCCACTAGGAATAAATTTTCAATACTTAGTTTTTTCCCTTCTGGTTGGTATTTAGCTTTTTATATTTTAATTGGGGCGGCAATTTTAACCAAAGGTCCTGTAGGAATTGTTTTACCAGGATTAATTGTTTGTCTATTTCTATTTTATTTAGGTAATTTTATTAAAGTTTGGCAGGAAGCAAAACCACTGCGAGGTTTATTAATTGTCGGTGCGATCGCACTTCCTTGGTATATATTAGTTGCTTTACAAAACGGTTCTAATTACATAGATTCATTTTTTGGCTACCACAATGTAGAGCGCTTCACTAGCGTAGTTAATCGTCATTCTGCACCTTGGTATTTTTACTTTATTGTGGTTTTAGTTGGTTTTGCCCCATATGCAGTATATTTACCTGCAGCAATGGCAAAACTTAAATTTTGGAATTTGACATATTGGCGTTCCCAACCCCGTTCTCAACAATTGGGGTTATTTGCTTTGACTTGGTTTTTAGGAGTATTTGGCTTTTTTACAATTGCAGTTACTAAACTACCAAGTTATGTTTTACCTTTAATGCCAGCCGCTGCGATTTTAATTGCCCTATTCTGGGGCGATTGTATGATTGCTTCTGCCAAATCCCAAGCTGGTGACTCTGAGAATTTTAACTCCCCAACTTCAAGTTCTAAAACTTCAAATCCTAAAACTTCAAATCCTAAAACTTCAAATTCTAAAACTTCAAAACCTCAAACCTCAAACTCTAAAGTTTCTATCTTTTGGAGCGGTTGGTTTAATGTGGCATTTTCATCTACATTAACCGTAGTTCTTTACTATATTCCCCAAATAATTGGTGAAGACCCAGCAGCCCCAGATTTTCGGGAGTTGTTGCAACAGTCTGGTTATAACATTATTGGCAGTATAATTTGGCTGGCTTGCGCGATCGCATTAGCGATCTTGCTCATACGTCGTACTTGGCGTCCCCTGATAGCTGTCAATCTTGTTACATTTGCTGCATTTTTCCTTCTTGTATTGACACCGTCTTTATATTTGATGGATAGCCAACGTCAATTACCATTACGAGAATTATCTGCTCTTGCGGTGCAAAATCAACAATCAGGCGAAGAATTAATGATGGTGGGATTTAAAAAACCTACCGTTGTTTTCTACACTCAAAGTCCGGTGAATTACATTAAACAAAATCGAGTTGCGGGGGAATATATCCAGAAACAAAAGCTTCAAAAAAAAGAAACTCAAGCATCACAAACTCAAGCATCACAAACTCAAGAATCACAAACTCAAGAATCAAGCTCAGATTCTATCTTGATTATTACTCAACCAAAGAAACTTCCCAAAATGGGCTTAGAACCATCAGATTATCAAGATTTAGGTCGCAAAGGTGCATATCAATTAATTCGAGTTCCTTTAACCTGAACTTGTTAATTAATCCCCAGTCACCAATCCCCAGAGGCTCCGCCGACGCCGCAGGCTCTATGCCGCAAGGCGGCACGCAGTGCTATCCCCAGTCGCCAATCTCCAACCCTCCTAACTCAAAGCTTGATAAATTCGATTTAAAAGCTCTTCCATAGGAATTGAACGGGGCAAAATCTCAGTAACTATTGTCCCCAGAATTTCCTCTAAAGTTTCAGGAGATTCAACCTCTGTATGATTTCTATTAGGGGATGTCTGTTTATTTGATTTTGATTCTACTGAATTTATTCGACGATCTAAAATTATGATTGGCGGTAATTTAAATTCTAATTCTTCTAATGCTTTTAAGGCTATAAATACTTCTTCGTCTTTAGATATATCGCCTACACAAATCAATAATAAATCAACACTTTGATGGCGAATCTGCTGAAATATTTCTGACCAACTCATACTAATTTCTGCTTTAAAACCTGCTGTTTGGAGATACTGAATCAAAGCTTGAAACCATTCTGAGCCAAGAGATAAATTTTGCGCTTTTTGTTCCTCTTGAGTATCATTTATATTTATATTTGGATCTTTTACAGATTGGTGATTCTTGTTTATTCTAGTTTCTGTAGGAAATAAATTTAGTATTGTTGCTAATTCAACTACCAGAATACTCGGCGGACAACAGACTCCTGCAGCTATTTGCAGCACCGACAATAAAGCATTTGTTTGATTGCGATTTTTTAACTGATTATTTGGTGACAATAAGCAGGGAAATACTGATAAACCGGGAATTTCTGAAGCAGCTTGCGTATTAGTAATATTGCAGGTAACGAGTGGTATGCTTGCTAAACGTTTTTTTGTTGCAAGTTGTTGTAAATAAATCTCAGGGTTAGCAACTTCTGTATCTAGTAAGACAACATCAAATGTCCAAACTCGAGCTAATAATTCGGCTTGTTCTAAATCGTCAACTTCAATAACTCGATGATCGGATAATGAAGGACGAGAATTTGCAGATATTATCTCCGAATTTACTAACCGTAAAATTCGTAAAGGTGTATTTGAAGAACTGCTGTCGCAAACACCTTTACTGCTGCGGGCTAATTTCTCAGGAGGTATACAAAATTTTTCTAAAAGTGGAGCTAAGAGTTGATGTTGCACTGGTAAACTCAAAAAAGCATCAGCCTGTTTAGCGTATGCTCGCTCCTTGTCTGCAGCTGTCGCTGTAACAATTACTGGGATATGACGCGTTTCCCCATCTGATTTAATTAAAGTGAGCACATCCCAACCCGATAGTAGAGGTAGAAAAGGATTAAGGAAAATTGCTTTTGGTTGTAAGCGACGTGCTTTTTCGATCGCCTCACATCCAGCTCTGGCGACAATCACACGATAACCCAAACTCCGTAATTGTTTTGTTAACTCTTCAATATATCGAGCTATCGGTTCTACCACTAATATTAGTCTTTGTGAAGATGTTAAATGATGAGAAGATGAACCAATGGAATGATGACTTGGTTTTGGTTCTGTAGCACTCAAAAATCCAATTTCTGGATCGCTAACATTAGTGTTGGGAGGAGAAGGAGGAAGTAACAATGTAAAGTTACTACCCTGACCTTCATTGCTTAAGAAACTAACATCTCCGCCATGCAATCTTGCTAAAGCTCTAGTTAATACTAGTCCTAATCCCGTACCCTCAAACTGTCGAGTCATGGGATTTTCTAGCTGTTGAAATTTTTGAAATATTAGATGTTGTTGATGTTCCGGAATACCAATTCCTGTGTCCCAAACATTAAAGGCGATCCACCCCTCCCAACGACTTACGGATAACCCAATTTCACCTCCTGCTTCCGTGAATTTTAAGGCGTTAGATAGTAAATGTACTAACATTTGCCGCAGGCGCAGTTCGTCAGCGATAATTTCATCTAAATCTGGTTCGATAGAAAGATTCAACTGATGTTCTGAAACTAATTCTTCTGGTTTTGGATGGGAATTCGTTTGCTTGCTGCGATCGTGGATGATCTTTGCCTCATTAATAGCACGTTCGCAAACTGCATGAATTCTTACGGTAGTTAATGTTAAGTCCATCTGTCCGGTTTCCATCCGGGTCAAATCTAAAATGTCATTAACTACGCTCATTAAATGTCTGCCGCTTTGATGAATCAGTCCAGCATAACGAGCTTGGCGTTCGTTTAATTTTCCTAACTGTTGATCGATTAGTAAACGGGATAAACCTAAAACAGCTGTTAGGGGAGTTTTTAACTCATGACTAATGCAAGCCAAGAATTCATCTTTTAAACGGTTGAGTTGAATTAGATCGGCATTTTTTGCTGCTAATTCTTGAGATAGTTGCTGTTGCTCTGTGATATCAGTAGCCAGCACCAACCATAAATCGGAGTGAATACTTGGGTTTTCAGTCCTATGAGTTTGACCTTCCTGCTGCGACCGATTCACAGAAGTTTTCAACTCTTGGCTATCCAAGGGTATTTTGGCAAATTGCCATACTCTTTCCCGCTCACGTTCATCTTGAACCTGCACGATACAAGTACAAGTACCTGTAGTAGCATCAAAGAAACAGCGATGTCCGGCATAGCTGTTATCGATGTCTTCCTGTGTTACAGAATTTGGAGGATAATCTTCAGGTAAATCAAAATCACTTTGTTTTAATTGTGACTCGCAAAATCTAGATAAAGAATTTTCTTCAGAATATGCATCAATATTCGTTGATGTCTCTTGATTCAAAGTATATTCTGTTTGTTGTTTGTTTATTCTTGACGAAGCGGTAGCTGCTGTAAAGTATTCAATTTCAACCTTTTTATTTTTGGGGGAAGATAATATTTCTTCTACTTCTTTTCTTACCCCTTCTGGATTTTTTAACTTACCCAGTTGTTGCCACCAGGCAGGATTTTGAGTTAAGACCTCACCGGAACTTGTTTGTAACATTAAAGGCCAAGGTAAACGCTCCAGTAACTGAATCAAGGATTGGTATTCTTTTGTTTTATAAACGCCCAATAATGATAAATTTTCTGGAATAACTGATTGGTTTTTGCGATCGCTATTAATGCTTTGTTTCGAAGGCTGTATATTTAAAGATGTTTTTTCCAGTGTTTTGCGACGCAGTTTCACCAATTTCTGTAATAGTTCCCAGCGATCTAAAAGTCCTATAAACTTTCCATCTTTATCAACAACGGCTAATTCTAAGTTAATGTTTTTACCGATATATTCTTTTTCTAAAAATAAGCATAAATTTTCCCAGCTTATATCAGCTGGTAATATCTTAATTGGGTTAAATATATCCGACTTTAAATTTGATATTGGTTGCTGCGAATCAAACAAATCATTTTCCCCAGGGTCGTTGTCAATTTCTGGCTCCTCTTGATAAATATCTGTGAATAAATGTGTTATCACGTATCCCCAATCGAGAACTCCTATTGGATGTTTTTGCTCATTCAAGACAATGATGCAATCACATCCCTCAGATTGCATCTTGAGTATCGTTGCCACTGTGTCTGACTCTAAGCAGCTTGGCACCGTTACAACCAATTCGTAAAGTGAGTACTTTAACATTGACATAAGGGAATTGGATCATTCTTCCAGTCGGTAAGAGGAGTATCTGCAATCGTCAGACGCCACAGCACCGATTTATTATACTTGCATAATTCAATAACTATATTTTTTAATACTATTTATTAAGTAAGTATTGCTTGGTATCAATTAAGTAAAATGTGTCTACTGCATTTTATTAATATTGCTGGTTGGAATAGAGATTTGATAAGGTCAAATTTTGCAGAAAACGATTGATATTTCTTAGTACAGGTCATCAATAATGTACTTAGAACCCTCAAGTATGCTGGTAATTTTTTTATGATTTTGGTGCCTATACAAATTCTTCAATTACTTTCAAAGTAGCAGGAAGACAAGAAATCTCAAAATCCATATTATTTGATGCTAATTAATGATTGGGTATCGGAAGTCTTAATTTAGTGGAATTAATAGTGAGCAAGGTATGAGTTCTAATTTTCATACGATCGGATGGTTAGATCCCACGGATTTTTTTTATAGCCAGATGTAACTTCTCTCTTCTCTTAATTGTAATAAGACAACTAATATAGATATAAGTTGTTCTCGCTTTTCAAAAAATCGTTTTTCTCATCCTAACAGTAGGTGTAGTTGTGGATTTCCCAACGAATAACAAGGGCTAGGATTTTGTTCACATCTAACGATTTCCTTCGAAGGATAATCCTAAGAGCTTCATCTAGAGGATCCTCCAACGATTTTTAGTGTCCTTAGATTTTATTAGTCGCTACAGCTAAAACAATTATGACTCTAAAGATTCGCTTTAGAACCTTTAGGAATTATAATGATTGAGAATGCCACAATCCTTTATTTTAGTTAACGTATCTTATCAAGGAGTAAAATAACAAAATATTCGTCTAAAAGTATGTATTAACTCGCGTTTCCACAGTTGAATAATATACATGACTTGCCTGAATTAGTGCCAATGCTTATCTAAGCTGATGTAAGTCATGCTTGACCCAACTCACCAGGCGGGAAAGTGCAACATCTCAAGTAAATATCTGCAACCTTGGTTCAGGCACAATCCTTGAAGAGCTTATTGACCTAACTGTGCCACACACCATCAAATCTAATTTAACTACTTGTAGAACAAAATTGTTGCTAAACGCTTCGATCTTAATAGTTATAAGTTCACTGATATTTAAACTGAAAAACTTAAACTTATGAATCAAACTAGACAAAGTAAAAGATAATTGAGTCATAAGCTGTATGCTTAGGACACATTAACAATATATGTCATTGCCGATAAAGTTCCACACCTATAAAGTTAAAGAAAACATTAAGTTATTATCAAATCAAAGTTATTGCCTAGTGTTACGTACGAGAGTAATATGTGATGCCATTCAAATGAATTATCTGCTCTGATATTGCTCTGGCTAGGAATTACAGTTATCTCTCCGAATGTACAAAATCTTATAGCGACTATATGGTTGCTTGTAAAACTTCAGCGAATAATCCCAAATATCGGAGATATTACTATTTTTTTTGATGAGAGAAGTTAAGATATCTGGCAGTTTGAGAGAGATGACAAAAGCCGAGCAAATAACATTTTTACAAAAACTAAAATTAGAGTATCGTCATATACTTCTAGAGTATTTTACAGCAGAAAAAGACTTAAAAGGAAAAATTGATAAATTTATCAACTCTGTATTTTATGCTAATATTCCTGTGCCCCAAATCATAGAAATGCATATGGAGCTGATTGATGAATTTTCCCAACAACTAAGACTAGAAGGTAGAAATGATGAGATGTTGTTAGATTATCGTTTAGTATTAATTGATGTTTTAGCTCATTTGTGCGAACTCTATCGACGTGAGATTGGTAGATAAATTTTAGCAAAAATTGAGATTAAAAAAACAATAAATATTCAAACAAAATACTAATAATTTAAAAATAAAAAAAACTGAATTTTTGTTATTTAATACTTTATGGGATACAAATATATCTTTTTGTTTAACATTTATTTTGTTTAACATTTATGTGTTCCCTGTAAATCTATAGGAATCTTGTCTGATTTGCGGAAAAATTTAGATTAAAGCCCGACTAAACGGGATTTTCAGTATTAGTATCTTTTCAATAATCAAATGGGAGTCCTATATGACTGAAGTAAAGAAAACCTACGTTTTGAAATTATACGTAGCGGGAAATACACCCAACTCGGTACGGGCTTTGAAAACCCTAAAAAACATTTTAGAACAGGAATTCAATGGTTTTTATGCCCTGAAAGTAATTGATGTTTTAAAAAATCCACAGTTAGCAGAAGAGGATAAAATTTTAGCAACACCTACATTGTCAAAAATTTTACCACCCCCTGTAAGAAAAATCATTGGCGATTTGTCAGATAGAGAAAGAGTTTTAATTGGCTTAGATTTACTATATGAAGAACTAATAGAAGACGATTTACTAGATGATTAAACTTAATTCTGTGCAAAAATCAAAAATATTAAATTTTTCATAAGATTAATTAAAAATATATGCTTGAACATACATTATTTTGAGTACTAATAATTGAAATGAGTGACAATCGGGATTCAGTAAAAAAAAATACACCTTCCTGTGGAGGAGTAGAAAAGATTCGAACAATGATAGAGGGGTTTGATGATGTCAGTCATGGGGGGTTACCTAAAGGAAGAACGACTTTAGTTAGTGGGACATCAGGAACCGGTAAAACTTTATTTTCACTTCAATTTATTTATAACGGTATTGTTTATTTTGATGAGCCGGGAGTATTTGTAACATTTGAAGAATCTCCCAGCGATATTATTAAAAACGCTCATATTTTCGGATGGGATTTGCAAGGTTTAATAAATGAAGGGAAGTTCTTTATTCTTGATGCTTCCCCCGACCCTGAAGGACAGGATATTGTCGGAAACTTTGACCTATCTGCCTTAATCGAACGCTTACAGTATGCAATTAAAAAGTACAAAGCCAAAAGAGTTAGCATTGATTCCGTAACAGCTGTATTTCAGCAGTATGAAGCAGTAGGTGTTGTGCGACGGGAAATATTTCGTTTAGTAGCTCGCCTCAAATTACTTAAGGTCACAACTATTATTACTACAGAACGTCGTGAAGAATACGGTCCTGTAGCTTCTTTTGGGATAGAAGAATTTGTATCAGATAATGTGGTGATTGTCCGAAACGTTTTGGAAGGAGAACGTCGCCGTCGTACTTTAGAAATATTAAAATTACGGGGTACAACCCATATGAAAGGTGAATATCCCTTCACAATTACAAATGATGGGATTAACATCTTTCCTTTGGGAGCCATGCGTTTGACTCAAAGGTCGTCAAATGTTCGCGTCTCTTCCGGAGTTAAGACTTTGGATCGGATGTGTGGTGGTGGTTTTTTCAAAGACTCGATAATATTAGCAACAGGAGCTACAGGTACAGGTAAAACTTTATTGGTGAGCAAGTTCTTGCAAAATGGTTGTGTCAATAACGAACGCACTATTTTGTTTGCCTATGAAGAATCCAGAGCCCAGCTATCTCGTAATGCTTATTCATGGGGAATTAATTTTGAAGATTTAGAACGCCAAGGTTTACTCAAAATTATTTGTACTTATCCCGAGTCAACTGGTTTAGAAGACCATTTGCAAATCATCAAATCAGAAATTACAGAGTATAAGCCTTCTCGGATTGCGATTGATTCACTATCTGCTTTGGCTAGAGGAGTAAGTAACAATGCTTTTCGTCAATTTGTGATTGGTGTTACGGGTTATGCAAAGCAAGAAGAGATTACCGGTTTTTTTACCAATACTACAGATCAATTTATGGGTTCTCATTCCATCACTGATTCCCATATTTCTACGATTACAGACACAATTTTGATGTTGCAGTATGTTGAGATTCGTGGTGAAATGGCACGTGCGATTAATGTTTTTAAGATGCGTGGCTCTTGGCACGATAAAAGTATTAGGGAGTACAATATCACCGCTGAAGGTCCAGAAATTAAAGATTCTTTCCGCAATTATGAAAGAATTGTCAGCGGCGCTCCCACCCGAGTTAATATCGATGAAAAGGCGGAGCTTTCTCGTATTGTTAAGAGCTTTCAAAATCCTGAAGCTTCAGATTTTGAATAGTTTTAGCAAATGTTGCGATTTAGCAGTAGCGATAAAATTAGTTTCCGTTCTGTAACTTTTGTGTGAGGAGATACGGTGAAACGACAACAGTTCTTCTATAGTTTTTTACCGGGTGTAACAGCAGCGGTATTAACTGCTCACCCAGCTTTAGCCCGGAGTGTAAAGGTGGACAGTACCGAACTTAATCCTTCCTTGGATGCTACCAATCTCAGAGATGATGGTATTATCCGCCATCAGAATCAAATTTTTGCTCAAAAACTGTATTCACAAAAGCATTTTTCGACAAGATTTGCTTACATTAACTGGAGTATAGTCAAAAATAAATCCACCAAAACTAAAACAATTCTTCCTAGAATACCTCAGATTGAACTATCGCGAGAAGTAAGCTCCGGTTTTTATGCAGTTCCTACCTTAGATTCAGCCAAGCACTCACTTGGTGATGGAAATTTGGATAGGAATATTTCTCACAGTGAGAGCAAAAATAAAAATATTAGCCGAAAAGAAATTCCTAAGAGAAAAAAACTCTTTCAAAATACTGGTGAATCTGATCAGTTTTCTAGAACACTGTCAAAATTACAGCCCCTAAGTGTTGTTACTAGAAAAGGTAAAACAACAGACATAAGACAGGAAATTAGCAAACATACAAACAGCAGAGTTAAATCACTGTCTCATTCTAATGTATCACAAGAAACACCCTGGTTGACAAGTTCTCTGCAAACAGATAATTGTGGAGCTTCCGCTTTGTTGAGTCGCTCAGGACAGTGCAATTCTAATAGTAATGCTGAACGCCAAAAAGTTATTGCTTCTAGTGGATTTAGCGAGCAAAACTTGGCAAAAATTCGCAAGCCAAGCTTGGTTAATAAACTACAACGGATGAAGCGCGTCGGCGATCGGGAATCTCATCTTGAATCTAACACTACGATTCAAATTTCCCAGATGAAACCTCAAGAAGCGACATCGCCAAACGCTGAACCAAATTCTCAAGAAGGGGTACCACCAGCAACCAAAACACCAAATTTAGAACCCCCAGCTACCGAATCACAAAAGCCTTTAGAGAATCCCAACCTGGATCTGAATCCCAATCCTAATCCTTTGGTATTTCCTACCAAAGTAGAGGAAGTAAAAGTTAAAGGAATTCAACCAATTACTTTGCAGCAAGCTTTAGAATTAGCGCAGCGGAATAACCGGGATTTACAAGAATCTTTGTTGACGTTAGAACGATCTCGGTCTGAACTACGTGAAGCACAAGCTGCTTTATTACCTCAATTGGATTTGAGAACTAATTTAACTCGCTCTCAATCATCCGAAGGTCAGCGTAGTATTGAGTTACAAGGATTTGGGACTGATGAACCTGTGACCAGATTTGATAGCGATCTCCAATTGAGCTACAGTTTATACACATCTGGAAGTAGAAGAGCTGCAATTAAACGAGCCGAGGAGAGTTTAAATAATAGTGAATTAGAGGTAGAGCGTATATCCGAATTAATCAAGCTCAACGTTAATACGGATTACTACAATTTACAAGAAGCAGATGAGCAGGTACGCATTCAACGCTCCGCTGTGGAAAACTCTCGCGCTAGTTTGCGGGATGCTGAAGCACAGGAAAGAGCAGGGATTGGTACGAGATTTGCTGTACTCCAAGCTCGATCAGTCTTGGCTAATGATATCCAAGCCCTGAACAATGCTCTTGCTAATCAGACAACCCGTCGCAGCCAGTTAGCTCAGCGCTTGAGCTTACCACAGTCTGTGACTCTAGCTGCTGCAGATCCAGTAAGGTTAGCGGGTTTATGGAACAGATCTTTAGAAGAAAGTATGATTTTGGCTTTTCAAAATCGTCCAGAATTGCAGCAGCAACTGGCACAACGGAATATTAGCGAACAAGCCCGACGTCAAGCTCTTGCGCAACTGGGACCCCAAATTAGTGTGGTTGGAACCTATGACCTGTTGGATCAGTTTGATGATAATGTTGGCGTTACAGATGGCTATAGCTTAGGATTGCGTGCAACTTTAAGGTTGTTCGACGGTGGAGCAGCAAGAGCGGAAGCCAATCAACAAAAAGCTAATATTGCGATCGCAGAAAATGGTTTTGCCGAACAACGGGAACTAATTCGTTCTGAAGTTGAGCGGGCTTATGCTGAACTAGAATCAAACCTAAAAAATATCGAAACATCTAATTTAGGTTTAGAAGTAGCAAGAGAGTCCCTACGACTAGCGCGATTGCGTTTTCAAGCAGGAGTTGGAACTCAAACTGATGTCATCCGGGAACAGGATGCTCTAACTCAAGCCGAAGGTAATCGTGTGAGTGCAATTTTAGGTTATAACCGTGCTTTAGCAACTTTACAACGATCTATTACTTCTAGAGGTTTAAGTGCAAGCGATGACCCTAACGGAAATGCGGGGAGCCAACGCTAAACTTCTAGGATAAGTCAGGAGTGAAATTTGACTGCAAATCTATCTGCAACCCCAAGTCTTTGAGGTACTCATACTGCTGGGAAATAAGACTTGGGGGTTTTTCTATTTAATCTTATTTATTCATAAAATGTTCCACGGACAATGCACTTTTCATGTAGTTTCTGGTTAATTAACCCTCATGGATCTGTATGACTTGAGTCTTTCCTTCGAGGCACTACTTAACATGTTCTACATGCTTAGTTTTACAGTATTGTAAATATATGTAAACAAATTGCCGTCAAAACGCTATGACGTCTTGACAAGGTAGTTTAGAGTAGATATCGTAAGATACATACCCGGGTAAGACCGTTAAAGAGTTATATGCAAGCTAAACAGAAGGTTACATTGTATTTATCGCCAGAACTGCACAGGAAGCTGAAGATTCGTTCAGCGATAGATGCTGAACCGATGTCAGAACTAGCAGAGCGTGCTTTAAACTTCTACCTGGCGAATTCAGAATTAGTTGATGAGGTTCAAGCCTCTTACGGAAAGACTCACAGAGTATATTCTTGTCCTAACTGCGAGAGTTCGCTACTAATGCGCGATCGAGAGCTAGTTGCCTTAGGTAACCAATCTGGGGTCATCGGTCAGGAAGATATTCCAGTGGAGCAGAAGCTGGAGGCGGATGAAGTTCATCCTGAAAGTGAGGAAGAATTAGTTCCTTGTTAAATAATGGGGATTATGAATGAAAATTCATAGTTCATTTATCTTGGCAAAAAGTCATGTTTTTACCATCTCTGTAGGGTCTCAAGAAGGTTGATGTATGAAAGAAGAGCTCAGCATCCTTATTCAAGCTCAATACCCACTCATCTATCTTGTGACCTCTGAGGAGGAGAGGGCTGAGCAAGCAATCTTTAATATTAGTCAATCATTTAAACCTCAAAGGAAAGTATATGTTTGGACTGTTACCCATGGGATTGTTGAATACGGGCAACCCAGAAGCGTAACCCAACATAACACTGTTTCTCCGGAAGCAGCGATTGAGTGGATAATTAGACATAAAGAACCTAGTATATTTATTCTTAAAGATTTACATCCTTTTATAGATGCGCCAGCAACAACAAGGTCATTACGGGATGCGATCGCTAGTTTTAAGGGAGCGCAAAAGAACATCATTTTGATGTCCCCAATGCACCAAATTCCGATCGAATTAGAGAAGGAAGTTGTTGTTTTAGATTTTCCATTACCTAATATGTCCGATCTGAATAAGGTTTTAAATAACTATACGGATCGCGGTAGAGGTCGCAAACTTTCTACTGAAGGACGGGAAAAGTTACTTAGAGCCGCTTTGGGTCTAACCAGAGATGAGGCTGAAAAAGTATATCGCAAGGCGCAGGTGACTAAAGGTCGTCTGACAGAAGACGAAGTTGAAATTGTTTTATCAGAAAAGAAACAATTAATCAGACGTAATGGTATACTAGAATACATCGAGGAAAATGAGACTATCGATGTTGTGGGTGGTCTGGAAGAACTGAAGAAATGGTTGAAGCAACGCTCTAATGCTTTTACAGAAAGAGCAAGAGAGTATGGATTACCTCAACCCAAAGGAATGTTGATTTTGGGAGTTCCTGGTTGTGGAAAATCTTTGATAGCTAAGACTACTTCTCGGTTGTGGGGCTTACCCATACTACGATTGGATATGGGTCGGGTTTACGATGGTTCGATGGTAGGACGTTCGGAAGCAAATCTGCGTAACGCCCTCAAGACTGCCGAATCAATTTCACCAGCAATTTTGTTTATCGATGAATTAGACAAATCATTTGCCGGTGGTACTGGCTCTAGTGATTCCGACGGTGGTACATCTAGTAGGATTTTTGGATCTTTTCTGACCTGGATGCAAGAGAAGAAATCTCCGGTTTTCGTAATGGCAACTGCAAATAGAGTTGAAAGATTACCTGGGGAATTCCTTCGTAAAGGTCGTTTCGATGAAATCTTCTTTGTAGACTTACCAACACCACAAGAGCGTAAAGATATTTTCAACATTCATCTAACCAAGCGCCGTGACGATACATCAAGATTTGACCTAGATCAACTATCGAAGATGTCAGATGGATTTTCCGGCGCAGAAATAGAACAGGCGATTGTGGCTGCAATGTATGAAGCTTTTGCCCAAGATCGTGAGTTCACCCAGTTAGATATTATTGCTGCAATAAAGGCGACTTTACCGCTGTCCAGAACGATGCAAGAACAGGTAACGGCTCTGAGAGATTGGGCCAGACAGCGAGCACGTCCAGCAGCAGCTTCCGTGGCTGAGTATCAGCGCATGGAATTCTAAAGGCTTTCTCCTGCTCAAGCAGGCTGAAGGGCTAGCACAATCAACAATGATTGCTAGCAGTTTAAAAAAAAGCCGCGCCAAAATTACGCGGCTAGTTCGAAAACCGTTGTCCTTTTCTCAATCTTCTCTTTGGAGGAAACCCAAATGTCTCATTTTAGCACACTACGTACCAAGATCACTGATGCTGAAATCCTCAAGTCTTCTTTGTCTGACTTAGGTATCACTGTTAAGAGCGAAGCTGACGTTCGCGGCTACAATGGTCAACGCGTGCGTGCTGACATCGTGGCTGTTCTCGAAGGTGAATATGATTTAGGCTGGTCTCGCAACAGTGATGGTTCATTTGACCTAATCGCAGACCTATGGGGCGTTGCTAAGAAGCATAATCAAACCGAACTTATCAACTCCATCAACCAAAAGTATGCTGTTAACAAAACATTGAATGAAGTGAAACAGCGCGGTTTACAAAATGCCAACGTTAAGTTGGTATTGCAATAGTAATTTCTCTGCGCGTTCCCAAAGCTGCTCGGGTTAACCACTTAATAAGCGGTTAGCCCGCTTTTCTATTGGCTGAATTTCTAACCTGTAATTTTACAGTTTAGATTTTCTGATCGCGGCAATGAAAGCTACAGTCTAAAATATCAGAACTATATTAAAGTCTAAGATATTCAATCTCTGTTAGATATAACAACCAAAAGCAATAATAAATTATCATCTTTTCACTCAATTTGAAGTTATTTACATTTCAATTCAATCTAAATAAAATTCTTTTAAAGATTTTTCTGAAATTTGGTTTGTTAGTAAGGGGCTTTCAAGGATAGATATTAGGTTTTTGAGATAACTCTTTGACCTGAGAGCGTTCGCCTGAAAAGTTATAAAGTCTGAGCAGTCAGAAAAGACGCTATATATTGAACAAATAAATAAGTAAACCTAATAGCTATTAGAACTAATAGTCAAATCAAGCATTTACATGAGATGCTGGTTGATTATTCGGTTTCTCAAAGGCAAAACTGTTGTGTCTGTTTTTTCTATCATTGTTCCTGCTACCAGTGCTAATGTAGGACCTGGTTTTGATTGTCTCGGTACTGCTTTGACTTTGTATAACGAGTTTAAGTTTACTCCCTTGGAAGAAAGTAGGGTTTTTATCAATGTTACTGGTCCTGAGGCTGAAAAAGTTAGTACGGATGAGAACAACTTACTTTATCAGGCATTTATGGAGTTTTACCGGCATTTAAAGCAGAAACCACCATCAGTAAAAATTGAAATTAAATTGGGCATACCTCTTGCTAGAGGTTTGGGTAGTTCTGCAACAGCAATTCTTGGTGGGTTGCTAGGTGCAAATATACTTGCAGGAAAACCTTTAAGTCGCAAGCAATTGATGGAATTAGCGATCGCAATCGAAGGACATCCAGATAATGTGGTACCAGCACTTTTGGGAGGATGTCAACTAACAGCAACAAATGATAAGAGAAAAGAAGTTTGTGATATTCCCTGGCACCAAGAAGTTATTCCAGTGATTGCAATTCCAGACTTTGAGCTATCAACCAGTGAAGCCCGCAAAGTTCTACCAACACAAGTGGAACATCGAGATGCAATTTTTAATACCGCTCATTTAGGTTTACTGTTACGGGGTTTAGAAACTGGTAAAAAGGAATGGTTGGAAGCAGCTTTACAAGATAAATTGCATCAACCTTTTCGTAAATCCTTAATTAAAGGATATGACAGCGTGTATTCTGCGGCTGTTTCTGCTGGTGCTTATGGAATGGTAATCAGCGGCGCAGGACCAACTTTATTAGCATTAACAGATACATTACACTCAGAAGGAGTGGAAATTGCCATGGCTAAAGCTTGGCAGCAACAAGGAATTAAAGCTGTGACTCATTCACTTCAAGTAGATAACCAAGGAGCAAGGAACCTTATTCAGGTGTAGATGAGATGCTGAAAATTGATTATTAGCAAAATTTAGTAAATTTTGAACGGATGATAGAGCAAATTCAGACCGAAATAAATGCTATTCGCGCTCAAATTGATGCTCTGAATAAGGAAAAATCGAATTTGAGTGTGGAATTAGATATTATTGATGATTCACCCAAAGGGGTTGTCAATGCTTATCGCCGTCGCGCAAGTGAGAATATTGAAAATGCTGCCCAAATGAAGGGTATTGATGATGCGCTCGCTGCTTTAAAAGTCATGCTGGAAGAGAAACAATCACAGTTGAAACATCTAACATCTTTAGAACCACAAACTTCCAGCATCCAAAAAATAGAAGACCAAATAGAACTAACTAAAAAACAAGCAAAAATACATGCAGAGCGTGTAAACTCCCTCGCAGAAGAGCTAAAACAGGAAGTTCGCCTTTTGAAAAGTTGCGCCGACAAGATCAGTCCCCTTTACTGGCGCATATACTATAAACCTTTTATTACAGGTTTTAAGAGCATTTCTGTACCTCATGTTCGTTCAGACAGAGAAGTTTGGAAAATTTTTAATCATACAGTTTGAGGTCAGGAGTCAGAAGTCTTAGAGACGTAGCGTGCTACGTCTGTACAGAAGTCAGAATATATTATCTTCTGCTTTGATTTTCTGTTGAGACGTAGCATTGCTACGTCTTTACTAGTTTTTGGTTCACTACTACGGTTGGGTTACTATTTAGCATTTTCGTAGGTTGGGTTAAGCGACAGCGCGACCCAAAAAACCTAATTATTGTTGGGTTATGTCCTACGGACAAGCTTTGCTAACCTGCGTCAACCAAACCTACTTCAATCTTGAGATTTAGCCTTAACTGAACTGTATTGGGGTCTAAACTGTTGATTTGCCCCTACACAAGGAAAACTAGGGGCTTGCTTGCATTCCAAAATGTTTCGTCAAGAATATTGTTAACAATCTGCAATAATCTGTTACTATGTGTTGTGCTTTTATTCGCAATTTACTTTGCAAAACTTTACTTATAGAATTAATTTTTGGACAAAATTAAACGAAAATGCTTAAATATCAGAGAATAATAAGTATTTATCACTAAGATTTAGAAAAAAAATAGTCAGAATGAGAAAAAATGCTGTTACAAAACTATAAACAAGTTAATATAATGAAATAAAAGATTGATTTGATGATTCTCAGTGATGATGGAAACTATTAATTTCCCATGGCTAAGCGCCATAATTTTCTTGCCCTTAGTGGCATCCCTAGCAATTCCTCTACTACCAGATAAAGAAGGAAAAACAGTTCGTTGGTATGGTTTGGGTGTAGCGATCGCTGACCTTGCTTTAATGACCTATGCTTTTTGGCAAAGTTACGACCTGCAAACCACTGGTTATCAGTTAGCAGAAAGTTATTCTTGGATTCCCCAATTGGGTATGAACTGGTCAGTAGCAGTAGATGGTTTATCAATGCCATTAATACTACTAACTGGTTTAATCAATACTCTGGCAATATTTGCGGCTTGGAATGTGAAAAACAAGCCGCGTTTGTTTTATGCCTTGATGTTGGTAATGTACAGCGCCCAGATTGGTGTTTTCGTCGCTCAAGACTTGTTGATGTTCTTCTTGATGTGGGAAATCGAGTTGGTTCCTGTGTACTTACTCATCTCAATTTGGGGAGGACCAAAACGTCGTTACGCTGCAACTAAGTTTATCCTCTATACAGCTGCTGCATCCATCTTCATTTTGGTTTCGGGATTCGCAATGGCTTTCTATGGAGATACATTGACATTTGATATGGCATCTCTGGGAATGAAAGAATATCCCAAAGCCCTTGAGTTGTTAGCTTATGCAGGATTCTTTGTTGCATTCGGCGTCAAATTACCTGTATTTCCACTTCACACTTGGTTACCAGATGCTCACGGTGAAGCTTCCGCTCCAGGTTCGATGATTTTGGCGGGTGTATTGTTGAAGATGGGTGGTTACGCACTAATTCGCTTCAACATGGAAATGTTGCCTAATGCTCACGTTTACTTTGCACCTGTTTTAGCAATCTTGGGTGTGGTAAATATAATCTACGGTGCTTGTTGTGCTTTCGCTCAAACAAACCTCAAACGTCGCTTAGCATATTCATCTATCGCTCACATGGGATTTGTGTTAGTCGGGATTGCTTCCTACACAGAAATCGGTATGAGCGGTGTCTTGTTACAGATGGTTTCCCACGGTTTGATTGCTGCAGCTTTGTTCTTCTTGTCTGGTGTTACCTACGAACGCACCCATACTTTAATGATGGACAAAATGGGTGGTGTGGCAAAAGTAATGCCTAAAACCTTCGGTCTATTCACTGCTGGTGCAATGGCTTCATTAGCTTTACCAGGTATGAGTGGCTTTGTGGGTGAGTTGATGGTGTTCCTAGGAATCAGTACCAGCGATGTTTACAGTTCTAGCTTCAAGATTGTAATTGTAACGCTATCGGCTGTAGGGGTAATTTTAACTCCAATTTACTTGCTCTCCATGTTGCGTGAGATTTTCTACGGAAAGCAAAGCGAGGAATTAAAGTTCGACAGTTTTGTTCCTGATGTTAAACCTCGTGAATTGTTCATCACCGGTTGTTTGTTAGTTCCAATTATCGGAATTGGTTTGTATCCCAAACTAATTACCCAAATGTATGATGCAAAGACTGTAGAAGTTGCAACTTATGCGCGTCAGTTCTTACCAGTGGTTGCAGAACAACAGCCTTCTAGCATATATGCTCAGATTTTTACCGCACCAACCTTAGCTGATTATGAAGTTCCAAATCTACTTGAAGTTACAGATTAATTAATTTTGCTTCAGTAGTGGTGCTATTAAAAAAAATAAGGATGTAGTTTGGGGATGATTGAGTAATTATCCCCATTGTTTTATGTTTTTAGTGTTCGACGCATTAAAGTTGAATTTATCAAAAATATCAAGGTTGGGAAAATCATAATCGAAGGAATCGATTACTTTTCTGAAGTGCTAGAGTCAGCAGTGACGTGTAATGGATTTTGTTTCCACCAAATATGTAATCCTAAGATTTCCTTTTGTTACTATTTGATCCCAAACATCACCCCAACCTTTTTTCAATGCAGTCACAACGGGTATATTTTTTGGACTCATATTATCGAGCAGAATCGTTTGGATAACGATGGGTGTGATCCAAATTAAGCCATAATAAGCGGGGATGCTTCTCATCACACCATACCCTTGCACAGAATAGATATACTCCATCATGCCCACAAGACTAAGTAATTTATTGTCTTCCAAGAACTGATAAAATGTTTTCTCTAGCAATACCGTTGGTGGCTTCGGTGGCATCGGCGTTTGTGAACCCATGATCTCCCAATGAAGGATACTATATCTGGCAAGGTCAAGAGCAATTTGAAGCATTATGCTCTGTGAATCAGAATTTTGTGGGAGACCTAGTAAGGCTTTAGCTTTTAAAAGGATATAGTCTTGTTGTGTAATAATGGGAGCGACATCAAAAGAGTCTGGGAATTCCCCTTGGGTAACGACCCCTCTAAAATTCGGATCATTTTTAGCGAAATCAATTTGATTGTTATCCACAAAAAATTCCTTTAGATCCTCAAGCAGGTGATAATAGGCTGGTGATAAATAACATGTGCCTAATTCACAGATCGTCTTTTCTTTTGATTCGCTTGGATAAGGTTCATCTTCAATAAGAGTATAGGTTTTTCCACTATATCGGTCGGTTGATTCCAAAATTTCTATATTTGTGTATCCCAACCTCTTTAGCCTAATAGCAAACAAGAGACCGCTAACACCAGCACCCAGGATTACAATAGGCGCTTCTAACTTTGTTGGTAAGGGTTGTTTTGCACTACCCACAAAATCTAGCATCAATGCGGCATAATCCCAACAATGTAAGACTGATTCAAAACAAGTGAATCCATGCACATACAAAGTATTATTTTGTCCCTGCAAATTTAGGATCTCCCAGGTTAAGCCCTTTTTCAAGTCTTCATTAGAGAAGTGATTAAAGTAAGGTGTAGTAAAGGTTTTCAGTACCTCGTAGTCTGTAGAGAATGGCCACCAGTCGCTATCCTTCAATTGCTGCTCAAGTATTTCCTTAAACTTGCTAGTGGACAATGGGGTCTCCGCTTCGCCTTCCAGTTGATACACAGTCACCAAGTTATGCGTCATTGTACTCGCATGCTCAGGTCCAAATTGTTTGGCAGATTCGTTACGATATGCATAGACACTTCCATTCATGTCCTGCAATGGTTTCGGAGCAAAGATAACAGAATATGTTTTTGTCTTGGGAGATGAACTATTGACCTTGACTTTGAGTAGTGATGTATGAAATGTGAAATTTCTCAACTTGTCAAAGATAGCACGTTCTTCAGCTGTGTAATCACAAATGGTATACAAGTTCCTGGGGTCACAAGCTATGACAAGTAGTTCACAGCCTTTTTCAATAATGGATTTTTCATTACCCTTGATTGTGTATTCCAGGCGGATTGGGTGAAGAGGTGAGGCAGAAGAAGGTTTTGCGTTGCTGCTATTTTTTTGCTTTTTCATTACTGCTTAAGCGCTTTATGTTTATTGATAAATCACAAGGTGGTACGTTATGTGAGGTGATTTGTAGAATCCCCCCATATTAATAAATAAATTTAATTGCTACTTATACCAAATTTAATTGCTACTTATACCCAGGACTTACGCAATTGTCACAATCGGTGGTTGGTGCGTGACGTTATAAGTCTTATTGCTACGTTCAAATATCTTCGCATCTCACGCACCCTAAGCCAAAAAATATGCCAGTTGCGTAAGTCCTAATACCAATTCTTTGTGAGCCTGCATAAAATTCTCAAAGCCAAAATTATTGTTTTGCAACAGTTTTAGGTGTCGCGATTCTATGCATCTTCATATGAAATTGG
>NZ_JASJDK010000128.1 GCF_030065675.1 Mastigocoleus sp. MO_188.B34 | reverse complement strand
AAATTTGGAATGGTGCGTTACGCGATGCTAACAGCACCCTACTTTTGTACTTTATTTAATCCACATCCCTTAGAATCTGTAAACTGAAAAATTATAATCCCATCTACCAAATTGAGTTTGGAAAAATACCTTTATCCCTTGTAGTTAACAGTTGAGGACTAACTGTTAATGATTTGCTGCGGATAAAAGTAACCAATTAAAGCTCACCAATCAAAATTAAAAGTCAAATTACTAAATTTACGGATAGAAATGAAATCTACAATGAAACCTACTAAGAACTTGGTGAAGAAATTTGCCCAATTTAGTTTAATTTTATCTTTAATGGTGGTAGCTGCAGCCTGTGGAGGAGGTGACAGTTACGACCAAACAGACAGTAACAGAGACAGTAACAGACAAGTAAACAGACAATCCGTGAGTGTAAGGAACGGTAAAGTTAACATTGATTGTTCCGGTTCTTCGGAAGGTACAACATCAACTACCACTGTTAACGGTCAAGAATACAGATGTGAAAACGGACGAGTAAGAAAAGTAAGATAAAACCTGGCAAATGTTATAGAATAAGTGCGCCACATTAAAAAGCACTCTATTAACTGCATTGAGTTTGCCAAATAGAACAGTAATACCAATTCAATCAGTCATTGCAACAGATTCTCCCGTAGAGACGCGACATGTTAACCTAGCGGTTACGCTGCGCTAACGCGTCTCTACATCTTAATTTCTATCTGTTATTAACTACTTAGCTAAGAAAAGCTCACACCAATTACCAATTACCAATTACCAAACCCCATAAATATGATAATTATTTAAATAAACATTACATGATCCAACAACCTCCAAAAAATGCTCTTATAAATTCAGTTTTCGGCTTGGGGTTGACCATTAGTTTTTTGACTATTAGTTTTATTTCGAGAGCAATTCCCGCTTTAGGTGAAATACCTCCAAATCAAGAATTAGATTTAAGTCCAGAAGTTATAAAAAACAGTCCTGTTTTACAACGTTGGCGAAAAAAAATACCAAACGTACTCGAAGATATTAGAAACGATCCCAGTTTTGTGACTAGATTTCGAGCAGGTTATTCACTTTATCCTGGAGAACAGTTTGGAGGAATCAATTTGGGAGTTGAGGATATATTTCTTGACTCTACCGGTTTAACTTTCAGTGGTGAATATCAAAGAACTTTTAACGGTAAGCGACAAGCATATGGTGCAGATTTAAGATATTATCTTCGTCCTTTAGGAAATTATGTAAATATTGCTCCTATACTGGGTTATCGCAATGTGGAAATAAATAGCGATCGCACTTCAGGAGTAAATATAGGAGTAAAGTTATTGTTGGTTTTATCCCGTAGTGGTGCAGCGGATATTTCTTTCTCCCAAAGTTGGGTAGCTCCCGGTAGTAGTGAGGAAGTAGGTTTAACTAGTATTTCATTTGCTTATGCTCTTACACGCAAAATTCGTCTATCTACTGATTTACAGCAACAAAATTCCCCGTCAGATAAAGATAGTCGAATTGGTGTAAGTTTGGAGTTTATACCTTAGGGAACATAGGATTGGAATTGAGTGTAGACGATTTTGGTAAAGAGGATTTCTTTAATAAACGGGAAATATCTTCGATTATGGTAGGGTATTCAGAAAAATCAAATTGTTTGAGTGATGTTGCTGTTGTGTAACCTAACTAAATGAAATTGGTCTAACCACATCAAATGTAATCGCCATTGCTGCAAGTTTATTTGTATCGACACCGCGCACCCCTGCTGGTAAGTTAACTCCTTCCACATTTAACCCACCACGGGTAGCAGTATCTAGATCTGTAAGTAATTTATCTGTTACATCTAAAACTTCATCTTCATCTGGAGCAACTGGTCCACGTGTTGTACCTCCCCTTTTAGCAATACCCTTAAGCACTTTGAGGGAGTTTCGCAGTGGGTCAGTACTAGCAATGATTAATGCTTCTGTCATCCCAAATGGTTCCCCAACACTTAACTTAAAGCCATCATTTTGAGTCGGGATTATCCGCTTTTCACCTGCTGCTAATAACGCTGCACCTTCGGAAACACTCCAATCATTAGGAAATATTACCGCCATTTCACCTGCTGCATCAATAACCAAAATACTAATGTAAAGGGGCGTAGATTCTTGATTTTTTAATTCAAATGCTACTTGCGTACCAATAGGTAGTTTAGGAATACCGTTCTCTGTAGTTACTGATAATTTTACAGGTGTGCTTTGATTCTTATCTTTGCTTACACCCCTGACTGGAAAAGTTTCACTGATTACTTTTTGGGTATCTGCAATGTTCATTGAAGCGGTAACTTTTATTTTTGAGGTATTGGTATTACCCAACATTTGTTTAACAATTCGTGCTGCTAAAAGCGATTTAAATTTAGGTGTTAGGCGTTTTATTGCTTGTGTAACTGTTTCTCCTGTATTTCCGAAAGATTTGGGGACAATTTCATCTAATGTTGCTAAAAATAATCCAAAACTACCTACCGATGGAAGATTTGGTATGGAACGTTTTTGTAATTCCCGATATCTAGCTTGAGTCATCACACCAAAGATATATTGCACTTCTTGTTGTCGCAGGGGTAAAGCTAGTACGCGGTTAACTTTTTGAAAGGCTTGTTTTGCTTGAGCAAAGGTATTACTGTCAAAAGTATCATCAAGTCCGATATTTAACTTGATATTGGCAGGAATACCCCGTATTTTTTCCTGCAACAAGGTTCCTGTTTGTAATTGTGGGGTGTCAATTAAGGTACCTTTCCCAACCAAACCCTGGCGGGATTCTAATTTTACTAGTCCTTTTCCTTTACCGTCAGCAACCGTAAAAATTGCATCTTTCTCAAACGCTCCGAGAGATTGGGAATCTACTCCACCCAGCCATAATTCTACTTTGTTGCCATTAACTTCAGTAATTACGGCTTCGGCATAGTTAGTTTTAAAAGGGGTAAAGTAAAGTGACGGGTTAGGCTGTTTTACATTTAATTCCAATTCTGGGATTTGACTATAACCTTTGCGATCAGAATATATATTAGTACTACGACTAACATCAACCAATATTCTTTTAACGGATTGATTTTTTGGTTGTTGCCACAGATACTGAGTAAACAAATAAGTAAATGCACCTGCGGAAAAATCATCGAAGGAAGCATCAAGCGCCAATTGTTCCCGTTTTGCAGAAGCTATAACAACTCCTTTTGCCACACCTTTGCGACGTAATCTAATAAAATCTTCATGAGAAAGATTCAAGCGTTTTAACCATTGACGCTGATATTCCAATTCATTGGGACTAACTTGTAATTGTTTCCCACCACTACGGGAACGGACTGCAAAGTTACCGCGTTTTGCACCACCAGAATGACAACTATCTAGTACAACAGTGACATTATCTGTTTTCAATGCATACATGAGTAAAAACAGCGTATGTCCCATTATGTCTTGCACCTTACCACCTTGAGAAGGATATCCTGCAGGGAATCCAGCATCAATAGGAACTAAAGTACCGTTAAGTCCATCGGGAGTATCTTTATCTGGATCTGCAACTTGCGAACCATGTCCGGAAAAGTGAAATACTACTACATCTCCAGGTTTCGCTTGTTTAATTAGATGTTCTTCAAATGCAGTCAGTATACCTTGACGTGTAGCTTGTGTGTCAGTGAGGGTAAGTATATCTTTGGGGTTAAAACCGAAGCGGTAAGTTAATAATTGTTTTTGTAATCTTACATCATTGACACAACCCTCAAGTGGACTTAATCCATTGTTGTATTGATTAATTCCTACGAGTAGGGCTAATTTGCGTCCGGTATTTTGTGCTAGGGTTTTTGCGTATTTATCCCCCTGTTGCATAATATCCAACTGACTGATACCAACTGTGGCTAATGCAGAACTAGCAAATTGGATAAAATTACGGCGTTTCATAGGATTTAGATTATAGATTTTCGATTATTTGATTATTTATATTTCTGGGTATTGTGGGGGATATGCAGTTTTGTAAAGGTAGATGTAAGCTTCATAATTTTAGGGACTTTCAAATAAAAAATATACCACTTATAAGGATGCACGGCGGTGTGCCCCTACACGTCATAAATAATGGTACAAATTATTTCTGAAAATCCCTTAGCCGTAAGGTTTATTCTTAAAAGTTTATTGTTACAAATTAAACTTTGACTAAAAATGCATACCCCCAAATACTAGGAGATATATATTAATTTGTAACTAATTAATCATTATAAACACGGATGAAAGCGAATAAAAAATATCAAAATAAGCTCCTGCATAGTCGAATAGTAACTAATAGTACCTTTGTTTTATTTATTTCCTTGTTCTTGTTATCACAATCAAATATTGCTAGTGCGGGGAATTATGAGTTGGAAATTGCTCAGCAATCGGTGACAAATAACCAAGATGCAACCCGTGCAAAGGCGCAAAGGTTGACTGTTGAAGGATTGAAATTATTTGAGCAGGGAACCCCTGAATCATTAAAACAGGCTATTAATAAATGGGAAAGAGCGCTGGAATTGTGGCAAAAATTGGGTGAAGATAAAAAAACGCTAATTATTATTACGGGGAGTATTGGTCATGCTTACCGCTCATTAGGAGATAAACAGCAGGCACTTAAATATTACAACCAAGTATTACTCCTGCAGCGAGAAATTGCAGATGAACCTGGTGAAGCATTAACTCTCTACAGCATTGCTAGTATTTACTACTCATCAGGAAAAATGCAGCAAGCACTCAACTTTTATAACCAAGCATTACTTATAATGCAGAAGGTTAATGATAAGAGTGCTCAAGCAACAACCCTCAATTCCATTGGTGCAGTCTATGATGATTTAGGAGATAAGCAGCAAGCACTAAAATTTTTCAATCAAGCACTACCTCTAAGACGGGAAGTTAAGGATAAAAATGGAGAAGCGCTTACCCTCAATAGGATTGGTAGTGTCTATGATGATTTAGGAGACAAGCAGCAAGCACTCGATTACTACAACCGAGCATTAACTATTAATCAGGAAATAAAGGATAAAGAAGGGGAAGCAATAACCCTCAACAATATTGGTGCGGTCTATTTCTCTTTAGGAGACAAGCAAAAAGCCCTTAAATTTTACAACCAAGCATTACCTCTAAGACGTGAAGTTGATGATAAAGAAGGGGAAGCAGCAACTCTCAGTAATATTGGTGCGGTCTATTTCTCTTTCGGAAATAACCAAAAAGCACTCGATTTACATAACCAAGGCTTATCGATAGTGCGAGAAATTAAGGATAAAAGTGGAGAAGCAGCAACTCTCAATGATATTGCTAGTATCTACTACTCATCAGGAAAAATGCAGCAAGCGCTCAACTTTTATAACCAAGCATTACTTATAAGACGAGAAATTGAAGATAAAAGCGGGGAAGCAGAAACTCTGATTAATGTTGGTACTGTCTATTCCTCTTTAGGAGATAAGGAACAAGCACTCAATTTTTATAACCAAGCATTACCTTTATTGAAAGAAGTCCAGAATAAAAGTGGTGAAGCCATAATACTTAACAATATTGGTCTTGTCTACTCAGATTTAGGAGACAAGCAAAAAGCACTCAAATTTTACGATCGAGCATTACCTCTACACCGAGAAGTTGAGAATAAAAGTGGACAAGCAACAACCCTTAATAATATTGGTATAGCTCACTTCCTTTTAGGAGATAAGCAAAAAGCACTCAAATTTTCCAATCAAGCATTACTTCTAAGCCGTGAAGTTGAGGATAAAAGTCAAGAAGCAACAACCCTCAATAATATTGGTAAAGCCCACTATGATTTAGGAGACAAGCATCAAGCCCTTAAATTTTATAATCAATCATTATCTCTAAGCAGGGAAGTTGAGAATAAAGGTCAAGAAGCAACAACGCTTCGTAATCTTGCTGACTTAGAACTCAAGCAAGGTAATCTCCAAAGTGCACTCAATAATAGTAAAGCCGCAGTCGATATTATTGAAGATTTACGTACTAAAGTCGATCGCGAAGATTTGCGTACATCCTACTTTGCAACAGTGCAGGATATTTATAAACTCCACGTCGATATATTGATGCAATTGCACAAGCAAAATCCATCACAAGGATACGATGCTCAAGCACTCAACGCCAGTGAAAAATCTCGTGCTAGGGGACTTCTAGAACTATTAACCGAAGCACGAACTGATATCCGCAAAGGTGCAAACCCCCAACTTTTAGCAGAAGAAAACCGCTTACAACAATTAATCAGTGCTAAAGATAAATTACGCTCCGGGATAGTTAACGATCGCAATAAAAGTAATGACCCAATTTCCAAAGCTGCTGCTAAGAGATTAGAAAAAGAAATCACCAATCACCTCAACGAATACAAGCAGCTGCAAATCAAGATAAAAAAAAGCAATCCCAAATACGCAGCGCTTAAATATCCCAAATCCCTAAATTTACCGCAAATTCAACAACAACTCGATAAAGATACCCTACTGTTACAGTATTCCTTGGGTAAAGAACGGAGTTATTTATGGGTGGTTTCTCCCAACTCTCTGAAAAGCTACGAACTTCCCAAAAAGTCAGAGATAGATAAAAGCGTCATCAATTTATTTTGTTTAATTAGCCAAAACAGTTCTAAACCACCTTCTGCGACTGGTAAAGAAAATTCTTGTGCAAACCTCAAAACTCGACGGATTGATTTAGCCGCAGAAGAATTAAGTAAACTTGTAATTGCACCGGTTAAAGATAGATTAGGGAAAAAACGCTTAGTTGTTGTCGCTGATGGTGCATTGCAATACATTCCCTTTGCAGCTTTAGCGGATCCGAATTCTTCTGTTAAAGAAGAAACTTACGAAGAAGAAAACACTCCGGGTGAGAATAGAAGTATTATTGTTACTCCAGTTAATCCAATATCAGAGAAATATTCTAATTACCCACCACTGTTAGTCAACCACGAAATTATTAACTTACCTTCAGCATCTGCGATCGCAATTCAACGTCAGGAAATCGCAAACCGGAAGCAAGCACCTAAAGCTTTAGCGATCCTCGCCGATCCAGTATTCAGCGCTACTGACAAGAGAGTGACAAATCAAGCCCAAAATAAGCACCTTCAAAATAAACAGTTCCAAAATAAGCAATTAAACCAACAAAATTCTCTAACCTTAGAACTAGAACGCTCAGCCCTCAAACGTTCTGCTGATACCCTTAATCGCCAAGGTTGGGGACGACTTCCCGGTACGCGTAAGGAGAGTGAAACACTTTTAGGACTCGTTCCAGAAACAAATCGCTTACAAGTGTTTGACTTTGACGCTAACTATACCTGGGCTACTAGCAGCAAACTCAATCAATTTCGTATTTTACACTTTGCAACCCACGGCTTTGTTAACGATGCAAACCCAGAGTTATCAGGTATTGTTCTCTCTTTGGTAAATCAACAAGGTAAAGATATTCGGGGATATTTGCGGTTAGGAGATTTATTTAACCTCGATTATCCTGCAGATTTAATTGTTTTGAGTGCTTGCGAAACCGGCTTAGGTAAAGAAATCCGAGGTGAGGGTTTAGTTGGTCTGACAAGAGGATTAATGTATGCAGGTGCAGAAAGATTAATGGTGTCGCTGTGGAAAGTTAGCGATGAGGGTACAGCAGTATTTATGCAGGAATTTTACAAGGAAATGTTGCAAAATGGTAAATCAGCAAATGAGGCGCTAAGAGTAACACAGTTAAAGATGTGGAAACAGGAAAAATGGCGCAATCCTAATTATTGGGCGGCTTTTGCGTTTTTGGGTGAGTGGCGTTAATCATAACTTTATCTCTAAATAAATACAAAAATATATTCTATGTAGAGACGTTGCATTGCAACGTCTATTTCAAATGCAACATCTCTTTGATGATAGGATTTTCTTCTCAGGCTTGCATTGATTTAAGTTTCGATATAGCAAATGACGCGATTCCCTTACGACCAATTTTCCAAAAATTATCTAGAAGAATTATTACAACCATTAGGAACAGTGCAGGTAGCTCGTGAAGTTGCAGGAGAAGTTCGAGAAATTGATGTTTGGTTTTCACCCAATCAATCTGTGAATCCGACAGAAGTTTCCCGATTGGGTTTATTAGGACGATTTACTGCAACACCTGCAATTTTAGAACCTTTTCGCAATGCTGCAACACCAACGGAAATATGTAGTTGCTTGCTAAAATTATTAGAGGTTCGTGGTGAATATGAGCGCGATGCAAAAAGGAACAAGCAACAATTAACAGAAATTAGCTTACCGATGTTGTGGATTTTGTCTCCCACTGCTTCCCAATCCGTATTGGAAGGATTTACAGCCGTCAGCGATAATGGTAAATGGGGAACTGGAATTTATTTTTTACCCAAATATTTACGGACAGCAATAGTAGCAATTCATCAATTACCGAAAACAAGAGAAACCCTTTGGTTAAGAATTTTAGGTAAAGGTAGAGTTCAAAATACAGCAATTGACGAATTGGAAGCACTTCCTACTGATGAACCATTACGTTCCAGAGCGCTAGAGTTATTATTCAGCTTAAAAACAACTTTAGAAGTAAGTCAAAATATAGATAAGGAGGATAGGGAATTAATTATGCGCTTATCACCACTTTACACCCAAAAGTTAGAAGAAGCTGAGCGACGTGGAGAAAGAAAAGTAGTAGAAACTTTGCTTAAAAGTCGTTTTGGCTCCTTAGATAACCAGTTATCAACAGTAATAGAACCATTACTATCTCTACCAACCGAAGAATTTACCCCTTTGCTGCTAAAATTATCTCGTGAAGAGTTATTAGAACGTTTTGGTAAGCAATAATCGTCATAACTCATAATTCATAATTATTGTAGAGACGTTGCATTGCAACGTCTCCATGCAACGTCTCCAACTGTGATTGTTACCCCCTTCTCTTAATAACCTTAATTATTTCTTCACAGCCCTAACTGCTGCATCAGCGTTAACAAGTCCACTACCAAAGAAAAATTGTTTCTCTGTGACCGAAGAAGGTATCAAACCTTTGTTAACCACATTACGATATGATTTCTTGTCTGGTTCGGAAATCTTCAAATTATCGTAACTTGCAGTAGATTTAAGGATATTAACTAATTGCTCGCGGTTCAATTTTCCATCGGTGTCTTCACCCTTCATTAAAGCTACAACCCCCGCAACTGCTGGAGAAGAGAAAGAAGTACCTTGCATCCACCAATATTTCCCTTTGAAATCAATTGTAGGAGACCAACGGGAGTTAGGAAAAGCTAAACCCTTCCAGAATTTATCCATCCAAGTTCCTCCAGTGGTGGGTATTCCCCCCAACCATCCAGCTGATGTACTCAAATCTCCACCTGGTGCAACTACATCTAATCCTTTACCATGATTACTGTAATAGGCGCGATCGCCAAATAAATTACTCGCACCAACTGATAAAATTCCACTGTATCCGGAAGGATAAGCAACTTGGGTATAGTTTGAATTACCGGATGATGCAACTATGACTAATTTGGGATTTTGCTGTAGTACTTGTGATAATGCAAATTCTTCCACATCTGTTGGTAGGGTTTTACCTAAACTCAAATTAATTACATCAGCACCACGATTCGCTGCATAACCCACAGCTTCAATATATGAAGATGGAGAAATACTTCCATTTAATCCAAATACTCGCACGGGTAAAATTTTGGCGTTGGGTGCTACTCCCCATATACCTTGGGAATCTTGACCTTGAGAGTTTTGGTTTTGGGAACTTTCAGGTTTTGCAGCAATAACTCCACTAACCAAAGTACCGTGAAATTCACCACCGACTTCAGAACGAATTTTCCGACGCAAATACTGTGCTAATTTTTGCTCAGAGGGTCGAAATCTTATTTGCTGTCGTATTTTTGGTGTTAAATATCGTCTAATTAATTCACGGTCAGATAACTTGAAAGTATCATGTAATTTCCTTTTTAAAGCATTAAGTTCTAAAGGACTGATACTGGTATCAGAATCACCAACTTCACAAGGCTTCTTACTGGTGCTTGGTTGGGAAAAATCCCATCCATAAATTTCTCCAGGACATTTATCTGTAGCCTCTACTTTATATAAACTATTTCGTAAGTCGGGATGATTCCATTGGATCAGACTATCAATTACTGCAACAACTACACCTTTTCCACCATTACTATTTTTCCAAGCTTCTGTGACATGCAAGTCAGTACGAGATGAATTTGATTTTGAGCTTGATTTTGATTTCAAATTTGATTTTGAACTTGATTTTGAGCTTGAACTTGAACTTGAATTTTCTGTAGTTTGTTGTTTCAGACAGTTTTGCAGAGCATTAAAGCCATTAATTTTTTGCGGTAAACATTCTTTGAGGGGAGTACTATTTAAATGCCACTGTAAGCCTAAATAATCTGTTTCAGTCTTCCCAGAATCTGTAACGTTAGTAGTTGTTTTGGTAATTGACTGGGTACTCAAATCATCATTGGAACCCTCGGAGTTTTGTTCTTCGATATTAATGAAGCTAGAAACAGACTGGAGAAAATTAGGTACAGCAGAAGTAATACCTTTTACTCCATCAAGTTTACTAGAAACATTTAATATATCTGTACCGGAAGCAACTGTTGATTTAACAATATAAATATTAGGGAAAAAACGTAGGGGACGAATAACTTCTAAGTTTTTTTGTTTGAGAATGGATTCTTTATTGCGATCGGAAATGTTTGCTTCAAATTTAACGATGATTTCGTTAGGTAAAACAATAGTATCTTGACTGTCAGCACGACTTAATATTGGTAAAGAAGTCTTGACGTAACTTTGATTTTGGATTTTCTTCTTAATATCAAAATTTTGATTACTAGTTAAAGTAACAAGGGCGTAATTTTTACCTAAAGGTTTAACTTGTATCTGGGGATTACCTCCACCACGAGTACGAGTACCTGTTTGTAAATCTTTTTCCAATTGGAGGTAAAGAGGATCGGGACTGCTACCGCGAGTACGAGTTTTCGGTAAAGGTTTAAATTCAACAGCAATCGCGTCTTTTTGTTGAGTTAAAGGAATGCGCTGTCCTTTATAAATGTAAAATAATTTCTCATTGTCTGATTCTACAGTTTGAGCAGAGGCAGGTTTATTAGAAGATATATAATAATTAACTGCAAATGGAAATATATTTGTTGAAGCCAAAATACTAACGGCAAAAAAAATTCTAGATACAGTACTTTTAAAATTCATAAGTGATCAGTTTCTGTTGAATAAGAAATTATGGAAGATTGATTTACACTTTATTGAATGGGAGAACAAAAGGTTTGTAATTTGTTTATAATTTTGTTCTTCCCGGACATTTTGAAAAAGAATAAGCTACGTAATTTACCAAGATAGTTACAAGTAAAATTGACACAACAACATTCAGGATCGGAAATTAAAAATTATAGTTAAGCATTACGTATCTGATTGATTAAATTACGCGATTTTTGAGCCCATTGTGTTTGACCATCTCGCTCAAAAAGATTAGTTGCAGTTTTCAGATCCTCAATAGCATTTTCCTTATTACCCAATGCACTGTTAGTAATCCCCCGGAAAAAATAGGCATAAGATAATGAATAATCAAATTCAATACATTGATCGAAGTCTGTTTTTGCTTGCTGATATTTTCCTAAAGCAAGGTAAGAAATTCCTCTACCAAGATAAGCATACTGGTTGTTTGGTTGAATTTTGATTACTTCGCTGAAAGCCTGAATTGCTTCAGAATATTTTTTTGCTTGAAGATACTCAATTCCTTTATTCAAATAGGCTTTTACCTTCTGGTTATTCTCTTGTGAATCCAGACTTTGTATTGAATTAAGTTGTAATTTTTCAATTTGTGGTTCCAATTCTAACTTGGGTAAAGTCTGAGCACTTACTTTTTGACTAAATACAATACAGCTTAATAAAACGATTGCGGATGTTACTTTTAAAAATTTCATTTGTATTTCTCCAAATAAATTGTTAGTACAGTTAATAAGTAATGGAAATCTATGGTAGATATGGCTTAATATACGTTCAAATATTCGTATATCTCTGGGTTTAAGGGGGTATGCAATTTTGGTTTGAGAAAATTTTTAATCCTTCTCACTTCCCCAACTTTTTATATCTCTGGGTATTTTGGGGGGTATGCAAAAATGGTGTCATATCATGTCCGATTAAATACTTATTATTTAGACTGTAAGAGAGCAGAGGTGCAGAGGAGAGGGGTCTCAGTTATTTTTTGCATAAATTACTATATCGTAAATAATTAAGCGTACTAGATATCATATAAATGTAGGTCTATTGCAATACCTCTATAAAGATTGTGGTTAGGGATGTGTTTTTCAAATCAATGAGAATTATTGCGAAAAAACATCCCATAATACAAGCATTTTTATGCCTACTTACTGTATACTTGAATTTACTTTGCTTCCCCTATTAACCCTCTTCTGTCACTTTCCGGGTATTATTAATAAGTCAATTAAAAAATAAAACTCTACAAGGCAGGTAGAGCAATGGATGTAGAATTACAAATCCTAAAACATTTACCAAGAGATGCACACCCAACAATCTCAGTTATAGATGAATATTGTGCTGGATATAGAGACTTGTTTAAAGAAGTAAGAAACTATGAGTGCTTCAAATATTTGCATTTGGGAATAATTTCACCTGTAAAGAGAAAATCATTACCAGAAATAGCTAGAGTTGTTGGCATAAATTCAGCACAGTCATTGCATCATTTTATAGCAAAATCTCCTTGGTCAGTAAATGATATAAAAGATAGAAGATTATCTCAAGTGCTCAAGGTATTAAACAGAAATGCAATAACTGTGGTAATTGATGAAACAGGAGATAGAAAGAAAGGTAAGAAGACTGACTATGTAGCTAGACAATATGCCCGGAAGCGTAGGGAAAGTAGATAACGAAATAGTTTCAGAAGAATGCTTATGGAGTTTATTGTAATATAACTTTTCCATTGATTGTAAAAGTATTCAAGCCCAAAGGAACTCTAAAACCAGAAGATAAATATAAAACTAAGATAGATTTAGCATCAGAAATTATTACAGAATTAATTGAATTAGAATTTAATACTGTAGGAATTTCCGTTGGGGTAACCTCTGCAGATGCTGCACCGACATTGCTTTGGACTCAAATTTTGGGAATGTTTTTGGGTAGATTAGAATTTTTTACTGTGTTTGTTGGTGTGGTGCGTTTGTTACGCGATACGCGCCCGATTTTTAACTAGTGCTCGACCACTAGTAACAAGATTAGGACATTAGTGAATCCTGTTTGCCCCACAGACACGCTAGCTATAGCTGCGCTAGCTACGGATCTGGAGCCGCTAGCTATGGATCGGAGCCGCTACTTTAGGTTTCGCTAACTTTGCAGACGCGCTAAAAGCTATGAATAGTAAATTTTCGACTCACATGTGGCGTTATATTTTTGGTAAACGAAACCAAAAACAAGAACCACCCTGTGGGCGGGGAGAATAACCAATTTTACCTCCCCAACGCTCAATTGTAATTCGACAAAAATACAGTCCTAAACCAGATTTACCCGATTTATCTTTTCCTTGATAAAACTTTTTAAATAAACTTTGAGTCAGTTCTGAGGGAACACCAGATCCTTCATCTTCCACAGTGACAACAATATATTGCTCATCTGCTTGTAAATTCACAGTTACATTAGAATCTGGAGAACTGTAGCGGAAAGCGTTCTCTAGCAAGTTTGAAATAACTCTTTCTAAACGAGAGCGATCGCCAACCACTTTCCAGTTAATATTTAAGTCAATATTAGCTGCAAGCTGAATGTTGATTTTATTGAGTGCAAAAGTTGGAGCTAGTAGTTCAATTACTTCCCGAGTAGTTGTCAGTACATCAGGTGAATTAATCGGATCGGTGTAGAATTGTTCTTGAGAGTTAACTTCTGAAGAAAAAGCACTAAGTATTTCCCTCAGGAGCATTTCCTGTTTAATTGATTGTTTTCTCCCAGCTTCTAGGCGCTTTCTACCTTTTGGCGTTAAGTTTTCTAATTCTAAAAGTGCTAAACAACAATTAATTCCACTTAATTGACCAGCTATATCGTGAATTAAGCAATGAATTAGTATTTCTTTTTTTTGGTTTTCTTTAATAAACTGTTGATAGTTAAGTTGATTTTCCCTAGCTTTCTGAATGAATGATTGTTTCTCTTGGTAAGTATCTTCAAGTAATTCAACTAATAATATTTTGTGCTGCTCGATTATCGCTTCGTGCATCCCCTGTGGGGATATCGCAATTGCAGATGCTTCTAAATAACATTCCGTTCCCAGTAAATCTTGCTGAATCCAAAAGCCAGATTTAAGCGGTCGATTGCGAGGAGCTAACCAAAACTCTTCAGCATCAATTAAAAAATTTTCTAAAAAGGGAAATTCTTCTTGAGGAATAAATATTTTTTTACCAGTATTTATATTGCGTTCGCAGAAGCGGGTCAACCAATTTGGTACAGTTCCAGTAACTCTAAATAAGCCGATATCTAGTCTCTCTAATACTAGGATATCTAAGGCGGCGAAGATATCAGCTGTAATCGAATTTGTCATAGTTCTTTTATGCCGCAATTGCAGAATCAGAGCATTCTGATATTTGTACAGATGTTAATCATAGAGAAGTTAATTGATAACTATAATTTATGTTTTTATAGTTCATCTTTATTTGGTTCATATTTTTTATAATTTCTTTTCTTTGTATTCTAGGTATGTTTTAATATTCTACGAAAATTTTCTTCGATCAATTTGGAACTATTGATCTGCTGTTGAATCCTTCTAATATGGGTCTCATCCCACATCGCATCTAAAAATATCACCCAATCACCTTGTTTGGAAGGGAAAAGATGTACGTCTGCACAAATTCCTTTTTCAGTCTTCACACAGGGTAAGAATAAGGGGAAATCATCCAAAGGTAATAATCCTTCCAAAAAAAATACTTGTTGACCGATATCTTTACCTCGTTGTAAATCTGTTATTCCATAAACTGATAATTGTCCTCCCCAATCAGATAAGCAAGCTTGTTTATTAGTTAAAAGGTAAGCAAGCGAACGATTTACGACCGTAAAATTAATGATGTAGTCTGTAACATCTGTGGGGATTTCTATCATTTATTCCTCCAACATTTTCTGTACCAATGTTTGAAAAATATCTTCAACTCCCAGACCATTTTTAGCACTGGTCTCGATCGTAGTCCATCCCCTTTGAGTTAGACTAGTTACTTCGTCTCGATCTATTTCCCACTCATCTTGCAAGTCAGATTTATTGAGTACGAGAATAAATGGTTTTTTCCCAATTGTTGCTTCTACTCTTTGCTGCAAATCTAAAGCTTTTTCTAAAGTCTGATTGCGGGTACCATCAACAACAACAAGATATCCAGATGAACCTCGCAGGTAAGAAAGTCTGAGTTTTTGAAAATCATCTTCTCCATAAAGGTCCCAGATAATCAAATTAAGATCCCGACCTTGAATGTTCAATAATTTTTTATCTATTTTTACACCTACAGTTGTGAGATATTTTTCTGAAAAAATACTATAAACAAACCGCGAAACTAAACTAGTTTTACCCGTTGCAAATGCACCAACCATACAAATTTTTTTCTGGAGCATATTGACATACTCCTCTATTCTTTGGTATCCGTAATCGAAACTTTAAAGGATACCCTTATATTTGCTTTTGCCATATCTTCTTGTGTATTTATTTTTATAGATTGATTTTTTAGAGGTCGGGCTGAACCAACACCAATTGTGCGAATCTGACGAATTTGAATTTCTTTATCATCAAGATATCTCAGAATTTTTTTAGCTCTATTTTCACTAAGAATAATATTTGTTTTTTCATCTCCTTTTGTATTCGCATGTCCAATTATTCGAACGCGTGCTGTACGATTTAAGCTTTGGGCGGTAGTGAATAGTTTTTGGAAATTAAGTTTGAGCTTTTCTAGTTTCTTACCCTGATTTGGTAATAAATTGGTCGTTCCTTCTTCAAATAAAATCTTCGTTTGTTCGATATCTAGTTTGGATGAATTTAATTGATTGAGTTCGCTAGAAATAAGATTTACATCGTCAAGTTTATTTATTCCAGGAATAAAACTCCATAGTTGTCTCAACTTTAAAATCCATTCATGTGATGCTGAACCCTTCGCTTGAAGCAAGCCATTTTCATTGACTTGTAAAGATGTTGTGTCTGGTGGTTCGAGTATTTTTTTTGCTCTTCGGGTCATTAATTCAGCTTCAAGAGATTGGTAAGCTTTCAATTGGAAAACAACTTCCTTGGGAGCAAAATTTACTTTTTGGAGTAAAGTTTTAGGTTCAACTGCTAATGGATCGCGCATTCCTGAAACTATAAATTTACCACCTTGCTGTTCACTTTTGATAACTACAATACCTGGTTGCTCATTTAGTTCTGTAATTAAAGAGTTTCGACGAACTAGATCTCTAATTGCAAAAAAGCTGAAAGTTCCCAAGATTGCTGCTATTATCCCTAAAAATATCCAAGCATAAGTATATTTTTTTTTGCTTTCAGATTTGTAGTGAGACCTCAGACAAGCTTCTAAATAAGGTTTACTTGTAATAAAAGTATCGGTTTCACCATCAAAATCATTTAACTCATCTGTGAACTTGAGATGGACTTTTTCTAAAGCTTCCTGAAATACTGAACGCAATTCCTGTGGTGCGTTCCCCCGCATTACTCCTGCAACTAAACCCAATGGACCTTCTTCAATCCAGATATTGAGTTCTCCTAATTTTAGGGATTGTAAACCATTTCCCCGAGCAACATTAAAGGAATCCTCAACAAAGTCTTCTATTGCTGTTAGCATCGCCGAAACAAGTTCTGGGTCCTGGGTTGCTACCTGTGGAGCTACTACATGTTGCAATAGTAAACCCGTTTTTTTATGGATTAAGAATACTTGTTCTACCCGAAAAATTAAAGTCCGCAGCAAAACAATTTCTGCAAATGACTTACCAGTACGTTTTGCTTCCCATCTCCACTTGAAACTTTCCGGCGATAAACTATGCTCCAAGGTTTGATTTAAAGATTGAATCATCTCATCTAAAGCAGTTGCAATCGCCTTGCGGGTAGCTGGAGCAACAATTGGGAAAATAACTTCGGAAAGGGTGTTAATATCTTGCTTTACCGAACCTTGGATCGCATCTTCAACCGTGCGTATCATTGCTTCTCCCAGTTGTCGATCCTGCTTAGATCGCAATACTACTGCTTCCGGAAGCAACTTGCTCACATCTTCTGGTTGAATTTCGGGGTTTTCGAGTCTTTTGTACAAATTATTCAGTTTGGATTGTTCGATCCCCAAAAGCAAAAGCCGAAGTTCGTTAAGTTCGTTACTATCTAAATCGTGATGATTATTTGGAGATTTTTTCCCCAACTCATTCATCGAATAGTCACTCACTACTTAACCCCCCGATTTGCCAAGCTTTTCTAATCACCTTGTATACTGTGTGTCTCAAAAATATTACGATAATATTGCAGCGTTGAAATATTTATGCAATAGTAATTATGCATGCAAACAGCGCAAGCATATAAAGAGGATAAGCATTTAAGAAACAAAATTTAAGAAACAAGCATTATTTAACTTAAATACTTATTTTTGTGAATTTAATTGAATCGCAAGTTCTGCAAATAAAGCTGCTAAAGTATTGCGGTCAGTTTTTTGATTGCGCAATTCCTGGTTTTCTCTTTGTAACAAATTTAAAATTTCTTCATATTTTTCCCGAATATCATCTTGGAGAGTCTTAGATTGTTGAAGAATTTGTTCGCGCAATTCTCTCTGATTACTGGCGGTCTCTTCATCAAATTGTGTCAGTTTATTTTCTAAAGAATTAGTAATATTTTTATATTCTTCGTTTAATCCATTTACTGCTGTTTCTCGTTCACTTTGTTCTGTTTTTAATCTTTGGGCGATCGAGTCAATTTCTTGTTTTATATATGCTTCTAGGGCGTCGAGACGTTTATGGGATTCCGAACGCAATCTCAGACATTCTCGTTCTATTTTTTCTTCCATGCGAGCAAATCTTTGCTCCACATCCTGTAATTGTTTACCAAATAAAATATCTCTAACTCTAGCTAAATTATTGTTATCGCTAATAGTTGAATCTTTCAATTCAGACTTTTGATTATCCGAAATTAATTCTGCTAATTGTGGAGTGAGGTTGTTGGTAGTACTTAGTTGAATTTCTGGAGGATTCATAATTATGTATTCCTTTATAATTTAAATAGATTGTAAAGTGCTTCCATTAAATATCTTAGCAAGGTCTTAATCTAAGAGTAAAAGAACACTTAAATATCACTTCATAAGGTATAAACTTAACTAATTACAATAGATATCATTTTCCCCAAGAATAAAATTAAAAGATTTAAATAAGAAATTCTAAAGTAAAAAATTACCTGAGAATATTTATCCTAGTGAAAGGTGATTGGTAGAAATAGATGCTTTAAGTTTATTGAATTTATTCAACAATAAATTTTAATTAAGGCAGTAAAACACCTACCAAAGACAAGAGTAGAATTTATGACTATATTATTCGTGATGACAAATAAAGGAAGTAGTGGTACCAATGCATCCCAATAAATTTCGATACGATTGCATTACACCTTGATATTACCGTAAAATCCTATTAAGTCCTATACCACAGTATTGACTCTTTGTATACTACCGACTAAATAATATTAATTACCTTGAAGATTTTTACACTTCCTTGATAAGAGTGAACATGGAAAGATTCAGAGAGTTTATATTTAGCAGTATTTTTTGAAAATTATATAGAAATAGCGATTCTAATTTTTCACAAGAGAATAATTAGCAGTGTTCAAAACCTAGGAAAACGAAGAACAGGGAATAAAATTATTTGAGTTTAAAAAATGTAAGTAGGTTAGGAATGTGGATTAAATAAGGTACAAAAGTAGGGTGCTGTTAGCATCGCATAACGCACCATTCCAAATTTCAGAATTGTAGGTTATTAAATTCTCATGCCCTAGTAAGAAAAATCATAAATTGTTTGTCATAGTGCTAGCTGTATCAGTGTAGGAACTAGTCTAAAGTCCAGTAAAATAACTTAAAACCTATAAGAGTGCTAATGGCAAATATCCGTTATGCCACAATTAACGACCTCGCTGCTATTGTGAAAATTTACAATGCTTCTATCCCGAGTCGTATGGCTACAGCTGATTTAAAGCCAGTTTCTGTCAACAGTCGTCGTGGTTGGTTTGAGTTACATTCCCCAACCAAACATCCCATTTGGGTTATAGAAGTTAATGATATAGTTGCTGGGTGGTTAAGCTTTCAGTCATTTTATGGGCGTTCTGCCTATGATGGTACTGCAGAACTTAGTATTTATATCGCCTCAGAACATCATCGTCAGGGTTTAGCAAAGCAACTATTAGGGAAAGCTGTTAAATATGCTCCCAACTTGGGTTTACAAAGTCTCCTTGCCTTTATTTTCGGTCATAACCACCCGAGTTTGAACTTATTCACACAATTTGGTTTTCAAACTTGGGGAAGATTACCACGGGTTGCATTGATGGACGGTATTGAATATGACCTAGTAATTATGGGTTTGCGAGTTGACTCCTAATCTTTAAGCTTGAGGTGATTGGGGAAATTTGTCTGTCCTCCTGTTTGCTCGCTATAAGTTGTGAAAATAACAATTAGCGTATAAAATGTGTTGTTTACTTTATTACTCTGAAGTACGCACTTGACAGCACTCGGGAGGTTGCTAGATGAACATCAAGACAATATTCATGCTTTTACTGTTGGGTATAGGGACTTTTACCATAGCATGTAGATCTACTAATGATGTTCGTAAAAGTGTTGTAAAGAGTGACACTACAACTCAAGAAATTACTCAAACTGATAATGAAGCCTCGGTTTCAAATTGGGAACCAGAAAAGAAAATCGAATTTATAATCATGGCTGGTAAGGGTGGTGGAGCGGATAAAATGGCTCGGTTCATACAAAAAATTATTGAGGACAATAAATTATCATCTCAACAGTTTGTCCCCATTAATAAACCCAATAATTCCGGTGCTGAAGCTTTACAATATTTGCAAAATTTAGAAGATAAGAACCATACGGTCTTAGTAACCTTGAACAGCTTTTATACTACTCCTCTACGTAAACCAGAACTAGGTATTGATATTTATAGTTTTACTCCTATTGCTCGCATGGCGGAAGATTCTTTTGTTTTGTGGGTTCATAAAGATAGTGGAATCAATAATTTAGAAGAGTTTGTAAAAGCAGCAAAAACCACTGGTGAAAAATGGCAAATGGCTGGTACTGGTAAAGGACAAGAGGATCAAATCATTACTAATTTTTTAAACAGTAGTTATGATTTGAATATTAGCTATTTACCTTTTAAAGGTGGTGGTGCTGTTGCAAAGCAGTTAGCGAACAAACAAGTGAACTCGACGGTGAATAACCCCTCTGAAGCTTTGAGTTTTTACGAAAAAGGTATTTTCACCCCACTTGCTGTTTTTACTGCAGAGCGCTTAGCTAGATTTCCTGATACGCCAAATTTTCAGGAAAAGGGTCAAGATTTTGATTATGACATGCAGCGGAGTATAGTTGGTCCTCCGGGGATGAGTAAAGAAGCTGAAATTTATTACCGAAACTTGTTCAAGAAAGTATATGAATCTTCAGAATGGCAAAAGTATATGAATGATAAAAGTCTCAAAGGTAATATTATTTTTGGTGATTACCTGAAGAGCTACTGGAAGTTTCAAGAAGAGAAGCACAAACAGCTACTGAAGAAAGCAGGGGAAATTAAATAGAGAATAAAATGTACTGGTTGCATAGTTGCGCCCTTATCTAGCACTCGAAACAATTGAAACTTTATTTCCAACTCAACACGAACCAATGCCAGAAGCCCCACTGGTACAAGAGTGTACGATTTTAAACCATTTTATAGAGGTTCATTCGTGGCGCTAGCCGCGCGTCTTCCAAGGTTACAGTAATTGGGGCAATAAGCATAAAACAAGTTTTGGCTGTTATGACTTTAAACGGTTCGATGAACGGAAATGCATTTAAAGTTTTTGTAGAAAAGTGTCTACTTCCCCAACTATGGAAAGGTGCTGTTGTTGTAATGGATAATCTTCCAGCCCATAAAGTTGTAGAAATCGAACCCTTGATTCAATCTGTTGGTGCAAGTGTTTTTTATCAGTCCCCTTATTCTCCTGACTTTAATCCAATAGAACATTGGTGGTCACAACTCAAAGCTTTTTTGCGTCAATTCTCTCCAACCAATTCGAGGATGGTTGATGTTCTGATTAGAACTGCCCTCGATTTAGTCAATCCCAAGCATTTAAAAAACTGGTTTACCAACTGTTGTTACTGTACCTCATAAATCTGCAATACGCTGTAAGTGGGGTCGCAATTTGTTTCGTAGTAGATTAACCTGATTCATGAGGCTATGATTACTGAAGCCTTGTCGATTTAGCGTGCCGTCCTCGTTCAACACAAAACGAATTGCGTCGTCTAAATTCTTCCAATTGTCACGCCGCTGTGAAACTGGATAATCTGTATCAACTTCGAAGATGCCATTGATGACCTTGTCAATGTAGTAGCGAATAGGACTAGAGCGGAACAAAAAAGTCGCATCTAAGTCGGAAAGCCTACGAACGAGGTCAATGATTCTGTCTGCATCAGTAGCATCCTTGAGATTCTCGCGAATCCAATTGAAACTGTGTCGATAGTATAAAGTAGCCTCCTTCAATATGTTCGCTGCACTTCCAAATCTAGGATGAGTGTGGAGGCGTTCAAGTGGTGTAGTGCTCATGTTTTGTTTCATAAAGTGGGTCCTGCTCCTTTGGGGGAGCAGAACCCAAATTGGTTAGCCTTGCTCTTTGTTAAGCTCGTTTAGGTCGATGCTAATTGTTTTCGGCTCGTCACCAGCGACTTTGTCATCTGGGCTTACATATCCCTCTGGTGGAGGTGGTGAGCAATGGTGGTGCACCACCAGATTTAAGGGACGATACTTCTGTTTGTGCTCCTCTGCGGTGAGAGGTGACTCAGCACCGTCATCTTCATATTTGATGATCAGTTCTTTAATTCTTACTGACATGGTTTTCCTTTCTATTTGTTTTTTGTTCTTTTTGTTTCTCTCGGTCTCGTGACCAAAAATTTTTTGCCCAACTATTTATTATACGCAAATTTTACGTATAATATTTTTCTGGACTCTAATATATCATGCATTACAACAAACTCCTGTTTGAGTATACGAAAAACTTCTTTTTTACCCTATTTTTGGGTATTATACTGAATTTTTCTGTGTAACACATCAGTACAGATAAAAGCTTGTAAAGCGAAGCATTAAAGAGATTTTATCTAAAAATAGCGTTGCATAAATGCGGAAAAATCATCCAAAAATAGGTGTTTTTATATACCTTAAACAACAAAGTGATAATCGAATAAAATATTTAAGTATATCCACGAATTTGGAGTAATATAATGTTTTTGGTTGTGCATCAAACAAGTGTGGAAGTGATATAATAGTGTACAGAAAATAACTATTATTATCTATGGAATGCCCTCTGTGTGGTCATCAAAAGACACATAAGCATGGAAAAACTAGTAAGGGAAGTCAACGGTATTATTGCCCAGTCTGCAAACAAAGTTTTACAGATACTTTTGATACTCTTTATTACCGCCGACAAGTGGAACCAGAAAAAATTCAAATGGTGTTACAGGCTCATTGGAAGACGCGCGGCTAGCGCCACGAACAGAAGGGAGTAGTTTGAGAGGAGTAAGCCGAACAACAAGTCTGGCTCATAACACAGTAGTTGATATCATTAGAAAAGCTTCTGTTAAGGCAATACCTTCGCCAATTTACGAGGGTGAGTTGATGTGTAAACTCCCATTTCTCCGATGCTTGGCAAAAACAATAAGTCCTAAAAATTCCTTCACAGTTTTACGCAAAGCTATTTTTAACGTGTTGCTT
>NZ_JASJDK010000127.1 GCF_030065675.1 Mastigocoleus sp. MO_188.B34 | reverse complement strand
TTTACTTAAAATATCTTGGATCCCCCTAAATCCCCCACTGTGTTGGGGGACTTTTGCCACCTTGTTGCGAGGATTTGGAGATCTCAATAATGACTTTTGGTAAGAAAAAATACTTTTAAAGCTTCATCTAATATGTAAAGCTAAGTATTTCTGTGATTTCGAGTGTAATGATTTTGAATTTAATAAAACCTGTTTTATGAACTTTTGTAAACTTTGTTAATAAAATTGTATACTCCTCTCTGTTAACCGAGCAGGTGTAATAACCGTATGAGTATTAATACTTTCTGCAATAATTTCGATTCAATCAGAATTAATACCACAGATAGAAGTGTTTAAATATTTTATTGAGTAGGAGTTTCAGTTTTATGAATATTCCTATTTCTTAGCTCTGAAAGATGTGTATTATCAGGCTATTTACGAAATTAGATATTTATGAATTAAGTTTACATAAATTTATGTATTCTGTTAAGATTTCTAATATACAGTTGTTGCATAAGAGTACCCACAGAGATAATCCGATCCTGCTTGTTTAAGCGATCACTTGGGTTTTTGTACGCAATATTCATTTTTTATTACCCAACCTTATTTGAAGCAAGTGGTTACAAATGCACACTTGTTATACTTCCTGCGACTTCATTATTCAGTGTCATGAAAACTGCTACAGCTAATACCGATTTAATTGGTACTTATTTAAAGGAAATTGGATCTTTTCCGCTTCTAACCCACGAACAAGAAATCCTCTACGGTAAAAAGGTACAACGTTTGATAGCCCTACAGAACTTGAAAAAATCTCTGTCAGAAGATATGGGTCGCGAGCCCAGTCTAGCTGAATGGGCGCAAAAAGCTAATTTATCCATTGCAGATTTGCAATTAGTAATTAAACAAGGACAAACTGCTAAGCGCAAAATGGTGGAAGGAAATCTGCGCTTAGTGGTTTCAATTGCAAAAAAATACTTCAAATCTAATGTCGAAATCTTGGATTTAATTCAGGAAGGGACTATTGGTTTACAAAGGGGTGTGGAAAAGTTCGATCCAACCCAAGGTTATCGCTTCTCCACCTATGCTTACTGGTGGATTAGACAAGCTGTAATAAGGGCGATCGCTAATCAAGGTCGTGCTGTCCGTTTACCAGTTCATTTGACTGAAAAACTTAGCAAAATCAAAAAAGCACAGCGTCGTCTTGCTCAAAAGTTAGGACGGAATGCAACCATTGCAGAATTATCTGCTGAAGTTGGTTTGAAAACTGAAAAAATTCGTGAGTATCTAGAAGGAGCGCGTAGAATAATGCGTTTGGATACCCGTCTCAGAGATAACGAAAACACTGAGTTAAGCAATCTATTAAAAGATACGAGAATTTCTCCTGAGGAGTATGTAACCCAGTCTTTTCTAAAAACTGATTTAGAGCAATTGATGAACGACCTGACACCCCAGCAGCGACAGGTAATTTATTTACGTTTTGGACTCAAAGGTGGTAAACCTTTAACTTTAGCCAAAATTGGTGAATCGTTAAATATAAGCCGAGATTCTGCATCTAGACTTGAGAAACAAGCATTGAAAAAATTGCGCCAACGCAGGGTCAATCTTCAGGAATATTTTTCGACTTTGGACAATTAAGATATTAAATTGAGCGACTGGGAAAATTTTTCTTTGTAAACGAGAGAAGTGGTTTAATGTAAAACATTCAAGTAGAAATGACTACATAAACCATATAATGTCAAAAAAAATCTCAATTAGCCTATTACTATTTATTCTTAGTATTAACTTAGGGATTAAGCCCCAAACAGCGATCGCACAGTTAGAATCACCTGTAATCCAGAAAACCTCTAGCAGAAAAATTTGTCCAGCCCAGTTACCATCAAAAATTAATGCAGTTATTAATAAACCCTTATTCAATCGCACTCACTGGGGAATTTTAGTACAGAATCTCGATCTAAAAGCTTCATCTCCCCAAACTCTCTACAGTCAAGATGCTGAGAAATACTTTACCCCCGCTTCCGTTACTAAACTTTTAACTACAGCAGCTGCATTACAACAACTTGGTAAGTATTATCGCATTCGTACTTCTATATATGATGAAGGTAATGGAACTTTGCGGGTTGTTGGTAGGGGAGATCCGAGTTTAAAGGACGAGCAGTTAATAACCCTTGCAAAACAATTACGACAAAAAGGTGTTACCCGCATTAACAATTTAATTGCTGACGATACCCATTTTAAAGGTGAAGTTATTCCCGGGAGTTGGATGTGGGAAGATATACCCTTTTACTATGGCGCACCTGTTAGTAGCTTTATTTTGAATGAAAATGCTTCAATTTTAAGGTTATTTCCCCAGAAAGAAGGCGAAACCTTGCTTCCGAGGTGGGAGCAACCCAGTGAAGGATATCGATGGCGAGTAGTAAATAATACGGTTACAGTTGAAGAAGGTGAAAAAAAATATATTACAATTAACCGCGATACTAAAGGACAAACCTTAAATATTCAAGGACAATTAGCTGTAAATTCCCAACCTGATATTACAGCGATCGCAGTTTTTGACCCAATAGAACATTTTGTCCGACATTTCCGTCAACATTTACTTCTAGAAAGAATTTCTCTTGGTCGGACATCTACAGTAACGGATGATATCAAAGCTAGAAATATCAAAGCTGGAGAAATCAAAGGGGAAGAAATTGCTGCTGTTGAGTCTGCACCGTTATCTGAATTAATTAAAGAAATCAATATTAATAGTAATAACTTGTTTGCAGAAGCATTAGTGCGAACTTTGGCTGTAAAAGCACCACTAAAAGAAAATCAAACTACGGTCAATGCAGGTTTGGAGGTTTTGCAAACAGCTTTAACTCAAATTGGAGTAGATCCGACAACATATAAATTAGATGATGGTTCTGGGTTATCGCGAAAAAATTTGATTAGTCCCCAAGCTTTAGTGCAACTGTTACAGGGAGTTGCACGATCGCCATTTGCTAAAGTTTACTTTAATTCTTTACCTATTGCTGGTAAAACTGGCACTTTTAAATATCGTTTGCGCGATACAGCAGCTGAAGGTATTGTGATTGCCAAAACTGGCACTATGACTGGCGTTGTTAGCTTAGCAGGGTATGTAAATTCTCCAAATTATGAGCCGGTAGTTTTCAGTATTATGGTGAATCAAACCGAACAACCAATAAGAGTTGTACGTCAAGCAATTGATGAAATTGTGGTGAACTTGGCTCAGTTGCGAAGGTGTTAGGGTTGGGGATTAGCTACTGGGAACTGGCGATTGGGAATATAGCGCTACGCACAAGTCATTAGCAAAGCGTGTCCGTAGGACATAAGTCAAAAGTCAAAAGTCATTAGCATAGCGTGTCCGTAGGACATAAGCTTAATATATATGGCTTTTAGGGTTAGTACATGTCCCAGCGTAGCTTCGTAGTGCTATATATAGAATTTTTATTCCTTAGGACATGTTTTCAAACGACTTAGGAATGTGGATTAAATAAAGTACAAAAGTAGGGTGCTGTTAGCATCGCGTAACGCACCATTCCAAATCCCAGAATTACAGGTTATTAAATTTTTCATTCCTTATTGGCGGTTGATCCTCAAATGAATCGCTGTCATATTTTTCTCGATTCATCTGATTATTAAATTTTCATTAGACATCTCCGGAAAAGAATGTAGAGACGTAGCATGCTACGTCTCTACAAAGATTTTGGGTTATACATATTTAATTTCCGGAGAGGTCTATTCCTTATTTACGGTTGATCCCCCTAAATCCCCCTTGGGAAGGGGGACTTTGACTTATGTCCTACGGACACGCAATACCTACTAGGCGCTAATGCCTTGTTGTTGTGGATTTTTAGCACGACAGCTTGATTACTTCAGGATTGCTCCAAATCGTTGCAAGGACGGTTAAGTCACTATATCAGAGCGATCGCATTACAAAATCATTATCTAAATCGATTTGTTTTTCACACATCAAGTTTAAAGTCTTCTAAAATACAATAATTTGATGATTGAAGTAAAATATATTCATTAGTCAGAGTATAAATTACAGCGTAGAACCTAATATAAATTAATTTGTAATCAATTCTAGTGGTAATACTTATGAAGTTAAGTGTAATTATACCTTCATACAACGCAGGTGATACCATTGGCATGCAATTAGATGCCTTCGCGAACCAAGAATGGTCTGAGCCTTGGGAAATAATCGTTGCAGATAATGCTTCGACAGATAATACACTTGCAGTGGTTGAAGAGTATCAAAAAAAAATGCCCCACCTTCGGGTAGTTGACGCTTCTGATAAATCAGGGGCTGCACATGCTCGCAATGTTGGAGCAAAAAATGCCACCAGTGAATCCCTAGCCTTTTGTGATGCTGATGATGTGGTTTCTTCTGGTTGGGTCGCTGCGATGGGGGAAGGGCTGGAAAAATATGATTATGTCGGTGGTAGAAACGAGCACTGGAAGCTTAACCCAGCTTGGTTAGTGGAAGTATATGGTTCTGAAGGAGGTGATGGTGTATTTTTCGACCATCCGTATCTACCGTTGGTAAGTGGTAATAATTTTGGCGTCAAACGAAAACTGCATGAAGGAATCGGCGGTTTTGACGAAACACTTCTCAGGCTTGAAGATGTTGATTATGCTTGGAGATTGCAGGAAGCGGGTGCAAAAATTAATGAGATAGAAAAAGCTTTAATCCATTTTCGATTTCGCGAAACCATATTAGCTACATGTCGTCGTGCTTGGTCAACTGGTTGTTATGAGGCGTTACTTTACAAGAAACATCGACCAATGGGAATGCCGCAGCTTATATATTGGACGACATTGCTGAAAACGGCAATTATGTTTCCTGTATGGTTTGTGTTAAGAGTCCGAGATAAAACTAGTTTGACCAAACTTTTAGGGGAGTTCTCTTGGCGTGCTGGACAGTTTTGGGGTTGCGTACAGCACGGTTATTTACCAATTTAAAGAACTTCACAATAAAAATTAGGGTGCGGCTCTTTTAGGAAGACGATATGAGCCTCAGATAGGTATTGGGAGAGGGGGAGGAGAACTAATAGAGCAGTGAGCTTGAATTAATCTTTTCATCAAAGGAATGCCATCTTTATACAAAACCAGGTGGTTACGTTTATGCTCTTGTTTTAAGTGAAAACGCCAATATTCATACCAATCACCGCTAATATAAAGGGAGCGAAGACGTAATACAGCTTCGGCACCTTTTAAACTCCATCTAGCTCCAGTGATATCCATCCGGTCTTTGATTAGATGACGACAAGCGCCTTCAATAATACCAGTGGCAATGGGTAGACCTGCTTTTAGGTAGCGATCGTATTTGAGGTAAGGGGCATTATTGAGTAAGTATCTGGCACAAGTATCTACTGGCTTGCGTCGTAATGGATTAAATTTGAGCTTTGTAGCGCTACGACGCATGCCGGCAGCAACTAGACTGGATTTACCTTCAAGGATAAGAAGTAAACGTTTACTTACCCAATCCTCTGCTTCTTTACTGGTATCTTCATGGAAGACAAATGCAGCCTTCCACAGGTACTCGATCACATGAATAATATCAAGGACAATGGTTAATTTGAGATTGTGTTTGCGAGCAAATTTCTTCAACAGGGATAATTGTGTCTTATTACCATCAACCAAAGCACAAAAATGCTTTTGTTGATTTGGGTCACGCTGCAATGCTTCATCAAATGCTTCAGAGATAACTTGCTGTGGCTGTTGAACTAAACTTGCCCAAACACGTTTACCTATTGGTTTAGGACGTTTAATTTTTTGTTCTGATTCTTCTGTATTGACGATCTGTTCAGGTGTGCGAACAAAGGGGTTGATTGTATAAACACAAGCCACTGTCGCCATCCGCTTTGAATTGCGCTTTTCCCCCTTAGTTATGCGTTTATTTAATTTTTTGCTAGAAGTAAGTGCTCTTTTTTTGGTTTGGATACGTAAATCTTCTGTACGCATGATAACACCCTTACCATCAACACTGATGACTACAATTTCTCCCCTATCCTGCGTTTGTGGTTGTGTCTCACGCTGACGATAAAATTCCTCAAAGTCACAAGCGCTTTTATGTGCCAATTCTTCTACTTGACGCTTACCAACCTTTGCTGCCGTTGTTTTGGAGATAATTTCTACTGTTTCACCAAATCCCGAACGAGCCACTTCTTGTGCTACTCGCTGCCTCACTCCGTGGGAGTATTGTTCTACTGGTAAGTTTAATTCTGCATCCAGTGGGTTGAGAGAACTTATCTTTCTTCCCCCATAACCGATTCGACTTGCTATTACCGTGCCAAATATTGTTGTTAGCTTCCTTCTAAATCTTTTCTTATGAGTTCTCTTAGCCTCGTCGCTGCCTGAGCATTCACCTTCTATCTCGTCATCACTTCGTCTGTCAAAATAACCTTGTAATAGCCGTCTTAATAGTTCGTACCCGTTCTCAAGCAATTTACTCTCTAATTCCCCATGTTCTAAGCCAAAAACACTATCTGAACCTAGCCAATCCACTATTTCTTCAAATAGTTCCCGTGCTTCTACAAAAAACATGTCTTCATTTGAGGTAGATGCTCGCATATGCCTGGATGTTTCCCAACTGAAATTTACTTTTTAAGCACGTCTGTAATAAGTGATTTTTGACTCTAAATATTACTCTGAGATGCTTATCACTTTTCCTCTCCTAAAGTATACCGTACTTTCAAAAGAGCCGCACCCTTTTTTTATCACCACTTTAATTGGTTTGTGACCCAAGCCACCCAAAAAGCTAAATAAAGATCCAACATTCTTTAGATTTACTAATGCTATCAACTGTCCCACAGAAAAACCTTCGACAGCTTTAGAACCTGTAGGGGCTTCTTCTAATGTAACTAAATTTGCTTCTTCTATTCCATCTACTTCTCTGATTTGTGGTAACAAATTTTCAGCTTCTGCTTGTAATTTATCATCATCCAAATCAGGTTCAGACAAGGAAATAGTAACTTCAATATTTGATGTTGTTGCCATATAAATTACTCTGCTGCTTTCAGGGATCCTTTTTAGGATTATATTAGGCAACTTTATTTAGTCAAGTAGATATCCTGTTAGAAAAGAATATAGCTAATGATGTGAAATTATCTTATGTGATGCTGTGTCTACCCAAGAATTTATTATAGAGCAATGCGGTTATCCGCACTACGTGAACAGATAAGCCTAAATTTCTTTTGTAGAGACGCGACATGTCGCGTCTCTACATCTGTACAGTTAAATAACGCAAAATAATTCCGTGAGGTTAAAACTAATAGATTAGTACTGAGTAATAAAAATAAATCAAACTTCCCTAATTCAAAATGTGAATAGGTCGAAAGTTAAATATTTACACGAGGCGAGAAACATCTAGTTACTCTACAGAAGGGAGTGGGATTCAAAAGTCAAAAGTCGAAAGTTAAAAGTCAAAAGTAATGTCTTAACCTAATTATGTATTGCTGTATCCAAATAACTCTAAATCGCCTAACTTTCAACTTTAACCTCTAAAGACTTAATGTAAATCATACAGCGATCGCTAATAAGTTATTAACTGCTAATTGATAACTGTTAGCTGTTAAATGACCACTATCTACATTGCTTCAGGTGGTGCAATATCAGAACCAACTACAATTCCAGAAACATTCGACTGTAATCCTGGCTTAGTAATAGGTTCCTTGTCTTGCTGTTTTTGGCTAATAGAAGATGTATTAGGATTGCTATTGATTAATAATTTATTTGCTTCAGCTTGCTGAGACACAAAGTGTAATCCCCCGATCGCTCCAGCAACAAACGCCGTATAACCGACATACAAGTGAATTGGACGAATCTGTAATGTCCAGTCAGTACTACTGTTAGGATCTTCATACCAAGAAGGCAAGACAGATTGAGTTTTTGGATCTGCAAGGGGTATAGAAGCAGCCAAAGCAGTACCATTCATTCCTAAAGCATTACCCATCACTCGGATAAAACCACGGACAAATACATCTTCTGGTAATAATTCCCACTGACCGTTTTCTACAGCTTCCATCTTGTGGACTGGAACGTGGGTGTAAGTATTGAGTTGTTCCAGAGAAAGATGTCTTAATTCTCGGGCTTCCTTAAGTTGTTGACCGATTTCAAGTAAAATTTTCTTCCGATGCTGCAGCATTTGCTGTTCTAGTTGAGCTAAGGAAGCTTTCTTATTTGAATTGAGCAAATTCATTAACGGATTACTAGAGTTTTTAGCTGCGTTAGCATATCGAGATTTCTTCACTTTATCTGCATTCTTACTTTTAGCAGTTAAGGTGGGTTGTGGTCTAGCACTAGTTAAGTAATTTGATAGATCTGTAGGAGTTTGGGATTCAGATGCTACTGGCTCACTTGTAGTATCTGCATTCTGAGAATTGGTTGCTGGCTCAATACTTGAAATCTGATTACTTGAAATCTGATTACTTGAAATCTCATTACTTGAGATTTTGTTATCTGAGATTTCGTGACTTGACATCTCGTTACTTGGAATCTCACTATTGGAGATTTCATTGCTTGTTTCTTGCTTTACAGCGATTACCTTTTGGTGCTGTTGTATAAATTGTCTAAATGCTAAGCCAATAGCTTCCCTTCCCACGGCTTTAAATAATACTTTGGCTTGTTCTGCAGAAGAACCCAATAACTTTTGTGTGTTGGTTAAAGCACAACGATATACCTTGGAACGATGCAACTCAGTTTCAATGTCGCCTAGGATGGAACGTAATTCATCCTGGGAAATTTCAATGGTCGAGTTTCCAGAGAGAGTTAAGGTGTATACAGATGTCATTGTGATTTTTAAACTAAGATAGGCTATAACTGTATCTGTGTAATTTTTTCTGGAGTGAAATAAGTTTTCCGGATTATTAGTTACAGTTTTCTTAGTCTTTAAATCGTAATTACCGAAGTTATGTTTGCACAATAAATGTAACAAGACGATCCAAAGTTGGTTTTGGGTTCCTAAATAATTATTTTAATTTTTGTGACGAAACTTAAATATGTGCTGAGGCGTGTTATCTTCTCAAACTGAGTTCCGATCTCCCCCAGCCGATAATAGAAATAGTCAAAGTTCACCTTTTCAAGGCAATACGGTTCAGATAAGACTAAATCGGTTGGTAGAGACGCGCCAGAGCCTGCGGCGTCGGCGTTAGCCTCTGGCGCGTCTCTACACGCCCAAAATTATCACTAAAAAACCTTACTTAACTGAACCGTATTGCTTTTCAAGGGGAATTTAGGATAGTCTTAAAATCAAACAATAAATCAAAGTCCCCCTTTTCAAGGGGTATTTAGGGGGATCTAACAAGTTTTGCTTATAACTAGCAACTTAATAGCTAAATCCCTGCATCAAAGAGCAAGGTTTAGTGCGCACATAGATTGCAAATTTAGAGATATTGCGATCGCAGAGTAAATAATAGAGAATTCTTAATTCGTTGCAGCAAACTTAGACATTTCAACTAGCGAAAGCACCGCTTGTTTATACTCATGGGGCGCAACTTCTGCAACATCGTTATGACCTGCATTTGGGATCGTAACAAGCTTTTTCTGCTCAGGAGCTAAAGTGTATAAATTCTGGCTCATAAAAGCTGGTACCGTCGAATCATTAAGACCGTGGATAAATAATACCGGCATTTTTAAGTTTGATAATTTTTTACTAGATTCAAAACGCTGTGTCAAAATCAAATCTACCGGAAAAATAGAGAACATTTTCTTCAGAGCAACCATGTCTCGAATGGAAGTAAAGGAACTTTCAACTATCAATCCAGCCGCACCTGATTTTTTTGCTGCTAAATCTACCGCGATCGCTCCTCCTAAAGAATGTCCGTAAATAAAAATTTGCTCAGATGGAATTTTTTGCTTATTATGTAAGTAATCCCACGCAGCAACAGCATCTTGATAAACTTGTGCTTCCCTAGGGAAACTTCCCTGACTGCGACCATAACCACGATAATCAATCAGCAGTACCGAAAATCCCAGTTCTCGAAAAAAGTTTGCACGATTAATATTAGCGCCAATATTTAGGCCATTACCATGCAGATAAAGCAATACTTTATTACTTGGCTTATCTGCTTTCATCCACCAAGCGTGAATGAGTTGAGATTTTTTATTGGGAACCTCTACAGGCAACCAAACATCTTGGTAAGGGATATTAAAATATAGTGGAGTTTTTTCTAAATTCGCAGAAGGAAAAAATATTAATCGGGGCTGATAAAAAAACAGGAAAATGCAAGAAAAAATGTAGGCAATTACGGAAGACAAAATCACCCATATTGGTAGTTTTAATAGATATTTAATCAAAGAACTCTGCTTATTTTTGACATCTTATAGTATTTATATATACATTATTAATCTCTTGCAAAGAAAGTTTTAATGACTTTAAACTAGAAATGAATAGTCGGATAAAATTTTGTAATCACTTTAATACACAAGTCTTATTATTTACTTTAGTTTAAGTAGATTCCCTATTAGTCTTATTACATGGATATCAGGAGATACTGTGAAGGTACAGAATGAGACCCAAGAGCAAAAATTTAAAGAAATAGGTGCCACTTTAAAGCAAGCGCGTGAGGAAAAATCAATTCGCCTTGAAGAACTCGCACTCCATACACGTATCCGAATAATATATTTGCAAGCCTTGGAAGATGGAAAGTTTGAAGAATTACCTGAAACTATTTATGTCCGAGGATTTGTATATCGTTATGGTGATGCGGTTGGTCTTGACGGTAAGGCTTTAGCCGAGATGTTTAGTGATATATTCCAAAAAGAGGAACCTAAAGAAAATATTGAAACTACACAACTAAAAACTAGTTTTAATTTACCATTTCTATCATTGTTTTATATTTTTTTAATAGTTTCAGCATCCTTTGGATTATTTTTTGTGCTCAGACCCCGACCACAAGTAGAATCAACTGCTCAGAACCAAAGTTCGCTATCAGTTAGCTCGCAAAAAACAACGTCAAAAGAATCAATATCAAACTCAATATCAAACTCACAACCTAAGCTTAAAGCAACAGGGTCTCAGAAACCAGCAGCGAAATCAACAGTACAAGTTAGCCTTAAACTTACAGGTAGATCGTGGATGGAAGTAACAGTAGATGACAAAACTGTAGTTAATGGATTTATGGAAAAAGGTCAAAATAAAAGCTGGACAGCAAAAGAAGAATTGACCGTACGTGCAGGAGATGCAGCAGTTGTATTCATTTCTAAAGACGATAGCGAACCAGAAGCAATGGGTGCAAAGGGAGAAGTCAAACAAATAACATTTAAGCCTGAAGGAGTAAACGATACTGTGTCCGCACCTCCCCAAACACTATCAGTTGGTGATTGAGATTTGTCGATGAGTAATCGCTAATACTAATCAGTTACTCAAATTTTTGGCATACGCAAATGCCAATCTGTAGATTGCTCGTAAGCATAAGCGATTTGGAATAATTGTTCTTCACCAAGAACTTTACCAATCATTTGTAATCCAACAGGTAAACCATTATCGTCAAATCCACAAGGAATACTGATCCCCGGTAACCCAGCAAGGTTTACAGGAATGGTCATTAAATCGGTTAGATACATACTTAATGGATCGTCCTTTTCTCCCGCTTTAAAAGCTGTCATGGGAACTGTAGGACAAACCAAAACATCAACTTGACGAAATGCCTTTTCAAAATCTTCTTTAATTAAGGTGCGGAATTTCTGTGCTTTTAAGTAATAAGCATCATAATAGCCAGCCGAAAGAGTATAGGTACCAATCATAATTCGGCGCTTCACTTCCTGTCCAAAACCATGGGCGCGGGTGCGGTTATACATTGATATTAGACTTTCGGCTTCTTCGTACCGTAGACCGTACTTAACACCATCGTAACGGGCGAGGTTCGCCGATGCTTCTGAAGGTGCAATGATGTAATAGCTGGCGATCCCGTAACGGAAATTGGGACAGGAAATGACATGAATTTCTGCACCTAAATTTTGCAATTGTTCAATTGCTTTAGTTACAGCTTTTTCGACCTGTGAATCTATACCTTCACCAAAGGTTTCTTTGATGACACCGATTCTGACTTGTCCTCGACGTTTGAGGTCTGGTTTAAAATTAGCGGCATAATCGGGGATATCAACCTTGAGGCTAGTGGAATCTTTGGGATCGTAACCAGCGATATGACTCAATAATATAGCGCTATCTTCTACGTTGCGAGAAAAAGGACCAATTTGGTCTAGGGAAGAAGCATAAGCTACTAAACCATAACGGGAAACTAATCCATAGGTGGGTTTCATTCCAATTACGCCGCAAAAAGACGCTGGTTGGCGAATGGAACCACCAGTATCAGAGCCAAGAGAAACAGTACATTCTCCTGCTGCAACTGCTGCTGCAGAACCTCCAGAAGAACCACCAGGAACTCGCGATACATCCCAAGGGTTATTTGTGAGTTTATAGGCAGAGTTTTCCGTAGAACTACCCATTGCGAACTCATCTAAATTAGTTTTTCCTACTAGTACCGCTCCAGCGTCTGCTAGTTTCTGGGTTACGGTAGATTCGTAAGGGGGAACAAAGTTTTCGAGAATTTTAGAACCACAGGTAGTGGTAATTCCCTTGGTACACATGTTGTCCTTAATAGCTATGGGGATACCGGCTAACATTCCGATTTCTTCCCCAGCAGCGATTTTGGCATCTACCTGTTGCGCTTGTTTTAAAGCTTTATCGGCTGTGATATGTAAAAAGCTATTGACGTTGGGTTCTACAGCTTGAATTCTATCTAATGTTTCTTGAGTGATTTCAACTGCAGAACGTTCTTTTTTTACTAGTTGTTCGTGCAACTTGCGGATGGATACCATGATTGCTCTCTTTGTGACTCAAGTGATTGATTTTAGTACAGCTTGATATCCTGCGATCCATTAAATTCAGCTAAATAAAATTTTTTGCCTGTGACGACTTTAAATTAATATTTATTTTTATCTGGCAGGCATCGCTTGGAATAACATACAGATAATTTAAAGGGTAATGGGGGTAATGAGTAATGAGTAATGAGTAATTGGTAATTGGTAATTGGTAATTGGTAATTTTTACTCTTAATTCCTGATTTCTGACTTCTGACTTCTCTATTCTTTTCTCTATTCCCTCAGCGATCGCAATTAAATCAGTTTGACATATTTATTTTAGAGAACCAAAAAATGGTAAAAGTAATTACAAGAAGGTCTGTGTCATCGCAAAATGTTTACGATATCGGTGTTGAGAAAGATCATAATTTTTTAATTAAAAATGGTTTAGTTGCTTCTAACTGTTTTAATAAATCCCACTCGACTGCATACGGGTACGTAACTTATCAGACTGCCTACCTCAAAGCAAATTATCCTTTGGAGTATATGGCGGCGTTATTAACCGCTAACAGCAACGATACAGATAAGGTGCAAAAATATATCTCTACCTGTTTAAACATGGGTATTCAGATCGAAGCACCAGATATCAACCGTTCGCGAGTAGATTTTACTCCCTTGGATGAGAAAATTTTATTCGGTTTGTCAGCAGTACGCCATGTGGGACAAAATGCGATCGCTTCAATTTTGGTTGCTAGAGATAAAGAAGGTGATTTTAAATCCTTGGCTAATTTTTGCGATCGCGTAGATTTGAGTTCTGTGAATCGCCGTACCCTGGAAGCATTAATTAATTGTGGAGCTTTTGACAAAATAAATTCCAATCGCAATCAATTAGTCCACGATCTGGAATTGGTATATGATTGGGCGCAATCGCGAGCGAGAGATCGAGCTACAGGTCAAGGTAATTTGTTTGATTTATTAGGTGGGGGATTTTCTAGCGGTAATACGATAGGTAATACGACAAATAATACAAACGCCGTCTTTGATTCTGCTCCCAAAGCCAAACCTGTTTCCGATTTACCACCCCAAGAAAAGTTACGTAAAGAAAAAGATTTATTGGGTTTTTACGTTTCAGATCATCCATTAAAATCAGTCCGCGAATCAGCACTAATACTTGCTCCAATTAACCTGTCCCAATTAGGAGAAAAAAGTGAAGGAAGTAATATTTGCGCTGTTGTGATGCTAAATAACGTCAAAAAAGTAATAACTAAGAAGGGCGATCCAATGGCTATCTTACAAATTGAAGATTTAACATCACAATCTGAAGCTGTCGTTTTTCCTAGGACTTATGAACGAGTTAGCAATTTACTCCAAGTTGATACCAGACTCATTATTTGGGGCAAAATCGATAAACGGGATGACCAAAGTCAACTGATAGTCGAAGATGCTGAACCAGTGGAACAAGTGCAAATGGTCATGGTCGAACTTAGTCCTTCACAAGCAAGTGCGATTGAAGAACAAGACCGTCTGCGTAACGTTTTAACCCAAAATTCTAGAGATAGAGAAAGTGCTAAAGTCCCCGTCATTGGAGTAATTAGGGCGGGAAATCATCGTCAACTAGTTCGCTTCGGTAAGCAGTTTTGGGTAGAAGATTGGAGAACTGCAGTTCAAGCGCTCCAAAATGCTCGATTCTCAGCTTATGTAAAGAATTTAACTACTAACTAATTTTTTTTATTAGACTACACAGTATTCATACAAAAGAAAATTAATACACTGAAGCTACTAGAATCAAGCGATACAAAAACCCACATTCTTAGAAATAAATTATGCTAAATGCAGTAATCCCACCTCGTGTTAGTGTAGCTAGGGCTCTAACTCAGGGTACCCAAGGTATTGCCGGTCACAAGTATTGCTGAGTATAGCTATAACTAAACTTACAGACTTAGCAGAATGCAACAATAAAATATTTTCCCAAGGCACCAATGTGCTGACTACTAAATCAAACAGAAATTATACTTAGATGTTTTCAAAGGTCAAATAGGATTCCTGTGAAAATGTTTTAATTTTTACGATTTTAATTATTCTGTATGTGAATGTTGGTATAGTCATCAGTTTATTTACTTACACAAAAAATAATTTATTGTTTGTTTGGTTACTTCTGCGGATGATACCTGTATACAGAAAATGGTATAGTTTTATGCCATAGACATTATGGGTAATTAGGCAGAGGAGTAAATACTTAATGACCGCCGATGAAACTAATAATTTTGTGGCGTACTGTAAAATAATTCAACCCCAATCTCAGAAAGATATTCAGAGATTTTTTGAAGGGGTTGTAGGTTTTCCATACGATAAAGAACTTCTCTTACAAGCCTACTTATTCTTGAATATCCAAGATATATTTCCTTCTTGTTCTGAATTATTACTATTCGAGAAATCACCAATTGCGGACTACACTGATTTAGGAAAGTGTGATTTTGTTTATCTAACGTCAAATCATAAATTATTTATCATTGAAACTAAATTTATAGATACTGAAGCGACGGGAGCGACGGAAAGAAAAAGAAGAAACAAACACAGAAATAAAGTATTTGATCAGGTCATTACCCTCAAAAAGCGTTTTAGTGAGTATTGGAATATTCAAAGTGACCAACTAGAGTGTGGAGTATTTACCACAGATTCAGAAGTCAGTTGGCGTGGTAATGGAGTCAATGTTGTGACTAAATCAGTAACAATAGAAAATCTTGAGCAATGGCGAACTAATTATCTGTTTAAGCGTTGAACTTCGGTTTAGCAATTAAAAATAGACAGATAAACGAAGGAAGTCCCGATGAAAAAAAATTTTCACTAGGACTTCCTTCTTCCTTCCGTCGTTTGCACGCAGCAAGCTGTTAGCGGTAGCGTGACTTTAGTCATACACGCAGTGCGTCCAAAGGCGATAATAAGTATCAAAAACTACTTGAATTTTGTAGGGTAAAGTATCATCATCTCTTCGCCATGTCAACCTTGCATGATTTGTAGTTAGACTATGTCTAAAAGGATATTCACAAGAGACACTAATTGGTGCCAAAATTTGTGTTAAAGCGCTCCTTAACATAAATATATTCTTAGAATATAGCTTTACTACAAATCATAAAAATTTTCTGCTCAGAGTATTGTGGAATTTATTTTTCCTGATATTCCAAGTTATCACTCTTTTGAAGAATTAAAAATACTGATAGAAAATTTACTTTCGTTCTGGATGTGCTGCATCTTCTACAGAAGGAATGCCCATTTGATTGATGCTTGCAATCATTTGGTACAAACGTCCTAAATCCCGTTGGTTGAAGTGTAGTATCAGACGAGGTAGCTCAAAAGTTTCATCTTGTCCTTCTTTCGCTAAGGCTTGACTTTTTTCAATGCGTCCTTTGACAAGGATATCGCTGAATTCTGTGTTTAGTTGCTCAACCTCAGTTTCTGATAAGTCAACTCGAAGACGAATGACTAATTTTTCGTCTACATAGCGACTAGAGTGGTATACCCGATAAAAATTAGTAATGGCGTTGCAGGCAACTTCTAAGTTATCTGTTACGGTGTAAAGACAAGGATCCTCAGGACTGACAAGACCTTTTGCGACTAGTTGCTTGTTGACGTATTCACTCCAAGAATGCCAGTAATCACCTCCAGGATGGTCAATGAAAACTACAGGTACAGGACCAAACTTACCTGTTTGACTCAGTGTCATACACTCAAAAGCTTCATCCTGAGTACCAAAACCACCTGCAAACAACGCCACAGCATCACTTTCTTTGAGAAGAAATAACTTACGGGTAAAGAAATATTTGAAGTGGATTAGTTTGGGGTCACCCTCAATCACGGGGTTTGCTTCCTGTTCGAAGGGTAGTTGAATGTTCAAGCCAAAGGATTTTTCTCTTCCTGCTCCTTCGTTACCTGCTTGCATAATTCCACTACCACCACCAGTCATGACCATAAAACCCAGTTGGGAGACACGACGGGCGAATTCTGTCGCCATACGGTATTCAGGTGTGTTTGACCCAAGACGAGCAGAACCAAAAACTGTCACCTTACGAACGTGTCTATAAGCATGAAATAGTTCAAAACCTTGCTCCATATCTATGAGAGCTGCTGAAAGTATTTTCCAATCGAGGCGATCGATATTACTTTCAGATAAATTCACTATGGTTGTAAGTGCTTGTTTGATAAATTGCCGATGCTTCAAGCTTGGTAAACGTTCAATCAATTGAACGATATCCACTTGAAAAGAATCTAATGTATTGGAAGAGGTAGGTGAACTCATGATAAATATAGCTAATGAGGCGTTACACTTTAGACAACTATATGGTGTTAATTAACTAAATACTGTTTGACTCAAACCATAAATTTAATGATTTGAGCAACCAGTAAAAAATGAGTAACGAGTGATTTGTAATTCTAAATTTAAGGTTCCAAATTTAAGGTTCCAAATTTAAGGGTCTAAATTCATGATTCCAAGCTTATGATTCCAAACTGATTAATTACAAATCATCACTCATAAATCTCTACAATCCTCTGCGCCATATCTTTCAGAGGCAAATGGTTTCCGTGTGTTCCACAGTACCTTTTGATGATTATAGAACCGACATCTTGAAAAAATGGATAAGAGTTTCAATATTTTTGCTTCTCCAAATACTCAGGTCTATTTAAAAGTATTGTGTGATGAATTATATGATGATTGAACTGGTAATTCCATTTTTTAGCTTGGTTTTAGCTTACTGCTTTAAGATTTTGTCTCACTTCTTGACTTACCTAAGTTTGAATGTGACTTTTACGATTTTGCAGATTTTCATTTAGGTCTTTTACTTTTGTAATATCAAGTATCACTTTATGGAACAAACTGATTTATAGCGATTACCTTTATAGATATCCTGAACCTCAAACTAGGCGTAAGGGAAGTCAGAAGTTTGACACCGACGCCATACAATGGGATATGGCATTAGTATCGCTAACTACAACCACAGTTAACACATGAGAATACCTGAGGCTGCCTTTTTATGAAAAATCAAATTTATTCTGGGGAGTAAGGATCCAAACTCCATTTTTGACTCAAATTGAGTCAAACCAATAAAATTGATTTTTAAGACAATAAGAATAACATTTTAAACCAAAAATTTTTACTAACTAAAATAATTATTTGCAAATATAAATAATTCACAGCATTAAAAATATCTGAGAAAAAATATTCAAAAAAAATAAGAATATTTATTAGGGATATTTATTAGGAATATTTATTAAATATACCTTTCAAATAAATATTATTCTTGTTTAAACAGTTTTTATCAATATAACTTCGCAAACTTGTGACACAAATATTTCCTATATGCGTATTTGCGTAATAAGGATTCTTGTAAATTAAGCTATTTGAAAAATATTAGAAAAAATTATTAAAACATTTATTAAAAAAATATTAAAAAGTTTATTTTCAGAAAAATCATTTTCAGAAAAATCATTTTGAGCAATATTTTTTTTGAGACATAAATTTTTTTGAGACATAAATTTATTGAAAAATACTTAAATACAAAATTTGCTTATCAAGATTAGGAAATTAACAAAAAATATATTGCCTATTACTTCATAAAAGATGCTCTCATCATTTAATTCTCATCATTATAAATTTACAAGCGAAACAAATTTACAAGTAACATAAATTTACAGGTAATATCATAAAGAACGAATTTGAAACTAAAAAAAGCTGTGTAGAGAGGCATAATCATAAGCCTCTCTATTAATTTTTACAAATATTAACACAGTTGAAAGTAGATAGATGACTCTTGGTTTAAGAGTTTTAAGCTTTTAATGCTTATTAAAGATATTTTTCCAAAGTGTTAGCTAATGTAGTTTTCGGAACGGCACCGACTACCATATCAACTTTTTGTCCACCTTTAAAAATCATCAAAGTGGGAATGCTACGAATACCATATTGACTAGCAACATTAGGATTTTCGTCTGTATTGACTTTCACCACTTTGAGTTGACCTTCATACTGGGAAGATATTTCATCTACTACAGGGGCTACCATCCGGCATGGACCGCACCAGGGAGCCCAAAAATCGACGAGAACAGGAACATCGCTGTCTAATACTTCCTGTTTAAAAGTAGAATCGGTAACTTGTGCGGCTGCTGACATGGCTACAAACCTTTGCCTTAGAAATGTGTTTGATTTTGGTGAAATTCTACCATAGCAAAAACCCCTGCTTCGGAGTGGAGCAGATACATTTGCATAGAGTTTCAGATTTTATTTATAACTTTTGATTAAAAATCTGCAAAGGTTTTTTTTTCTTAGTATCTTTTTCTTGCGACTTTTTGAGTTTGTGGTTATTCTGTTTTGATATTAAATATTTATATTAGATATTTATATAAGAAACCTATATAAGAAACCTATATAAGGAACCGCCCGAACAGTAGTTCGGGCGGAGTGTGGTGTGAGGAGTGAACGGAAACATGCGTCTCCGCTATCTCTATTGTAGGCGACATATGAGATTTTTCCAGTCATAGTTTAACGACGTGGAAAAATTTCTTTAAGAAATTGGAGTTGGTATCTATTTACCCATGCCCAAACGTTGAGCTTTTTGATATAGTTTTCCTTCTGTGAGTAAAGAAGGAGCAATCACAACTTCAACTTGTTGCATTTCTTTAATATTTTTAGCCCCTAAGGTACTCATACTAGTTTTTAATGCTCCCAAAAGATTGTGGGTGCCGTCATCTAGTCCTGCAGGACCAGTCAGAATTTGCTCTAATGTACCGGTGTTACCAACTTGAATTCGCGTACCTCTAGGTAAAATAGGAGAAGGAGTTGCCATTCCCCAGTGATAACCATTTCCTGGAGCTTGAGCTGTTCGAGCAAAGGGCGAACCAATCATTACGCCATCTGCTCCACAGGCTATGCACTTACAAATGTCACCACCGGTAATGAGTCCGCCATCGGCAATAACAGGTACGTATGAGCCTGTTTCTTGATAGAAATCATCTCTTGCTGCAGCACAGTCTGCAACAGCGGTTGCTTGGGGTATTCCCACACCCAACACACCACGAGAGGTACAAGCGGCTCCAGGACCGATTCCGACTAATATGGCTGCGGCTCCTGCTTTCATCAAATTTAAGCTGACTTCATAGGTCACGCAGTTACCCAACACTACAGGCATGGGCATCTTTTGACAAAATTCTGCCAAGTCTAGGGGTAAAACTGACTCTGGTGACAGGTGAGCAGTTGAAACTACTGTGGCTTGGACAAAAACCATATCAGCTTGAGCTTTTGCCACAGTGTCGCCAAATTTACTGGCACCTGCTGGCGTTAAACTGACTGCGGCGATTCCACCTTGTTGCTTGATTTCTGAAATTCGCAACTCGATCAGTTCTGGTTTAATCGGTTCAGCATATAACTCCTGCATCAGGGGAACAAATTCATCTTTACCTACTGAAGCTATGCGTTCTAAAATTGATTTTGGTTCGGCATAACGAGTTTGAATTCCTTCCAAGTTGAGCACCCCTAATGCTCCCAACTGTGAAAGACGTACAGCCATTGATACATCCACCACACTATCCATCGCACTAGCAATGATTGGAATTTCTCTTTCAATATTGCCAATACGCCATTTAGTATCAGTCAAACTCGGATCGAGGGTTCTATTACCCGGGACTAAAGCAATTTCATCAATCCCGTAAGCCCTGCGAGCCATTTTTCCCCGCCCTATTTGAATGTCCACGCTTTCCTATCTTCCCAAATCTGTTTAAGCTAGGGTATCAAATTGTGGAGGTGTTATGAGCGTTTTTTTTAAGCAATGATTTGCCAGAAAATAATTTATTTGGACAAAAAGTTTCAAATAATACGAGCTAATACTTAGCTATATTTTGGTTTATTTAGAGTTGTTAAAGCCCTAGAGCATAATAATCAACAAATAAAAAGTTTCGTAATTATCGCCGATGGAATCTATATTTTGGTATTATTAATAATATTTACTTAATTGTTGATTTAGTTTTCTATTTGTTTTTATTTGGTTGTTTGCAACACATTGATCGCTTATATGAAAAATATTATTAATAAAAACATTTACCTTCTTCACGGAGAAGCAAAAGTCAAATTTTGTCAAAAACTTGAAGATTGAGAGAGTATTCAGACACTTGAACTGAACACTTGTAGTTATGCTTGGGAAAAATAAAACTGGGTTAGGCATAACAAATAAATCCAAAAACCGCTAATATTGTTAACATAACTTCAGATTAGACTTTCGAACCTTGATCCAATCTGAAACACTAGAACTACTAGACTGGTCCCGCCTATGCCAGCATTTGTCTACCTTTGCGACGACAAAGCTGGGGCTATCTGCTGCGCTAAATTTGAGCATACCCACCAAACAAGAAGAAAGTGAGTATTTGCTAGCGCAAACCAAAGAAATTTACGAACTCGATAGCCGTTTGAATGGCGGATTGTGCTTTGAGGGAGTCAAAGATATTGGTGATTCCTTGGAAAGGGCAAATTTAAAAGGAGTTTTGAATGGTGAAGAGCTTTTGGCGATCGCCACAACGCTTTTCGGCATGAGAAGCTTGCGCCGCGTAATAGACAGTCATTCGGATTTAGAAGTTCTCAACGAATTAGTTGCTGATTTGCGTACTTACCCTGAATTAGAGCAAGAAATTCACCGTTGTATTGATGAACGGGGAAATGTTGCAGATCGTGCGAGCCAGAAGCTCGGGGACATTCGTATTTCTCTGAAGCAAGTACGCGGGCAAATTACTCAGAAATTAAATAATATTATTCAGGTTAAGGGAGGAGCACTCCAGGAACAGTTAATTACCCAACGTGGTGATCGCTATGTTATTCCGGTAAAAGCTCCCCAAAAAGATGCTATTCCGGGGATTGTTCACGACACTTCGACCAGTGGTGCGACCCTGTATGTAGAGCCAAACTCTATCGTGTCAATGGGCAATCAACTGCGACAATTGCTCAAGAGAGAGAAAATAGAAGAAGAAGCAATTCGTAGGAAATTAACGGAACAAGTGGCGGAAGTTACGCCAGATTTAGAAAAATTGTTGGTAATTGCTGTTTTTTTAGATTTAGCCTTAGCCAGGGCGCGTTACAGTTTGTGGCTTAAAGCTAACCCACCAAGATTTATTCAGCGTCAAGAAGAGGAAACTATTACTCTGCGCCAGTTGCGCCATCCCCTACTAGTATGGCAACAACATCACGAACAGGGACATGAGGTAGTACCGGTTGACTTGCTGATTAATTCACAAATTCGCGTAGTCACTATTACTGGACCTAATACAGGCGGTAAAACTGTTACTCTTAAAACCCTCGGATTAGCAGCATTAATGGCAAAAGTGGGTTTGTTTATCCCAGCTCGCGAACCAGTCGAAATTCCATGGTTTGACCAAATTTTGGCAGATATTGGTGACGAACAGTCCTTGGAGCAAAGCTTGTCAACTTTTTCTGGACATATTCGCCGAATTAGTCGAATACTGGAAGCTTTAGGAAACAGGAGACGGGAGACAGGAGACAGGACAGACCGCGCTTACAGCGAGCAGGAGACAGGAGACAGGAGACAGGAGACAGGAGTTGAGAAGCAATATGTCCCCTCTACACAGGAGACAGGAGAAGAAGAATTATTTTCCCAATCCCCAATCCCTAATCCCCAATCCCTAATCCTCCTCGATGAAGTAGGTGCTGGGACCGATCCAGTTGAAGGTAGTGGTTTAGCAATTGCTTTACTGCGTTATTTGGCAGATAATGCTCAATTAACAATGGCGACAACTCACTTTGGGGAACTGAAAGCACTGAAATACCAAGATGAAAGGTTTGAAAATGCTTCGGTAGAATTTAATGACACCACCCTTTCTCCCACATATCGCTTATTGTGGGGTATCCCCGGACGTTCTAATGCTTTGGCGATCGCTAGTCGTCTAGGATTAAAAGCAGAAGTCATTGAAGCAGCAAAATCCGAAGTTGGTGGAGAAACTGACGAAGTCAACCAGGTAATTGCTGGACTAGAAGCGCAACGTCGTCGCCAAGAAACTAAAGCCACACAAGCACAAAATTTATTAAAACAAACCGAGCGTTTGTATAAAGAACTTTCAGAAAAAAGTGCCAACTTAGAAGAAAGAGAAAAATCTTTACG
>NZ_JASJDK010000126.1 GCF_030065675.1 Mastigocoleus sp. MO_188.B34 | reverse complement strand
CCATTTGGTTGGTCATGGATGCCTCAATAACCCTTACCCCGAAATTTTGAGGGGATACAGAAAATCTTTAATCTGTTAATTAACCCCAATCGCCAATCCCTAATCCCCAATCGCCAATCCCCATGACGTATTTACGTTTAGAAGGAATCACCAAGCATTTCGGTTCATTTACTGCTAACGATAATATTAGCTTCAGTGTCGAACAAGGAAAAATTCATGCCATCCTTGGTGAAAACGGTGCTGGGAAAAGCACATTAATGAATATTATTAGCGGTTTATATCAAACAGATAAGGGTCAAATATATATTCAAGATAAACCAGTCAAAATTAAATCTTCAAGTCACGCAATTAAATTGGGTATTGGCATGATTCACCAACATTTTATGCTGATACCACAGCTAACTGTGACAGAAAATATTATTTTGGGAACAAAGAGTAATTGGCGTTTAAATATAGTTCAAAAACAACAGGAAGTAGCTACTTTATCTCGAACCTATAACTTGGATCTCAATCCCAATGCTAAAGTTGGAGACTTACCCATCGGGGTTCAACAAAAAGTAGAAATCCTTAAAGTTCTTTATCGCCAAGCACAATTACTTATTCTGGATGAACCAACTGCAGTTTTAACACCATCAGAAGTCAATTCATTCATAGCTATTTTACGTAGATTAGCAGACAATGGTAAAACAATTATTTTTATCAGCCATAAATTAGAAGAAGTTATTAACCTTTGCGATACAGTTACAGTTTTACGCAGAGGTAAGGTAATTACCAATACAACTACAACTGATGTCAATCCTCAACAATTAGCAGACTTAATGGTAGGACATAAGGTTACTTTAAACTTAGACAAACTTCAGGTATCCCCAGGGGAAATAGTCCTATCAGGAAAGAATATATACATCAAAGATGACCGGGGGTTTAACACTGTTTGCGATGTATCTTTTGAACTTAGAGAGGGGGAAATACTGGGTATTGCAGGTGTGGATGGAAATGGACAGCGAGAGTTAGCAGATGGGATTTGTGGGTTGCGTAATATTGAGCGAGGAAAACTCGAATTCGATCAAAACTCTTCTATCCTGGCTTATATTCCTGAAGATAGACAAAAAATGGGTTTGGTATTAGAGTTTAATATCTGCCAAAACTTAATTTTGAAAGCATTTAGTAAGATACCTTTTTGTCGTCGTTTTTTATTACAACAGCAAGCCATCAGAAATCATGCAATATCTGCATTCGATGCGTATGATATCCGCGCTCAAAATTCTCAAGTAAAAGTCAAGCAACTATCAGGAGGCAACCAACAAAAAATAGTTTTAGCAAGGGAATTAAATCAAAAACCAAATTTAATTGTGGCGATGCAGCCAACACGCGGTTTAGATATTGCTGCAACCCAAGCTATCCAACAAAAGTTACTAGCGGAAAAAGAACGCGGAGCGGCAATATTGTATATTTCTACTGAGCTAGAGGAAATTATGGCAATGAGTGACAAAATTGCTGTGATGTATGAAGGTCGCTTCAGCAAATTATTAGATCCAGCTACAGCACGGGTTGAAGAAATTAGTTTTTTAATGGCTGGTGGTAAAGAGCGGCAGAAAAATTAAAATAGTATCAAATTAATGAAGCAATTTCCACAAATAATTTACTCTCATTTTCATTCATTAATTATCATCAATTAAATGTAAATCATTTATATTTAAGGGTTGACATTTTAAGAGAAGGTCGTTTTTATTCTCTAGATATTCTGTACTGAATTTCTTATAAAATAAACAACATCAAGTAAATAATGGCAAATTTCACGTTCGGGGTTATAATTATAGCCATAAAAATTTAATTATTCCTCTTAACTGGGCGTTGCTTATAAAAAGTAAGTTAATTTCTAAGTTAAGGTGCTGTAATGTAATGATGGTGCATTGTCTCCGAAGGTACGAGTTTTCAATTCAATACTTATTCGATAACATATTTGTTCGGATAAATATTTGTTCGAGAAAATTTGTTCAAGAAAATATTTGTGCAAATGCATTTTTCTTTAAGGGCGATAAGATTCTACCAAGTTAATAGTTCGTAAGGAATCATCAATAAATTTCCTTCGTATTTTATTTTGTTACCGAAATATATTTACCAACTTAAGGTCTAAATTGAGTGCTGGAACTGGGTACTAGGTGAAGATAAACTTTTTTTATTATCCATACCCAGATTCAATTGCAGAGTCCAACTGTATCAGTAATTTCAAGAAATCAAAAGATATTGAGCATATGCTAAAGGCAGAAAAATATCCTCAACAGTTTTTAAATGTCAATGCAGCCCAGTCAAATGATGCTGATGAAGGTGGATTGAATCTGGGTCGAGTTGGAGCAGCTCTTCGCCGTCGAGTGTTGTTAATTGCTGGAATGACCTGTTTAGTTGCAACAGCAGCAGTTTTAAAAGCAGAAATAGATCCCCGTTCTTATCAAGCCGAGATTGAAATTCTCACGGAGTCTTTAAGTGCTGAAGCTCAAGCTGTAGCTAACGTTCCTCAAACTCTCGGTTCCCAGAAAGGTTTAAGCTCAGTTGCGAAGGGTAAAGATGTCGAAACCACCATTAAGGTTTTGCAAAGTCGGAGGGTTTTAGGACCCGTAGTAAGACAACTACAACTTAAATATCCCGAAATCGACTATGAGTACATTACTTCTCATCTAAAGATAGAATCTACAGAAAAACATATTATTACAGTTCAGTTTGTAGACCTTAAAGAAGAAGTAGTAACTGATGTTTTAAATGCCATCAAAGATGCTTACTTGAACTATAGTCTGGAAGAGCGACGCAATGACGTTCAAGAGGCGATTAAGTTTGTCGAGCAGCAGAAAAAGCCTTTAGAAAAACGAGTTCGAGAATGGCAAGATAAACTGAGAAGAATCCGCCAAACCAATAATATGGTCGATCCTGCTCAGAAAGCCCAGGAAGTATCGGCTCATATTACAACCCTCAATCAGCAGCTTTTGCAAAACCGGGTACAGCTAGAACAAATGTTCGCAAAATATCAAGGTTTGCAAAGGGAGCTAGCCCAACAACCAGGGAGTTTGGCGAGCAATCCGATTCTGAGTGAAAATCCCAATTATCAAAATATATTGGTTCAAATTTTTCAAGTCAATGCCGAGATTGCTAAAAGGTCATCGGTATATACAGAAGCAGATGAAGGAATGCAAAGACTCCGGGATCAAAAAGCTAACATGGTTGCTTTACTGGAGCAAGAACGTCAACGAGTAAATCGAGATTTTCAAAGTCGGATTCAAGAACTACGAAGTCGTGACGCTTCCCTGGTTCAAAAAATCAATAATTTGAATAAATATATGAGGGGACTAGCTGCTGTTAGTCGTGATTATGATAATATTCAACGGGAATTACAAATTGCAACCCAAGCACTAAGTCAATTTACGGAGAAACAACAAGCATTACAAATCGAGCATGCTCAAAGCTTACAACCTTGGAAGATTTTAGATCCAGAGTTAACTGAGGTTAATAATCCCAAAGCTTTTTCTGCAAGTACCAAGATCAACTTAATTTTGGGTAGTATGTTGGGTATGCTTTTGGGTGTAGGTTCTGCTTTAGTGGTAGACAAACTCAGCAACGTCTTCTACACATCTAAAGACCTCAAAGAAGCTGTTAAGTTACCACTGTTGGGTGTCGTTCCCTTGAGAAGAGAGTTAGCGACATTATCATCTTCACAAAACCAAAATTTAATCCCTGGGATTCAACCAGCAGCTCGGGCTTCATTTTTTGAAGTTTTCCGTTCTTTGTACACCAACATTCTATTACTTGGCTCCGATACACCAATTCGTTCTTTAGTTATTAGTTCTGCATCCCAAGAAGAAGGTAAATCAACCGTTGCGATCCACTTAGCATTATCAGCAGCAGCAATGGGACAAAGGGTACTTTTGGTTGATGCGAACCTGCGAAATCCAACTTTGCACAAGCACTTGGGATTGATGAACATCCAAGGTCTAACGGATGTTATTTCCTCTGAGTTGGAATGGAGTAACATCATTGAGCGATCGCCAGCAGAGGAAAACCTTTATATGATGAGTGCTGGTCCCGTTCCTCCAGATTCCATCCGTTTGCTAGCTTCGGAGAAAATGCAGGATTTGATGAATGATCTCCAAGCTTCATTTGACCTCGTAATTTACGATACTCCTCCTCTGGTAGGCTTTGCTGATGCTAACCTGTTAGCTGCAAATACTAATGGTATGGTGTTAGTTGCAGCTTTGGGTAAATTGAAGCGCACAGTATTCCAAGAAGCATTAGAAGAACTCCAGATATCGGGTACGCCGATTTTGGGAGTGGTTGCAAACCGTTCCAAGGATACGGTACATGGTTCCTACAGTTACTATCAGCAGTATTACAGAGAAACTATGAAAGCTGAAAGAATCAGAGATTCACAAGAAGCTGGAACAACAGTTAGTTGACATTTAGCATTTAACAGTTATCTAGTTATCAATTAAGTTGTTGGGTAACAGTTAACTGTTTATGACTAATGTTAAGTCTTCACGGGTTACAGTTATTAGCGATCGGTTACCAATTACCAATTACCGATCGCTTCACATTTAACAACTAGCTGAAGAAAAGTATTTAATCGGAAGACTTTAAAGCTTCATCTAAGACTCGACGTGCATCTTGAGCTTTAGTTTTAGCTTGTTGATAACGCATATTTGCTTGAGCAAAAGTTTTAAGAACTTTAAAACCTTCTTTCAGGTGAGCAATTTCTTCTTGAGTTACTGATTCATCAGTGAAAAGAATATCAATAGCTTTACGAACTTCTAATGCTTCACTGCGTGAATCCTGAACTTTCAATTTCAGTGTTGCTAAATTACTTAAAATTTGTACAGCTTCTGTAATTTTGTCTTCTTTACTAGTATTATCCAAGGCTGATTCTTTAACTTCAATTAATTGTTGTGGACTAAAACCATCTTCTAGTTCGGTAGGAAGATCGCCAGAATCCATCATTTCCATCAACTTATCCATAGCTTTTTCCCTGGCTTTATTTGAGTCCTTACCGGGAACTGTGAGAATTACCTCTGGGCTTTGTGCTAGAGTATACTGAACCATATCTAAATAATTAGGTTATTTATTTTTGCCAACTAAAGGAAATAATTTTACCCTAAAAGTTTGTCAAAATATTTATAAATGGCTTTTTTTTAAGAAAAATTAGTTATTTATTATATTTGTTATTTTATTCAGGAACTGATTTATTTTTAAGTCATTAGTTTAAATGCTCGGGTTTCGAGTGTGATGTGATTACAGGAAATTAAAGTTGAAATCCTCTATTTTTTTTAGTGAAGGATAAAACCCAAACAAAATTAGTTTCATATTTCGTTTGGGTAACCCACTTTGATTACTATTAATGGATTTCAGATAGAATATAAATTGAATGCAGGTTAGAGATTACAAATATCAAAGATTAAATATTTTAAGAATATTATTATAAGATTCCTGCCGAATTTTTAGAGGAAACCGACGACTTTGTTCTTTAGTAATAGCTGCAACAGTTTTCATCTTATTACTATTAAAGTCGTAAAAGAACACTCCTACAAGATTATCTTTATCATCAAAAATAAAAAGGTCTTCGGTATGAAGTACTTTAATAGCTCTAACTTTACCGTTTTCAAACCAGTATGCTAAACCATCACCAAGTTCAACATTGGATTCGCTAGCTTTTACAGATTTACCGTTAATTGTACAAACAGTATATTTAGTGTATTTCTGAATTTTTTCGGTTTCCTGGCAATTTTTAGTTAACTTATCCAAGTAAGCAACTACATTTTGATGGGAACTCAAATCAATTTGCGCTTGGATTGGGGGTTTCTCATCTCCAATGACACACTCATCCGGAATTCCATCGCCATCATAATCTACGCGGGAGTCATCTGCTTGTCCGTCATTATCGCAATCAAATGCAGGTCCGATAATAGTACCGGTTTTGGACTTCCCAGGTTTGGACTTCCCAGATTTGGAAGTAACAGGTTTAGACTGTTTTGTTTGGGTTGTGTCTGCGTCGTTAGATAAAGAATTCTTTTTTTGAGATACAGTTGATGCTTTTAATACATTATTTGTCTGAGTATCATTTGTTCGAGTATCAATAGCATCTTGGTTACAACCAAATGTAGTAAAAACTAGCAGACCTAAAGGAAATAAAATCCCAGATATATTTGTACGCATATCTTATCAGCTCTAAAAAATATAAGTCTATCTATCGACATTAACCAAATTAATATCAAGTTATCAGGGTTACACTACTGAAAAATGTAGGCAATTTAAATATGAATTATGTTTTGTCTGTCGTCCAAGCAAAAACCAAAACTTTATACTAGAAATAGGCAAACATATTTTAAATTGTGAGGGAAGGGCAATGGCTCTCAATCCCACCATTATGCAAGCAGTCGAAAAACTCGACTATCGTGTTACTGTTGGTGATATAGCAACTCAAGCTGGATTAAACGTCGCTGAAGCTTCTCAAGGGCTACTGGCTTTAGCCACGGAAGCTGGCGGGCATTTGCAGGTAGCAGATGATGGTGACATTGTTTACCTATTTCCAAAAAACTTCCGGCAAGTTTTACGCAACAAAAATCTGCGATTGCAACTACAAGAATGGTGGCAAAAGATTTGGGGAGTTTTATTTTACTTAATTCGTATTTCTTTCGGGATTTTCCTAATAGTTTCTATCGCCCTAATTTATATCACTATTATTGTTGTTATTTCTGCTGCTAACTCTGACCGCGATAGTGATGATAGAGGTAGTTTTTCTTTTGGTACCGGCTTCTTTTATTTTCCTGATCTATTTTGGTTTTTTGGTACTGACTATAACCAAAATCAATACCAACGTAGAAATAAATCTTCACGGGATAAAAGTGATTTGAATTTTTTTGAATCCGTTTTTTCCTTCTTATTTGGCGATGGGAATCCAAACGCTAATTTAGAAGAACGTCGCTGGCGAGAAATTGGAACTACAATTCGCAGTCACAAGGGTGCAGTAGTTGCGGAGCAAATTAGCCCTTACCTTGATGATATCGGTGAAACCTATCAACAAGATTATGAAGACTATATGTTACCGGTACTTAGTCGTTTTAACGGACAACCACAAGTAAGTCCTCAAGGTGAAATTGTCTATTATTTTCCTGAATTACAGGTAACAGCTACTAAAAAATCTAATTCCCGTTCAAATTCAAAATACCTCCAAGAATTTGCATGGCGTTTTAGTAAAGCTAGTTCCGGACAGATAATGTTAAGTGTGGGGCTAGGTGCGGCTAATTTAATTGGCGCTTTAATTCTAGGAAACTTGTTGGGGGATGGAACTTTAGCTCAAGAAATCGGTGGATTAGTAGGTTTTGTCCAAGGAATTTACTGGTTATTGTTAGCCTACGGTATTGGTTTTTTGGGCGTACCTTTAATACGTTACTTTTGGATTCAATGGCGCAACGGTAAAATTGAAAAACGTAATTCCCAAAGACAAACTAGAGCAAATTTATTAAGTAGTGGGAATGAAGCTTTGCAAGAAAAAATCACTTTTTCTCGTCAGTTTGCTCAAGAAAAAGCGATCGCACAAGAAGATTTAGCTTACACAACAGAAACCGATTTATTCGAACAAGAAATAGAAAATTCGGCAAAACTTGATGCTGAATGGCAAAAACGGTTGAATCAGTCGTAATTTGGTAATTGGTCATGGGTAATGGGTAATTGGGACAATTATTATCAAAATTTTGATTTTTACCCTTTACTTTTGACCTCTGATTCCTGATTCCTGATTCCTAATTCCTGATTCCTGACTCCTGATTCCTGATTCCTGACTCCTGACTCCTGACTCCTGACTCCTGACTCCTTATTTCTACTTCTTCAACTTAATTTTGGTTAAAAAGACCTTTTGACCGTAATAATGACCCAAAATTCTCAGATGGTCTACTTTTTGCGAAGCCAAATTAAAAGCTCCGACCTGACTCATACCCAAACCATGACCCCAACCACGTCCATCTAAAACGAACTTACCATCTGATGTTTGATTAACATTAAATCTGGTACTGTTTAACCTCAAAGCAGTCCGAACTTCTTCACCTTTAAGTGTTTTTGTACCCTTATCTCCAACAATTTTCAAAGCTGTAACACTTTGATGGGGTGACCTTTGTTCGATCTTCATTTCCTCAACTTTACCAATGGACGGAAATTTAGTGCTAATTTGATCGGGAGAAAAAGTTTTTTGCCAAATACACTTTCGCGCATAGGAACCATTTACGTTCCCATCGAAGCCAGGAACCGCTCGGAGGTAAGGTAAAGGATTACCCCAAACATCTTCTACATTTTCTGTATGACCGCCAGAACAAGCATGAAAAACTGAAAGAATTGGTTGATTATTATAAGTTAATACCTGGTCTTTGGTGCCATCAACCGCAGCATATACGCTGGGAGTTTCTTTCTTAACCCCCTCATAAATTTGCCAGCGATCTGGAGTGTCACCCACATCATAAATTGGGTTTTTCCGCTGTCTTTGTCGTTTGTAAAGAGCATAGGTACGAGCAGCGATCGCTTGAGCTTTTAAAGCTTCCGGATGCCAACTTGGATTCATTTCTCCACCAATTACGCTGTAGAGATATTCTTCTAAATCAACCCAGTTGACAGCAGTTAAACCTTTCTGAGTTGGTAAAACTAGAGTTCTGCCACGATACCACTTATCACCAATATAAACAAATCCTTCTCCCTGCGGTTCGATCCAAAATAAACCAGAACGCCATTTATCTAAAGCAACTCCCCCACCGGAAGCTGGTTGAGCATAATAAGCTTTCATTTTAGGTAATTGTCCTAAAGTTTTTCCACTATCGTCTTTAACAATTGCTGTAGTGGAACTACCAACTCTTACTTGCTCCACATTCCTTTCTATGGCTACCCGCAAAATAACCGATGCTTGGGCTGGAGCTAGTAAAATCATCCAAGTGACAATACTAAGCCACCAATGATGTCCTTTCATCTGGGGGATTCGAGAAAATATAGCGGCTACAAACAGTTGGATTTTCATACTAAAGAACTAGTAATACCTTCGTTGATTGACGCACTTTAGAGCAGTAGTTTCCCATTTTTTAACATTTTTCTCAAAGATTGGACTAGCAACGGGAAAGTAATGAAAGGATTAAGTATTATAAGTTACATTTTTATAAGTTATGGAAAATAGTAGTTATTTAATTCTTCCTATAATTTAATTATTTATATAAACTGTAAGACTAATTTTTTCCTAGATTTATTTGGGTTATTTACGTCCGTAAAACACCAGATGAATAATTATGATGCATTACGGAACAATATGCTTTAGCAGGCTTTATGCAGTTGTGTTGATGCGATGACCAATATCTCGACGATAGTAAATTCCTTCAAAACTGATAGATTCAATTGATTTGTACGCTTGATTTAGGGCTTGCTTAAAGTCTGCACCTACACCAGTAACATTCAAAACCCTACCACCATTAGTTAATAACTGGGAATTATCTAATTTTGTTCCAGCATGAAATACCGTTGCACCACTATCTTGGGCTGCTTGAATTCCAGTAATAACCTTACCTTTTTCGTAACTACCGGGATAACCACCAGAAGCTGCGACTACAGTTGCTGCTGCTCCATCTTTCCAAGCAATAGGTGGCATTTGTGCTAATCTTTGCTGTACGCATGCTAACATTAACTCTTCTAAAGGAGTTTCCAGTAATGCCAACACAACTTGAGTTTCTGGATCTCCAAACCGACAGTTAAATTCTAAGACCTTAGTTTCCCCTGCAGGTGTAATCATTAAACCTGCATAAAGTACTCCTCGATAATCAATGTTTTTTTCCCTCAGGGTTGCGATCGCTTTTTCTAAAACTTCTGTTTGTACCCGCTCCATAATTTCTGGAGTTGCAATTGGGGTTGGAGCATAAGCTCCCATTCCACCTGTATTTTCTCCTTTATCTCCTTCGCCAATTTGTTTGTGGTCTTGGGCTGGTAATAAAGCTCGAATGGTCAAACCGTCAGTTAATGCTAAAACCGATACTTCTTGTCCAGTTAAAAATTCCTCTACTACTACGAAGTCACCAGCACTACCAAATTGTCCACTGAACATGGAATCAATTGCAGATTCAGCTTGTGCTAATGTTTCGGCAACAACTACACCTTTCCCTGCAGCTAAACCATCTGCCTTAACAACAATTGGTACACCTTGTGCTTTAACATAGGATTTTGCTGCATTTGCGTCAGTAAATACCGCAGATTTAGCTGTGGGAATACCTGCTTCTTGCATTAATGCTTTCGCCCAAGCTTTGCTAGATTCAATTTGTGCTCCGGCTTTTGTGGGACCAAATACCATTAAACCTCGAGGTTGTAGGTAATCGGTAATTCCTTTGGCTAAAGGTACTTCTGGTCCAACCACCACTAAATCAATTTTGGCTTGTTGAGAAAACTGAAAAATTCCTTCAAAGTCGTCTACTTCCAAAGCTATATTTTCGCAACGACTCATAGTTGCTGTACCACCATTTCCTGGCGCGCAAACAACCCGCTCAACCTGCTTGGATTGTAAAAGCTTCCAAGCGATCGCGTGTTCCCTTCCTCCGTTCCCAATAACTAAAACTTTCACTTATTCCCTTTTTGTTTTTTCTACTTGGATTCATAACCAAAGCGATCGTACTATATAGCCGAGTCTTAAACTTATTTTTGACAAATGCGGATGTATTAAATATTAGACCTTTCCGGAAATTAAATATGTGTAACCCAAAATCCTTGTAGAGACGTAGCATGCTACGTCTCTACATTCTTTTCCGGAGATGTCTATTAATCAACTACTGATTTGGTCGCTATACATAAATAAAATATATTTTTAGTTCGTGCATGGATTTTAGTAACCCCACTAAGCAATTTTAATACATACAAATCAGGTATTCCATGTCACGTTGTTTGTATGATAAATAGCAAAATAAATTAATATTGGTGCAAGTTCAGTTGAGAAGGTTGGGATGTCTTTGATTGGAGAAGAAAGAAGTGCAACAAAATAAGTACTTGGTAATACATTATTCAGCCTTTTTGTAGCATTTTTTAGATGAATTTCACGAGGTGGGAAAAAATGATCCAATTTAATGAGAACAAAAATAATAATCAAAAAACAACTAGGAAGTTAAAGCAACAAAAATTACATTGCTTGAAGTTGTTTTTATTACTCAGTTAAACAGGATATCGTAATTAATAAAAGTATTTGTTTTTCTGGAATAACTTGACACACAATATCACTTCAAAAATACTTACATTGAGACATGACTTATAAATCATTTCAATAAAGCAGCTATTTTTATCCCGATCAATAAATTAAGCTGTTGTACACAAAATTAAACTAAATCACAAGTCAGCTATAAGATATTCCCAATGCTAAAAACTATTTTTACGATTAAACGCTTGATATTAACTTCATGTAAAAATTTTTAAGACAGTGTCCGCCACAAGGAAAATTATCGTAAAATAACAGCGAAAAATCCAGGTAATAATGATGTCAGGGCTACAATTTAAATACAATTTAAAATTTATCTCCAGTTGCTGGTAAATTTAGATAAATTCTGGGTAAACAAATACTGATCCTACTTCTTGTCGTATATCTGATCTAATATACTCTTTCAAGCATTATAAAATTAGATTTATGAAATTAGATTTATAAAATTAGATTTATGAAACTAGTTTATGAGAATATACACACAAAATTATTCTTATATATAAAATTATCCTTATTGAACTACCTTTATGAAACTATAATTTATAAACTACATGCTTTTGGATAATTCAAAAAACCCCTACCGTGGCTTGCAAGCTTTTGAGGAAGAACACAGCAAAATGTTTTTCGGCAGACAAGCTTTAACAGAAAAATTGTACCAACAAGTTTGTCAACATCCATTAACGGTGGTAATGGGTGCTTCGGGAACTGGGAAATCCAGCGTTGTTAAGGCTGGACTGATACCTCATATTAAAAAATTGGTTCCACGGGATTCCCTAGAGATGCTGTTTGGAAAGTCTCTACGAAAACAATGGTATATTATTGCACCTATACGTCCTGGAGAGTCACCACTAAAAAATTTCAACACTGCATTGGCTGCAGGTCAATTACTATCTAGTGCAGAAGAAAGAATCGAAACTATTTCTGTCTGTATAGGCAATTGGTTTCACGAACATCCCCAGTCAAAAATACTACTTGTAATTGAGCGAGCAGAAGAATTATTTACGATATGTGGCGATCGCCAAGCTCGGAAAGATTTTCTAAATCTACTGACAGATCTAGTAAGCGATCATGGGGAAAAGTTGCGACTTGTCATGACACTACGCAGTGACTTTGAATCGCAATTTAAAGATACAGGTCTGCAAGAATATTGGCATGAAGCTCGGTTCATAGTTCCCAGAATGACGCGGGAAGAATTACGCTCTTGTATAGAAAAACCAGCTTCAGCACGGTCAATAGGTTTTGAATCACCTTCTTTAGTAGAGAAGTTAATTGATGAAGTTATAAAGACATCAGAAGGTTTACCCCTACTTTCTTTTACCTTGGACGAGCTTTACATCAAGTCTTTGAAGGCTGTCAAACAAGGAACAAGGAGAAAGAGAGTAATTACGCAGGCTGATTATCAACAAATTGGAGGATTGACCCAGAGTCTTAATCGAAGAGCAGATAGTGAATATGAGGCTTTGGTGAAAATCGACCCAGAATATGAGTTAACTATCCGTAATGTGATGGTGCGCATGTTAGCCATAAGTGGGGGTAAATTAGCCCGCAGACGGATATATTTGTCTGAGTTGGAATATCCAGAACCAGAAAAAAGCCGAGTAAAGGAAATCATTAGACGGTTTACAGAGGCAAAATTACTGGTAAAAGGAAAGGATGATGAAGGTAATTTTTATCTAGAACCCACCCATGATGCTGTAGTGCAAGGTTGGCAAAAGCTATTACAGTGGAAAGAAGATGAGAAAGAAACTATTGCTCTGCAAAGGTGGTTGAGACCTGCTGTATTTAAATGGAAAAACCAGCGCGATCAATCCCTTCTCTGGAATACTCACCCATTGCTAGATTCACTAAAGAAGATCCTTAATTCTGATAATAACTGGTTAAATCCAGCCGAAACTGATTTTGTCAGACGCAGTATTCGAAGGAAAAACCAAAAGAAAGCTTTACGTGGTGTTTTTGCTTTCGGAGGTAGTGTTTTAGCCGCTGGAACTGTATTTTCCATTGGGATATCACAGGATGATAAATTAATGGCGCAGGCTTGTAAATTAGTAGGTGACTATTTGCAGCCCAACTCCAGTCCTCAAGAAGGTGGTAAATCTGGAGAAAATAGTTTTACATATCCCCACATCTGTAAAGATGTACCTATTTTAGTTGGGTCTCCTGTTGCGAGTGCTCCTTCTTCTAGTGCTTCTTCTTCTACAAAGTCTTCTTCACCTCAAGTTTCTCCTAGTCCTTCTGCAACAAAATCTCCAATTTCTGTACTTCCTTCTCCAACAGCATCTCCTTCTCCGACCATATCCCCTACATCTTTGGTTTCTCCTAGTCCTTCCCCACAAGAATCTCCAATTTCTGCGCTTCCATCTCCTGTAACATCTCCTTCTCCAACAGAATCTCCCACATCCCTAACTTCTCCTGCTCCTGCTTCGAGTACATCTCCAAAATCTAAAATTCCTTCTACGATTGCATCTCGTCTCAGTGCAAAGAAATTTCTTCCATCTCTAGAGGTGACACCCAAAGATTATTACACTAGGGGTAATGATCGACGCGACACCAAATCTATCGAAAATTCCACTAAAATTATCAACAATCCCAATACCAGTAACTTAAAGAGAAAAAACGCTTACATTAACAGAGGAGTAGTTTATTTTAGACATAAGAAGTATCAGGAAGCGATCGCAGACTATAGCAAAGTCATTAAGGATCACAACAGTCAAACTGATATTGCTCCCACCAAGTCTCAACTAATTAATGCTTATGTTAACAGGGGAATTGCTTATTCTTCTTTGCAGGAACCCAAGCATCAATTAGCTGTAGAAGATTATAACCGAGCTATTGCTATTAAATCTGATTATGCAGACGCCTATATTAACAGAGGAATTGCTTATTCTGGTTTGGGACAATATGAAATGGCTGTAAAAGATTACATTAAAGCTATTAGTATTACTCCTGAAAATGCTGATATCTACTATGCAAAAGCTCATACTCAGTCTCTAATGGAAGGAAAGACAAAGCGAGCAATGTATAATTACCAGAGAGCTGCAGACCTTTATAAAAAACAAGGAAAATCAAGCTACTCTAAAAATGCACTCCAAAAAATTGAAGAGCTCAAAGCTTCGCTGGATACATAGATGCTTTGTTGTGAATGTTTTATCGTGAATATTTTGTTATGAATACTTTGTTGTGAGATTCAACTTTAACCACACCAAATCAGAGATTATGGTGTGGGAACGTTACCTACGAAAATAAGTTTGCGATCGTATCTCGATAGCGTTCCATCACCATATTGCGACGAAGCTTTAATGTTTGAGTTAATAAACCATTTTCGATTGTGAAAAGTTCGGGGATTAATTCAAACACAATGATTTCATCATCACGACGATATCCAGGGCGATCGCGAACTTCTCGATTTAATTCTTCTCGAAATAGCTTACGAATTACTTCATGATTTAAATTGGTACTTAGATCGGAGTTCAGAATAAATGAATTTTGATTTAACAACCAGGCTTCTAAGGCTTCAAAATTGGGGACTATTAAAGCACCTAATGATTTTTGATCCTGTCCTACAAGCATAATTTGGTCGATGTAGGGACTTCGCAAACAAGCATCTTCAATGGGTTGGGGTTCTATATTTTCCCCATTTGTCAGCACAATAGTATCTTTTGCCCTACCAGTTAATATTATTTGATTTTCTGTTGTTAACCAACCAATATCACCTGTATCAAACCATCCGTCAGAATCGATCGCTTTTTTGGTCGCTTCGGGATTTAAATAATACCCCTGCATTACCTGTTCTCCCTTTATCATTACCAAACCTCGGGTATTTGCAGGTAAAATTTCTTTGGTTTCTAGGTCTACAACTTTGATTTGGGTTCCCCCAACCGGTTTACCCGAACTACCTCGTAAATTTCGGTAATATCGACGCGCACAAATTACGGGAGATGTTTCTGTAAGTCCGTACCCAACTAATACTTCAATTCCCACAATTTCAAAAAAATCTTCTAAATGTTGGGCTAGGGAACCACCACCACATATTAATTGTTTTATATTACCTCCCATTGCCTGTTGAATTTTTTTATAGACAATATTTTCTCCAAGAAAATGTAGGGGTGCGAGTAATATAGTGGTTTTCCAAGCATTAATGATTTCTGCTTTGGTAGGGTTTAAATTTTCTAAATCGAGTTTTTTCCAAGTACGGACAGCTTTAATATATCTCCCACTTACTTTAAGAAAATTATTAATTAATTTTTGCATCCGTGGCGGTTTATCACGGAATGATTTTTGAATTCCCTCGTACATCGATTCCCAGAGTCGGGGAACTCCAATCACATACTGGGGTTTATATTCCTGTAAATCCTGTTTAAAATAACGACGATTTGTATAGATTTGGGTACATCCTTGAGATAGCATGTAATATTCTCCCACTCGCCCAAAAACATGCCAAGTAGGTAATATACTCAGAGTTTTATCCTCTGGACTGGGTTGAAGAATTGCAGGGAGAATAGTAAGTTGGTGAATTAAGTTACTGTGACTTAACATTACACCTTTAGGTTTCCCAGTAGTTCCAGATGTGTACATTAATGTCGCTAGTTTCTGGGGATTACTTTCGGTGGGTTGAAATTTATGATCGGTTGCTAGTTGGATTAATTGGGAAAAATTAATTATCTTGATATCTGTTTGAGCAATATCTGTTTGAGTAATATCTGTCTGATTAATACCTGTATAACTATCTGCTTGAGTATCTTTTATATTTGCAGTTTCGTTTGTTTCTTCATCAAATAATATGACTATCCATTGCAATGATATATTTGATGAATTATTTGATGAACTACTGTATATTTCCGGTGCAAGTTTATGTAAAGTTTTAAGATTTTCTACAACTAAACCGATACTACCGCTATGTTCCAAAATATATAATAATTCTTCCCTATCTGCGGTTGCAGAACGTACCGTGTTAGCTGCTCCAGCCATCATTATTCCTTGATCGGCTATCATCCAACGAGGACTATTATCAGCAAATAAAGCAACTCTTGGAGGTATATTTTCCTCGGGGTTTTGCGGTATACCGAGAGCTTGAATTCCGGTTGCAAATTGTTGGATTTGGTAATGTAGTTGTGAGTAAGTTAGAACTGTAGATAATTTACTATGGGGATCGACTAAGGCAGTAGTATCTCCAAATTTATTAGCTACTATTTCCCATATTCCCGACAATGATTTGAGTTCGCTATAATCAATCAAACCCGACATTTGATATTCTTCTGTTTGGGAAAAAGTATATTTATTCATCGTATTTTTAGTGATAATAATTAAATGAAATGCAATACAAAATATATTTAAGATGAACTGTAATGCGGTAAATTCCAGAACCTGGATACTTTAAGTATAAAATTTAAGTATAAAACTTTCAGTCTCAAAATTTAAGTCTCAAAATCTAAGCCTCAAAATCTAAGTCTAAACTTGTATCACATATTTACTAAACCGCAATTCATACAACACTTTGCAAGTAAATGAGGTACGCCCTCACCCTGTCCTGACGGACATCCCTCTCCCTTAGCGCAAGCGTGGCGTCAGCCATAGTGTGGGAGAGGGAAAGAGGGAGAGGGTTAGCGGGGATTTTTGGTGTACCTCATAAACCTGCAATATGCTGTAAGATTCAAATATCACTTCTGAATGTGTTTATAGTCGATAAGAAGATGCAACATAGAACTACCTTCTTCTACAGGCTAGATTTAAATCACTTGTTGACGATTAATAAGTTTATGGAATACTTATTTCTGGAAGAGCGATAAATTGAGTATATTTATACTCAGCAAACTATACTTTTACACAGTTTTGACAATCTAATTTTACTATTTATATAGTTCTTTGTGAATAATTTGATTCAGCAACAATAGTTTCAGGGATATTAATGAATCTATCTTATGGTAACTATAATAAAACTAATGGTAGATGAGAAATTCCAGCAAGACTGCTAACTTTGCAGAAAATATGTGATATCAATATTCACCAATACTGCTGTAAGATAAATTTAGTAATTTGCAGTTAGTTAGTATAAATATTCCCAAAATAGTATTGTCAAATTTTACATTTAGCTTTAATAAAAAAATTATATAGCAGTCATATTTGATTTGTGAACAGATAAATCCTGTAGAGACGTACCATGGTACGTCTCTACAATATTGGATTATCACAAATGATTTAGGATTGCTATATCTCCATCTAATAAGTGTTTAGGATGATTTTTAGCAATTTTAGGTGATACTTTGTGGATAAGATAAAATATTTTGACTTCCCCAAAGATGAAACATTATTTGGGCTCAAACCTGAAGTAGGAAGATGGTTTTTTATTCCTTTTGGTTTGATTGTTTTGCTATGTTTGGGAACGGTGTATTCATGGAGTATTTTTAGTACCCATTTTGAAACTGCACTACAAGCAAAACCGGGAACAATCCTATTACCTTTTATGGTATTAGGGGTAATGTTTACCTTAGCAATGCCGATTAGCGGATTATATATTTACCGATTTAGTCCCCGGATTATGACCATCACTGGTGGAATTATTCTGGGAATTGGTTATTTTCTTTCTAGTATTGCCCCAAATTTACCTTTTTTAATTATTAGTTATGGCGTAATTGCGGGTATTGGAGTTGGAATTGTCTACGGGGTTCCTCTTGCGGTTGCTGCTCGCTGGTTTCCTGAACGCAAGGGTTTTGCTGTAGGTATGACGGTTGTTGGCTTTGGACTTTCTCCTTTAGTAACTGCTCCGATTGCAATTAATTTAATTAAAGCCTTTGGAGTCAGGAATACTTTTGTGATTTTAGGCGTTGTATTTACAGGTATTATATTGGCGATCGCGCAAGTTTTAAAAATGCCTCCCAAGCGCTGGTTACCTGATGGTTATAATCCTGAAGCAAGCATTAAAAATGATATTCAAGGTAGTTCCCAAAGCAACAGTAATAATTCAGTAGCAAACTTACCGATGGTGCAGACCCAATCATTTTATGGGTTATGGATTTGCTATGGTGTTGGTACTTTTGTTGGACTTACCGCAATTGCTACCACAGCTCAGGTAGGACAAGAAATTGTTGGACTTCAACCGGAACAATTAGGTTTTGCGATTCCTCTATTTGCAACTTTCAATGGTATTGGTCGTCCTTTATTTGGCTGGCTAAATGACCGTTTAAAGCCTAAATTAACCACTATTGTAATCAACGTATTGATTTTGATTGCATCAGCGATCGTATTGAATACTTCCCAGGGACAATTAATTAATTTTCTCGTAGCCTATTCTATCTTTTGGCTGTGTTTGGGTGCTTGGTTAGCGGTTGCTCCCGCAGCAACTTTGAGCTTTTTTGGATTGAATAATTATCCCAGTAATTATGGTTTGATGTTTACTTCCTTTGGATTGGGTGGTTTATTAGGTATTTTTACTATTGCAGCTATTAAAGGTATTACTGGAAGTTACCTACCATTTTTCTACGTGACCGCCGCTATTGCTTGTATCGCCATTGTTATTGCAACATTTCTTCTCAATCGTCCCCACAAAACCGCGATCGCAGATTTTTTGTTCAAATATTTGATTAGTCCCATTACTCCGGTTTTACTTTCGTTTGTGGAATTTTGGCTTGGATCTGCTATTCCCAAAAAAAGTAACTAGTACCGCTGTGCGGAAGTAAAAAGTCAAAAGTCAAAAGTCATTAGCGTAGCGTGTCCGTAGGACATAAGTGTTCTTCTTACTAGCTTTGACTTTTTATAAATGGGTGCTTTATTTCTACCACGATGTACTAGAACCAGCTATAGATTAGCTGTGCTTATTGATAGTAAATAACTGATAAGCACCTGAGGGGGTCAACGTAAGAATGCGGGTTCTAGCTTTTACCTGACCCCTCAGACGCTTATCAATTTAAGTAAATTTATAACTTCAACTAATATAAAAGCAATAAGAAGAGTTGAGTTTATTCATAGTTTGCAATCGCATCCTTTAATTCCTGATGTACGACAGACATAAGACTGGCTTCCTGCAAAGATGTAAAGTTTTGTCCCGATATAAAATTCAAGCAACCTAAAACTCTTTTTTCCCATTCTAGTTGATTGGAAGTTTGCCATGCTTGAAAAACTTCAGTTTCTTCTAAACCTAATAACTGATGAAATAATGCATTTCTTTCATTTCTTACTATATTCCAAATTTCTGGTTTAAGGTTCTCATTTTTATTTAATTCTGGTCGTGATGCTAATAAAATTTGGTAAGCGAAGTCACCATATAAACCTTGTTTTTTCTTTCTTAATAAGCTATTTTCATAAAATTTTGGCAGGCTAGGTACTTTAGGTAAAATAGTATCTTTAATATCAAATGATTCGCCTTTTTTCTTATTTTTTTCAACATAAGATGGATAAGTAACGACCACCCACTTACAAATTAACCCTTCTAAAGCTCGGAAACTGTGAAATACTGCTTCAACATTATTACCCTGCTTTAAACGTACCACCGCTAAATAAGCAGCTTCATAACTACTCCACCACCATTGTTTTGAACGTTTTTGTTCAGTGTCTCCTATTGCTGTAGCATATTTTTGAAATTCATCGAATTTTGCACAATTCCAATATTGTGCAGCTTTGATTAGACTGAGGATTTTCTGTGCTTTTCCATCTGCGGGGTTAGTCAAGTAGGGAGTGAGTAAACTTTCCACTCCCGAATAGTCAAAGCGTTCTAATAATTCTTTTGATTTTTGAAACTGAATTCCACGTAGATAGGTAGAACTCGTAATTTTTTGGTATTTACTTGTTTGTTGTTCACTGTTTTCGTATTCACTACTAACTAAAAATTGAACATCCTTACCAAATTTCGCTAAACTGATAAATTGAACTGCTGAAGAAATTGCAGGAGTACCTGCTTGATGACTGACATATACGGTTTTTTGGTTGTTAGCTATTTTATCATTAACTATATCTATTTCTTTAAAAGCTTGTTGAACCAAACTTAATACTTTATCCCAATCATCTAAACCTTTATGTTTATTATTGGTTCCCGGTAATGGATTAAGTGTTATATATTTAATATTTGTATCTTCTTGAAGTTGGGGAAATCTATCCTGAAAATATCTTGTTATTATTGGTTCAAGAGTACAAGTATCTTGCCAATAAGGAATTTCTTTACAATCTCTTTCATCTTCTGAAAAGATATGTTGTTGGTCGGTGAGAATAACAATAATTTTTTCTGGTAGATGATGGGAATCTGCAAAAAACTGAGAGAAAGTATTTAATAGAGGAAAATCTAAATCCTTTTCATAATCAGGTTGGTTGCCATAAACTAAACCTAATACTCTTGCTGGTACTGTATATCCCTTACTTTTATCATCGGAATTGATAGGAGTAGCAGAGGAAAAAAGTTGACATTCTAAGTCATCTACAACTTCTTGATATAGGGGATTCCAATTTTTGTCATGCTTGAGTATGACATCGCTGTTACCAATAGTAATAATCCAAATACTCATATTTATTACACTATATAGTTAGGTTATGAAATTTATGAATTCTGTTCTCCTAAATGGGTTAAAAGCTATATATATAGCAATCATATTTGATTCGTGAACAGACGACTCTGTAGAGACGCGACATGTCGCGTCTCTACAATATTGATTTTTACAAATGATTTAGGATTGCTATATTAAATTAAGCTTCTGATTTGCTATACCCGAGAAGGTTCATAGCTGCGCTACCTACGGAACGGAACAGATCCGCCAATAAATTTTGCTCGCTGTTAGCAAAGCGTGTCGAAGACATAAGCGCGGTCTGTTATGTCCTACGGACACGCTACCTTACGGTTCGTCGTCAGACGCGTGCAATCCGCTAATGACTTTTTACTTTTTACTTTTTACTTTTTACTTTCATCTTCACCAAAGCTTTTCAAATGCAGTATTAGTTTGCAAAAATCGGAGAAAATTTTGAGTTACTTCATCAGATTTATCTGGAAAAATCGTTAATAGCTCAATATACTTTCCTGCTTTTCGCTTCAATTTACCATCTGAATATTTAATATAATGTGGATACATTCGATGCCACATTCGCCCTATTTTGTTTATACTACCTGTTAAACTAGAACCTTTGATTGACTTTTCTCCCTGATAGGGGCTATGAAACCATTTCACAGCTAAACTATCTTCGATATCTTCAGCAAAGCGACCCCATACTTCTACTTTTTCTGGGTGCCATGCTTCCCGCCATTTACTAACTTGATTAGTTGATGTTTTATGTTTGTATTTATGTTTATATTTAAGCCAATTTTTGAGGGTTTTATTATGTAAATTATTCAGGAAAGTTGTGATGTCTTCTAATTGATTAACTGGACAGTATAAAGGTGTCGATCTATTGGTAAATTCCCAATGACAACCAATTGTAGGATTATGATTATTCTTGACATAATTGGGTAAAACTAAGCGATGATCTACCCGTCGCCATGATTTACCAAAACCACCCAAAAGCAGGGAAAATTTAACGATTGGAATGACTAATTTCTTTAAATTACTTCTTTGTGCTTCTGAAGCAGAAGATAAGCATAGTATATTTAGCATACCTTCTTCCAACTCATAAACAGGCATTGGAAAGTTACGATACCAGTAAGTATCTGTGTACAAATCAACGGCTTGGAAAGCAATACCTAAATGGCCTACAATACTTTTCTTACCTGCAAAACCTCCCCACAATTCTTTTGTTAATTCTTCAGCTGTGCTTTCATCGGTAACACCGCTGAACAGACGTAAGGTGTGTCCCCGTAGTGCAGCTTTAAACATATTGGGACGAAATTCGCCGGATTCCGTACCATTTTGACCAATTAATTGGGATGCTAATCCTTGTCCTCGTAATCCTACAAAGAGTAATTTAGTTTCTGAATGCTTTCTGCTGTGACCATAACCCGCACTGACACGACAACCAAGACCCTTTTCTAAAGCACTTTCCCAAATTTTCCAAATTATCTCCCACTGTGTTTCATCAAGTTCGACTCGACTAGAAATACCAAAAACTAATGTAGGCTGATAAAGTGATATTTGAATGAATGCAGAGTGTTTTGCTTGTTCTTTAATTTGCCAATCCTGTTGTGGATGGACGACATCAACTAGGGGTTGTTCTCTCCAGGAATTATCTTTTGGATAACCACCATGGAAGCGCAAAATACCTGGTTTGGTTTCTTTACTAGAAATTTGACTACCGCAGTAATCTTTAGCTTGTTGACTAGTGCAAGACCTTAAAAATGCACCTTTCATACTTGCACCAGGATAATATGGAAATCCCCCGGTAGCGATTACTGGTCGAATGATATCTTCATCCTGTCCGCTGTTGGAGACAAATCGCCAAGTAATCTTATATTCTTGTTTCTGAAACTTGTGATTGTTTTCTCTATTAATAAATTTGGGAATTTGATTTTTTGCACCTTCCACCCATTCATCTACCCAGCGATCGACTCGATCGGGGTTACCAATATATTGAATCTGACCCCTACCCTGGA